>JBKPRZ010000779.1:0-8616 GCA_046734815.1 Myxococcota bacterium | reverse complement strand
GCCCGGGGTGGCGTCGGGCTCGCCGGTCACCAGGCGCCGGGCCTCCGCGTCCCAGCGCACGGGCGCGCCCGCGGTGCGGGCGCTGTCGCTAGGCGGGCGATCCACCGTCGGCGCCGGGATCTCCTCGGCGGTCCAGAAGGCGGCCAGCAGGCGATCGAAGGCCGGAAAGTCCTCGCGCGGGATCTTGAGGGCGATGCGCAGGGTGCGGCGGACCTCGTCGCGGTCGTCGCTGTCCACCAGCACCAGCGCCCGGGCGGCGTCGACCTCGTCACGCAAGGTGGTGGGCAGGCCGTGGGCGCGCAAGGTCCGCCCCAGCCGGGCCAGGCGCACGGCCCGATCGGTCATGGCGGCGTCCCTCCGCTCTGCTGCGCCTGCGCCACCAGGGTCGCCAGCTCCTGGGAGCTGACGCTCTCCAGATCGCGGCCGTCCTTGAGCAGGCAGCCCAGGGTCTCGGCCACCACCTGGGGCTGCAAGGCTGGCTGCCGCAGCAGCAGCAGCGCGCGGGTGAAATCCAGGGTCTCGGCCACCCCGGGCGGCTTGATCAGACGGCGGGCCCGCAGCGACGCGAGGAACGCGGCGATCTCCCGCCCCAGGCGCGGCGACGCCTCGGGGCAGCGCCGGCGGATGATCTGCACCTCCTTCTCGAAGCTGGGGTGGTCGATGTAGAGGTACAGGCACCGCCTGCGCAGGGCATCGCCCAGCTCGCGGGTGCGATTCGAGGTCAGCAACACCAGCGGCGGATGGGCCGCGCGGATGGTGCCGAGCTCGGGGATTGTCACCTGCCAGTCGGACAGCACCTCCAGCAGGAAGGCCTCGAACGCGTCGTCGGCCCGGTCGACCTCGTCGATCAGCAGGACCGCGGGGCCGGCGCTGCGGGTGATCGCCGCCAGCAGCGGCCGCTCCAGCAGGTACGCGCGGCTGAAGATGCGGCTCTCGAGGTCGGCCTTCTCGCCCCGGCTCTCGGCGATCCGCAGCTGCAGCAGCTGGCGCCCGTAGTCCCACTCGTAAAGCGCGGTCTGCACGTCCAGGCCCTGGTAACACTGCAGGCGGATGAGGTCGGTGCCCCGCAGCCGGGCCAGCACCTTGGCCAGCTCGGTCTTGCCCACGCCCGCGTCGCCCTCGACCAGCAGCGGCTTGCCCATCTGCTGCATCAGGTACAGCGCGGTCGCGATCGCGGGCTCGGCGATGTAGCCCTCGGCTTCGAGATCGACGCGCAGCTGCTCGATCGCCGGGGTCACGGAGCCTCCAGGAAGCGCTCGGGCGCGGCCAGGAAACGCTGCTGGCAGCCCGGGCAGCAGAACAGGTAGGTGCGACCGCGGTGCTCGGCCCGCGGCGCCGAGGCGCCGTCACGCACGGTCATGCCGCACACCGGGTCGCGCGCTTGCACGGCGGTGGGCTTCTCTGCCGCCCGGGGCTCGGCCTTTTCCTTGCGGTGCTCCTGGACGATCTCGGCCAGGATGGCCAGGGCGATCTCCTCGGGCAGCCGCGCCCCCAGATCCAGACCGGCGGGGTTCCTGATCGCCGCGACCGCGGGCGCGGGCGCGCGTTCCGCCAGCAGCGCGCGCATCTCGCCGAAGCGGCGGGGGCTGGCGACCACCGACAGGTAGTCGGGCCGGTGGGCCAGCGCGGCCAGGATGGCCGGCTCGTCCCAGGCGCCCTGGGTGGCGACCACCGCGAACAGCCGGGCGCTGGCGCGTGCAAGACGCAGCTGCGCGGGATCGGTCGACACGCTGTCGGCGCCCGCGAAGGTCTCCGCGTCGGCGGTCGGGTCCACCGCGTGCACGTTCCAGCCCATGGCCTTGCCCAGCCGGACCAGGGCGCGGGCGATGGGCGAGGCGCCGTAGACCACCAGATCCGGGGACGGCAGGACCGGCTGAATGTGAATCTCCACGCTGCCTCCGCTGTGACAGGTCATCGGAAAGACCGTGAGGCCGGGCCGCCGGTACCCGTCGGGATCGGGGTCCAGCGCCACCAGGCGGGGACGGCTGTCGGCCAGCGCCGCCAGCGCCTCGGCGATCACGGTCGGGCGGGTGCAGCTGCCCCCCACCCAGCCGTGGAAACCGCCGTCGCCTGTGACCAGGGCCGTGTCCCCCGGCTGCGCCGACATGGGGGACTTGCGCGCGACCACCGTGGCGATGGCGAACGGTTCACCCCGCCGGGCCAGGTCGGAAGCGAGCTCGAGCAATTCCCGCCGCATCGGTCTCCTTCATTCGTGGAGGGGCTGCGTCCGCAGCCTCTCGTAGTCCTCGGGCAGGTCGACGTCGTGAAGGGACGCCGGCGGCCAGGGCACCACCACCGCTTCGCTGCGGTGGCGGCGCACGACCGATTTCGCGCAGCGGCCCTCCGGGATGGCCAGCAGGTCGGCGAACAGCGGGCGGCCGTACAGGATCGGAGGGGCATCGACGTCGCCGTAGCTCGACACCACCAGCGGCGGCCGGGTGGCCCGGTAGCGCTCGAGCAAGGTCGCGATCATCGCGGCGGTGATGTGCGGCATGTCGGCCAGGATCACCACCAGGGCGTCGGCCCCCAGCGCCGCCGCCTGCGCGACCCCGGTCTGCAGGGAGGTGCGCACGCCCTCGGCGTGGCGATGGTTGATCACGCGCTGGCAGGTCAGACCGTCGAGCGCGGCGCCCGCGCGGTCGGCCTCGTGCCCCAGGACGACGATCACCGGATCCAGACCGGCGGCCAGGGCCCGCTCGACCACCCGCCGGACCAGGGGCTCGCCGCCGAGGTCGAGCAGCAGCTTGTTGTGCCCCATCCGGCTGGACGAGCCAGCGGCCAGGACGATGCCGGCGATGCGGTCAGGCGCAGGCATGGAGGGCCAGCTTCCGTTCGCGCAGGTGCTGCGGGGTGCGCCCCGCCCAGACCGCCAGCAGCTCGGACACCACGCTCAGCGCCACCTGCTCGGGACCGTCCGCACCCAGGTCCAGGCCGACCGGGGCGTAGACCCGATCGCGTCGGTCCGGCTCGACCCGGGCCAGGATCTTCTCGCTGCGCGCGCGCGGGCCCAGCAGGCCCAGGTACGGGACGTCCGCGGCCAGCAGCCGGGCCACCCACTTGCGATCGTTCTCGAACGAGTGGGTCTTGACCACCGCGAAGGTCTCGCGACCCAGGCGCAGCTGCGGCGCCGGTTGATCCCCGCGCATCAGCAGCAGCTCCTGCGCCTCCGGGAAACGCGCCTGCGTCAGGAAGGCCGGGCGGTGGTCCGCGACCAGCACGCGGAAGCCGACCGCCGCCGCAAAGCCGACCAGCGGGCGCGCGTCGTCCCCCGCCCCGCAGACCAGCAGGCGCGGCGGCGGCAGCAGCACCTCGGTGAACACCTCCTGCCCGCCGATGGTCTGCAGCGCCGACCGTCGCGCCGCCAGCGCCGCGCGCGCGGCCGCCTCGATCTCGCGCGCGAGGCCGGACCGATCGAGTGTGCTGACCGTGTCCCCGTCTGCCTGCAGGACGAAGCCGCCGGGCCCATCTTCCTGCATCACCGTCGACAAGGTGAACGCCGAATCCCCGCGCAGCCGCGCCTGCAGCCGGGCGAACAGATCGAGCGCATCGCCGCCGATCGGCACGACGGCCAGATCCACCTCGCCGTTGCAGCCGAGCCCCAGCCCCCAGACCTGGGTCTCGTCGTCCGAGGTGTCGTAGTGCAGCCGCCGCGAGCGCCCGCTTGCCATCACCGACAGGCCCACCCGCCGCACGTCTTCCTCCAGGCAGCCGCCGCTGACGCCGCCCAGGACCGGGCCGTCGGGCTCGATCAGCAGCCGCGCGCCGGGACGGCGGTAGGCCGATCTCTCGATGCGGGTAACGGTGGCGAGGGCGGCCAGGTATCGAGGATCGCTGGGCATGCGCGCGCGGGTGGATTCACCCAGGCGCGCGACACGGACCGCGATATGCCCCAGCTCCTGCCAGTGCTTCATCGCCAGCTCCCGGCCATCGGAGCACGGCCAACGAACGCCCGTCAGTCTAGTCCCGCCCTGATCTCAGTCAAGCGTACCCCCTGTCAGTCGGTGGCCGACTGACAGGGGAAGCGGCGGTTCGCGTGCTAGCGTTGGCCTCGTGCCGGCCAGTCAGGATTTTCCGGCTCTGCACGGGCGGGTCCATGGTCGCCCGCTGGTGTACCTGGACAACGCCGCCACCACGCAGATGCCGCGCGCGGTGATCGCGGCGATCGCCCGTTTTTCCGAGGAGGGGAGGGGAAACGTCCGGCGAGGCGTCCACGCGCTGGCCGAACGTGCGGGAGCCGCCTACGAGGCCGCCCGCGCGACCGCGCAAGGTTTCCTGCACGCCCGCGACGCGGGTGAGGTGGTGTTCGTCCGTGGAGCCACCGAGGCGATCAACCTGGTGGCGCGGACGTTCGGAGCGGCGCGGGTGGGACCGGGCGACGAGGTGCTGGTCAGCGAGCTGGAGCACCACTCGAACATCGTCCCCTGGCAGATGTTGTGCGAGGAGCGCGGCGCCCGGCTGCTGGCCGCCCCGGTCACCGACGAGGGCGCGCTGTCGCTGCCCGAGCTGGACCGGTTGATCGGCCCGCGCACGCGCCTGGTGGCGCTGACCCACGTCTCGAACGCCATCGGGACCGTCAACCCGGTGCGCGCCGTCGCCGAGCTGGCGCACGCACGCGGCGCCGCCCTGCTGGTCGACGGCGCTCAGGCCGCCGCCCACCTTCCGATCGACGTGCAGGCGCTGGGCTGCGACTTCTACGTGCTGTCCGGGCACAAGTGTTACGGCCCCACCGGCATCGGCGTGCTGTACGGGCGCGCCGAGCGGCTGGAAGAGATGCCCCCCTTCCTCGGCGGCGGCGACATGGTCCAGTCGGTCTCCTTCGCCGGCACCACCTACGCCGGGGTCCCGCAGCGGTTCGAGGCGGGCACGCCCAACCTCGAGGGCGCCGTCGGGCTGGCGGCGGCCTTCGCGTACCTGTGCGCCCACGACCGCGTCGCCATCGCCGCGCACGAGCAGGACCTGCTCCGCCACGCCACCGCCCGCCTGCAGGAGGTGCCCGGGCTGCGGTTGATCGGGCGCGCGCCCGAAAAGGCGCCCATCGCCACCTTCGTGATGGCGGGCGTGCACGCGCACGACGTGGGCAGCATCCTCGACCGGCAGGGCGTGGCGGTCCGCACCGGCCACCACTGCGCCCAGCCCCTGCACCAGCGCTTCGGGCTGGCCGCCACCGTGCGCGCCTCGATGGCGCTCTACAACACCCGCGCGGACATCGACGCCCTGGTCTCCGCGCTGGCGGAGGTGAACGAGGTGTTCACCCGGTGACCCCGCTGGCCGCGCTTTACCAGGAGCTGATCCTCGAGCACAGCCGCCAGCCGCGCCACTTCGGTCCGCTGCCCGGCGCCAGCCACCGCGGCGATCGCAACAACCCGTTCTGCGGCGACGCCATCGCGGTCTCCCTGCGGCTGTCGCCCGACCATCACATCGAGGCCGCGGGCTTCGAGGGCGCCGGCTGCGCCATCGCCGTCGCCTCCGCGTCGCTGATGACCGAGGCGGTCGCCGGCCTTTCGCGCGCGCAAGCGGAGGCGCTGGCGGACCGCTTCGGCCGCTTCGTCTCCGGCGCCGCGGTCGAGGGCGCGATGGGCCCCCTCGACGCCTTCGCGGCGGTGGCCCAGTTCCCGGCCCGCGTCGAGTGCGCGCGCCTCCCCTGGCAGGCGCTGCTCGCCGCCTTGCGCGGCCGCGAAGGTGGAACCGGAAAGGACAACACGGGATGACGACGTCGATCGCGGTGGCTGGAGCAACCGGGAACCTGGGGGCACGGATCGTGAGGTCGCTGCGGGCGGGCGGCGTCCCGGTGCGGGCGCTGGTCCGTCCCGGCACGCCGGCCGACAAGCTGGACAGCTTGCAGAAGCGGGGGGCGGAGGTCGTGCCGGTCGACCTGGGCAACCGCGGCGAGGTGGCGCGGGCGCTGTCGGGGGTGGCGTGTGTCGTCTCGGCGCTGCAGGGGCTCCGCGACGTCATCGTGGGCACGCAGTCGGCGCTGCTGGACGCCGCGGTGGCCGCCGGAGTGCCGCGATTCATTCCCTCGGACTTCTCCATCGACTTTACCCGGATGCCCGAGGGCACCAACCGCAACTTCGATCTGCGGCTCGCCTTTCACCGCCTGCTCGACGCGGCCCCGATCCGACCGACCTCGGTCTTCAGCGGGGCGTTCATGGACCTGCTGCTCTGGGGGACGCCCCTGCTGGACCTGCAGGGCGGTCGGGTGAACCACTGGGGCAGCGCGGATCAGCCGATTCCGTTCACCACCATCGACGACACCGCCGCCTTCACCGCGGCCGCGGCGCTCGACCAGCAGGCCCCGCGTTTTCTCCACGTCGCCGGTGACACGATCAGCCCGCGCCAGCTGGCGGCCGTGGCGACCAGCGTGACCGGCGACGCGGTCAGCGTGGTCTCGCTGGGCACGGTGGAGGCGTTGAAGGCCGAGATCCAGCGTTTGCGTGCGGCCGACCCGACGCCCGACAGCAGCCCCTTCCCGCCCTGGGTGCGGCTGCAATATTCGCTCAGCATGATCAACGGCCTCGCCGTGCTCGGGCCGCTCGACAACGATCGGTATCCCGACATCCGACCGGTACGGGTGAAGGACCTGCTGTCGGCCGCGCGCGCCCGCCAGCGGTGAGGAATCACGGTGGCTTCTGGTGCGGGGCGCCGGCATCGCCCACCGGCCTTGATGTCTCTGCGCGGGGAAGCATCTTCCTGCGGGAGGCAGACATGATTCGAAAACTCGCGTCCGGCGGCTATCGCCTGTACTCGAAGAAGACCGACCCCAAGACCGGGAAGCGTCGAAACCTGGGGACATTCCGCACGCGCCAGGAAGCCGAGCGGCACGAAAAGGCGGTCCAGTACTTCAAGCGCCAGGGTTAGAGGCGACGCCCGGCGGGAACCTCCGCTGGCGCCGGTTCCCATCCGTTCGAGCACCGCGGATCTCGCCGCCTGCTATGGTCGTTGCCGACCCGATGCCGAACCGCCCGCACAGAAATATTTCGCGACTCCCGCCCGGCGTCCTCGTGGGATTGGGAATCCTCGCCGGTGGACAGGCGGCCGCGGCGCCCGATCCCGCCAAGGACGTCGTGGGCGAGACCCAGATGTTCTCGAACGAGGCGGCGCTGGCGCCGGCCCCGGCCCAGGCGCAGCGGCTGATGCGGCTGCCGCCGGGGTTGAAGGTCCAGCTGTGGGCCAGCGAGCCGATGCTGGCCAATCCCGTCGCCTTCACCTTCGACCAGCGCGGGCGCGCGTTCGTGGTGGAGACGTATCGCCACACCGACGGCGCGCTCGACAACCGCTCGCGCCGGCAGTGGATGAGCGACAAGCTGAAGGCGGGGGCCTCGCCCGAGCGGATCGCCGCGCTGGCCGAGGAGATCATGGACCGGGAGCTCGCCGCCCGCAGCGTGGCCGACCGGGAGGCGCTGGTGAAGGCGTTCGTGGATCCGGCCTTCATGACCGCCCAGTCCGACCGGCTGAAGCTGATCGAGGACCGCGACGGCGACGGGCGGGCCGACCACGCCCAGGTGTTCGCCGGTGGCTTCGGCGGGGCCATGGAAGGGCTGGCCGCCGGTGTCCTGGTGCGGGGCGGAGACGTGTTCTTCGCCGACATCCCCAGCCTGTGGCGGCTGCGCGACACCGACGGGGACGGTCGCGCGGACGTGCGCGACCGCCTGAGCACCGGCTACGGCGTGCGCTACGCCTTCATCGGGCACGATCTCCACGGGCTGCGCATCGGGCCCGACGGGCGGCTGTATTATTCGGTGGGCGACCGCGGCGCCAACATCCCCCTGCCGGGCGGGGGCGCCATCGTGGCCGCCGAGTCCGGCTCGGTGTTCCGCTGCGAGCTGGACGGCTCGCGGCTGGAGCAGTTTGCCTCCGGCCTGCGCAACCCGCAGGAGCTGACCTTCGACGCCCAGGGGAACCTGTTCACCGGCGACAACAACTCGGACGGCGGCGACCGGGCCCGCTGGGTGCACGTGGTCGAGGGCGGCGACAGCGGCTGGCGGGTCGGCTTCCAGTACCTGGACGACCCTCCGGTACGCGGCCCCTGGAACAGCGAGCGGATGTGGCACGAGCGCTGGGACGGGCAGCCCGCCCACCTCATCCCGCCGGTCATGCTCATCGGCGCCGGGCCTTCCGGGGTGGCCAGCTACCCGGGAAGCGGCCTGGGCAAGAGCTGGGACGGGCACCTGTTCATGGTCGACTTCCGCGGCGGCCAGGCCAGCCAGAGCGGGGTCCACACCTTCACGCTCAGTCCCCAGGGCGTGGGCTTTCACGCCAGCGCCCCGCAGCCGTTCGTCTGGGGCGCGCTGATCACCGATTTCGATTTCGGGCCCGACGGGGCGGCCTATTTCAGCGACTGGGTGCAGGGCTGGCCCAAGCCGGGCAAGGGGCGCCTGTGGAAGGTGTTCGATCCCGGCCTGGCCGGCGATCCCGACGCGCTCGCCACCCGGCGCTTGCTGGCGGCGGGGCTCACCGGACAATCGGAGGGGCAGCTGATCGCGCTGCTGGCGGCGCCCGATGCGCGCGTGCGCCAGGGGGCGCAGCTGGCGCTCGCCGACCGGCGGGCGGTCGCGCCGCTGCGGGAACTGGCCCGGCGGCTGGGTCCCACCATCCCGCGGCTGCACGCGGTGTGGG
>JBKPRZ010000778.1:0-28441 GCA_046734815.1 Myxococcota bacterium | reverse complement strand
CCCAGGACGTGGGGGGCGACCGCCGCGCGGCCGAGGCGCGGCAGGCCTGCGCCGCAGGCAACGTCGAGCAGGCGATCGAGATCCTCGCCCAGATCATCGCCGAGACCGGCGACAGCAACGCGGTCTACAACCAGGCCCGCTGCTACCAGGCCAACGGCCGGTCGGTGCAGGCGCTGGTGCGCTTCCGCGAGTACCTGCGCATCGCGGGCCGTGTGGACCCCGACGAGCGTGCCCAGGTCCGCCGCTACATCGCCGAGCTGGAGCAGGGGCTGGGAACGCAGGCCCGGACCGCCGACGTCGAGCCCAGCGACTCGCGCTCCCGCTCCTTGCGCCTGTTCGCGGTGGGGACGGCGCTCCTGGCCATCGCGCCGCTGGCCGCCGGCACCCATTTCCGGGCCGAGGCCAAGCAGCTGGAGGGCGAGATCGCCGCCCGCACCGACGCGCTGTCGGGCTACGAGTTCAACCGCCTGTGGGCCCGCGCCCGGCGCTTTTACACCCTGCAGTGGACCAGCTACGCCGTCGGCGCCGCCATGCTGTTGACCGCCGGGGGCCTTTACACCTTCGGCGCCCGCTCGTCCGGCGAATCGTCCCGCTCGCTGACCCTGAACGCCCAGCTGGCGCCCAACGCCGGCGGCTTCCTGCTCGGCGGCACCTTCTAGCGGGATCGGGCGATCAGCGGCGCAGCCGATTCAGCGTCATCTGCAACGATGGCCCGCCCAGCTTGCTGCCGTCGATGTCGATGGTCTTGCCCTCGCAGGCCACCACGTTCACCGTGCTCGGCTTGCCGCGCGAGACGCCCGCGACCACCGGCTCGAGCAGGATGAACACCGGGTGGCAACCGTCCTCGGCGCCCTCGCTGATCACCAGCGCCAGACGCAGCACCCGGGCGCCGTCGAGGAACTCCGCCGTTCCGGGCACCTCCTGCGGCGTGGTGATGGTCTGCCCCTTCCACGCCTGCCCGGAAGGCGCCCGCAGGATCGCCTCCACCTCGAACGTCGGCACGGCCGCCGTCACCACCGCCGTCCCGCCGGTGACCGCCGCAGCGGCCAGCAGCCCCACTTGCCAGGTCTTACCCCGTCCGATCATGCTCCCTCCCGCCCTGCCCCTCCGGCAGCGACCTGCGGAAAAGCTAGCCCCCGCCCCGCCGCGCGGGTGTCCGGAGCGACACCGGATCAGGCGCCGCCGGTCGGTCCACCGCCACCTTGCCGGGCGCGCCCGACGGGCCGCGCTCGGGGGCAGGTCGTTCAGGCCCGGCGCCGCCTGAAAGGTCCGCGCCCGCTCACTGCCCCTGCAACGGCACCGAGAAGCTGAAGGTCTGGCTGGCCCGCTGGAAGCCGGGGAACTGGATCTTGCGGACCGCGTCCTCGAGGCACCTGGCCACCTCGGTCCCGCCCAGCTGACCACGCGAGCGCACCGACTGGGCGGCGCCGCCCTGGCCCGGCACCACCAGCTCGAGGTCCACCCGCCCGCGGGTGCGGTACTTGGTGTCGCAGGCCTCCAGGTCCGCCCGGGCCGGCTTCATGGCCTGCGCGATCTCCGTGGCGCCCAGCTTCTCGGGCCGCGGGTCCAGCCCCTCCTTGTCCAGCCCGTCCTTGTCGCTGCGGCCGGCGACCGCGGCGTCGCCCGGCTTGCAACCGTCGACGTCCTCCTCGACCTTCACCTTGTCCACCGAGCGCGGCGACGAGAAGAGCACCTCACCGGTGCAGCGGTCGAAGATGCGGCTGGCCACCGGCGCGAAGGCGATGCCCTTGTGCTCGCGGTAGCTCCAGGACTTGCCGGCGGGCTTGAACACGAACTCTGCCCGCAGCCGCGGCTTGATCTTCGCCTCCCAGGCCCGTGCCTCGGGCAAGCTGTCGAAACCGACGGTCGTGTCGGCCAGGATGGAGGCCGCGCCGAAGTTCGCGGCGTGCGCGTCGGGCACCTTCAGGGTCACGAACCGCTTCTGCGCCCCCGGCCCCACCACCGGTTTCTCGCAGGTCAGGCAGCCCACCAGGCGGATGCGGAAGCCCTTGATGCCGGCGTCGTAGCCCGACACGCTGACCACGTTGGGGCTGTCGACCACCGTCGTGTACAGCCGCTGAGGCAGCTGGTCGCGCACGAAGTTCTGCATGCCCCGGCAGCGGGCCCGGTCGATCTCCCGGCGCGCCTTCGCGCAGTCGTCCAGGTAAGGCGCGACCAGGGTCTCGACCGCCGGCGCGGCGGCCGCGCTCCTGGCCGCCTCCTCGAAGGAAGCCGCCTCCGCCGCCAGCGCCCGGGGCGCGACGAGCCCGACACAGAACACCAGCGAGGCTCGTACCGTTCCCGACATCATTCCCCCCGTCATGAAAAGGGATACCTTACAGGGTTCGCGTCATCCAGCCGCGACGCATGCGGCCCGCGCGTTCGGCGGCGCGGCTCAGAGGGTCGAAGGCGTGCTCGACGCCGCGGGCTGCTGCGCCGGCGGCGTTTGCGGTTGCGGAGTTGCCGGCGTCGCCTGCGGCGCGCCGCCGGCCGGGGCGCCGTTGCCCACCACCGCGATCCCGTCGAGCAGGTTCTGCAACTGGACCTGCATGTTGCTGAGGTTGTGGCAGAAGCGGCCGACGTCCTGCTCGTAGGGCACACGCGCCACGATGCCCAGCAGCACCCCATCCTTCTTGCCGCCCAGCAGGATGGTGCGCCAGCCGGGCCGGCTGATCAGGTCCAGCGGCTCTTCCTTCGCGCCGAGGACGGTGTATTTCTTCTTGAGCAGGTTGCACTCGGGCGGCTGCTCGGCGACGCGGAAGTGCCGGGGCAGCTCCAGCGACGAATCACCCTGCAGCAGCTGGGCGACCGCGCTGGTCGGATCCTGCACACCCTGCGGCTCGGGCCAGGCGTAGACGCGGGTCTCGACGTCGGCCTGCACCGCCTCGTAGTTCTGCTGGCGGTCCTCCATGGCTCCCGAGCCCTCGTCGATCACCGCCGAGCCGAAGTTCTTGATCATCACGGTGGTCGGCTCGCCGTCCTTCACCCCGACGTTCTTGACCTCCCAGTAATCGGGGTGGGCCAGGGTGAAGTGAGGCGTCTTGACCTGTTTGACCGAGGCCACGCAGCCGATCGATCCGGCTGCGGATGCGCCGAGGCAAAGCGCGAAAACGACTGCGGAAAAAGGGGTGGATCGACCGGTCATGGCGGCTCCTTGCCGCCCAATACTCACATCCCGCTGAGAAATTTCCACTTCTCTTTTCCGTCCCGCTCCAGCACGAACCGGTGGTAGTCACCGACGCGCCGGTAGCGGTCGCCCGACTCGGCGATCAGCTCGAACGCGCCGCTCAGGTAGGCCTCGACCTCGGCCCGGTTGCCCGTCACGCGGACCGATCGGTACTGCACGTCGTAGCGCACCGACTTCAGCCGGGCCAGCGACTTGCTGAGCACGTATTTCAGCCCCTCGTATCCGTAGTCGTCCTCGGCCGTCGGCGTGCCCGAGTCTTCGAAGTAATGGTCGGAGGCGAGCACCAGCAGGCCCTCGACGTTCTTCTCGATCAGCCGCAGGCGGTACTGCTCGATGGTCTGGAGGATGGCGCGGTTGTCGATGGTGTCGACCACCGTGGTGCCGGCCAGCGTGCTCTGGTGCGCGCAGCCCGTCACCCCCTGCACGACGAGCAACAGCCCGGCCAGGCCGGCAGACGAAGCGAACGCGGACACGGTCTTTCGCATGGCAACCCCGTACCCAATAGCATCATTCGTTCCACCCACGAACCCGCCCGCGGTCCGTGCCCCCGGACGCGTCCCGGGACGACCCGACGCTCCCCCACCCACCGCTTTTGACATTTTGACAAACCCAACGTCCCCCCGTGCCTGATCGGCGGGCGCCGGTGTGGGCAGGTGCCTCGCTGCGGCTATCACTATCTCTCCATGGGCAACGACGTCCGCGCGATCGAGGAACGGGCTTTTGCGGCCTGGCCGGCCGAGCAGGTGCGCGCGCTGGGTGGGTGGCGCTTCCGCAGCACCCGCGGCGTCACCCACCGGGGCAACTCGGTCTGGCCCGACGGTCTCGACGGCATCCCGTCGCTCGAGGCGGCGATCGAGGCTGCCGAAGCGTTCTACGCCGACGCGGGCTTGCCGGCGCTGTTTCAGGTGACGCCGCTGGCACCATCGGGGCTCGAGCAGGCTCTGGAGGCGCGCGGCTACGCGCGCGGTGTCTCGGTGGCGGTGCAGGTCGCAGCGGCACGTGACGTGCCACCGTCGCCGCGCACCGGAGCGTTCGCCCGGACCATGTCCGAGGAGTGGTTCACGGTGTCGGGTCGGCTGGGCCGCTACGCCAAGGTCCCGGAGATCTACGCCGCCTTGCTCGCGCGGATCGGGCCCCGGGCCGTGTTCGCTCGGGCCGAGATCGATGGGCGGATCGCGGCGGTCGGGCTCGGCGTCGTCGACCCGCCCTGGCTGGGGATCTCCAGCATGCTGACGCTCGGTCCCCACCGCGGCCGCGGGCTGGGCCAGGCGGTGCTGTCCGCGCTGGCGGCGGCCGCCCGACAGGAGGGTTGCGACAACCTGTACTTGCAGGTCGACCGCGACAACCCTGCCGCCCTCGCCCTGTACGCCCGCTGCGGCTTCCGCGAGGCTTACGGCTACCAGTACCTGTCGCGGCCCCACGGGGAAGGCCGTCGCGACAATCCATGACAGCAGCGCACGGTTGTCGGGATCCTCCTGCACTGGTGCAGCCGTCGAGGGCCAGGGGGTCCTCGCCTGGCGGCGGCGACTAGACTCGATCGTGGTGGTGGCGGGAGCGCGGATTCGTCGTGTCTGGCGTTGGCCCTGGGGGTGGTCGGGGCTGTGCTCGTTCGCCGCCCATGGCGCACTTGCCGCGACGGCCTTCCTGGGAGCCTCGCCGCGACACGATCCGCAGAGGGCGCGGTACGACGGGGATGGGCCGAAGCAGTCGGTCGTCGAGGTTGCGCTGGTGGATCCGCCGAGCGGCGGGGTGGCGGCGCCGGCGGGCGCGCAGGGGAACGCGGCGATCAGCCGGTCGGCACCGGTGGTCACCCGGCGGGCGCGGGTCGTGCGGCGTCACCGGCGGCCGGTCGCTCAGCCGCCCGCTCACCTTCCGGTGGCGAAGCCGCTCGAGCCGCCCTCGCTGGTCCAGCCGGCGGCGGTCGCGCCGCCCCCGTTGATCCAGCCATCTGCGACGGCAGGTGACCCGACGCCGACGCCGGCCAGGGGAGACGAGGCCGCGCGCGCAGCCGCAGCGGTGGCGGCCGGAGGAACCGCCTCGTTCCCGACGCCACCGTCACCGAACCCGTCGGCGGCGACCCATCTCCTTTCGCCCACGGACGCCAAGTACCTGCGCATCTACGAGACCTTCCCGTCCTTGCCGTCCTCGCTGCGCAAGCGGGGCCGCATCTACAGAGTGGCCGTCCAGCTGTGCATCGACCGCGACGGCCGGGTCGCCGACGTCATGCTGGTGGAGAGCGCCGACCAGCAGCTGGACGCCTCCGTGGTGGCGGCGGTGCACACCTGGCGCTACCGCCCGCTTCTGGTGGCGGGCGTGCCCAGCCCGTTCTGCCACCGCGTGCGGCTTCACTACTGGGTCCAGTGAGGACCGGCTGGTTCGCCTGCCGCGGTGGCCGCTGCGTCGGGGTGGTGGGCGGCGGGCATCGCGCGGATCCACGCCTCGATCTGCGCCACGGCGGCGGGGTCGACGATGCGGGAAGCGAAGGGGGGCATCTGCTTGCCTTCGCCCCGGTGCGCGACCAGGTCGTAAAGGAGGCTGTCGGTGGGGTTTCCGGGGATGATGCGGACCCGGCCGCTCCAGTTCGCCGCCTGCACGGTCACGCCCAGGGTGGTGGTGCGCACGTCCAGATCGGTCACCGGTCGTCCGTCGAGGTCGGCGGGCGACAGGCGCAGGCGCAGCCCCGAGGGCTGGGCGGTGGCGCGCGGGTTGTCGTTGTGGCAGGGCACGCCGCAGTTGACGTGCATCCAGCCCAGCGCCGGAGCGGCGGCGCCGGTGCCGTCATCGCCGATGATCAGGTGGGTGGCGGCGGGCGGGGGCGACAGCAAGCCCTCGCTGGACAGGGTGTCGAGCGTGACGCCGTCGGCGCCCTCCAGGCCCAGCTCGACGGCGCCAAAGCCGAGGATGTGCTCGGTGCGGCCGCGGTGGCACTTCTCGCACTCGTCGTCGGTGGGGATGTGGTAGGTGCCGTCCCCCAGCGGGATGTCGCCACCCATCGAGAGGCGGGCGGCGGTCTCGTCTTCGTTCCAGGCGTAAGCGGCGTGCGTCCAGAAGGTGGGGCTCACCTTCTGCCAGAGGCGGGTCTCGATCCGCCGGCCCGCCAGCGAGAACTCCTTCCACAGCTTGGTGCCGACCGGGAACACCCACTCGTCGGGATCGGAGGCATCGATGGTGGTGCCGGCCGGCAGGCCGATCCAGCGCGTCTTCTCGGCGGCATCCGACCACAGCGGTATGGCCGGCACGTACGCGCGCACACCGGCGGCCAGCGTCTTGCTGGCGAGGTCGGCGTACAGGCCGGTGCAGACCAGCGTGGGCGGTGGCACCGGCGCGTCCTTGCATTCCGCGGGCGGGATGAATGCCGTGCGCCCCCGGTTCGGCCCGGAGCCATTTTCACCGGCGATGGGGAGGCCCGACTGGTCCTCTTCGCAGCCGGCGACGACGAGCGCAGCCAGAACCCAGGATCGAGGGTTCATCCCGGTCGCGGGGATCGGGCGTTACATCGCATCGGGAGGCGGACGGTACTTTACCCCCGACACGGCTGCCGCGACCATCACCCGAACGCCCATTCTGTGACATGAATGTCAGGAAGCCGTCGGCTCCGGCGGCAGTGACCACGGGGGGACGCCACGATGGGTGGCGCCGCCCTTGCTTTGCAGGAGCTCAGGATGAAGATATCTCCTCGGACGGTCGGACTGCTGCTCGCTGTGTCGGCGTTCGCGGCGGTGTCTTGCGGCCCGCCGGATTTTCACGGGGTACCCGAGGCGTTCGAAACCCGGCTGCCGGCGCAGGCCCTGGGCGAATCCGCGCCCGGGGGCGTCCACTGGGTCCTGCGCGTGACCAGCGACGAACACACCATCTCGGAGCTCGCGATCACCGATCGACACCTGTATTTCAGCGCGCGCTGGGATGGCCTGTACCGGATCTCGAAATCCGGCGGACCGGTGGAGGTCGTCGAGGCGGCGCGGGAGACCCTGTTCGAGCCGCTGGCGCAGACCGGACAGGAGGTGTACTGGCAAAGCACGACCTTCGACGAACACGACTTCCCCTCGATCCGCGTGCGCAACCAGAGCACCGCCCCGCCGGGCCGGCGGTCCTTGTTCGAGGGCGCGCTCACCACGCTGGACTCCAACGCCGCTGATCACTTCCAGGCCGACGCCACCGGTCTGTATCTGACCGCCAGCCCGCGCTACCCCCACGAGAAATGGGCGGTGCAACGGATCCCACTTCAGGGCGGCTCTCCGGTCCCGTTGCTGGCCATCCCCGACGACGCGCAACCCTGGCAAGCCCCGACCTGGGTGGTGGACCGAGGCGAGCTGTTCTTCACCACCTGCAATGATGGCCGCTCAGCCTGCGATCTGATGAAGCGCAGCCAGGACGGTATCCTGTCCCGTCTGGCGTCCCTCGCGTCGCAGGGCGTTCCCGAAGAGCCGGCCGTGCGCGCCGCCGATGCCGACGCCGTCTACCTCTCCGACCGGCAAACGGTCGGTCGGGTGGCCCGGAACGGTGGCCCCTTCCAGACACTGTTTTCGACGGACGGGTGGATCTCCTTGGCGGTGGCCGCCGACGACACGCAGCTCTACTTCGTCGAGGGCGAACGGGAGGGGAATCGCTCGGTCTCGCTCCGGGCGGCCCCCAAGGATGGCAGCGGCGCGGCCGTGGTGGTCGCTGATCTCAGCGAGCACCGCCAGGTAGCCGACCAGATGGTGGTCGACGACGCGACCGTCTATCTCTTGATCAGCGGCGGCAGGGAGGTCCTGGCGGTTCCGAAGCGCACACCGCCGCACTGAAGTGACGCCGAGATCTGGGACCTCCCGCTATTTCTCGGCGGGGGTCGGTTTGCTCAATTCGTCCACGATCTGCTGGAGGGTGAGGTGCAGGTCGCGCATGCGGCGGCGGCCCAGGCGGTGCTCCAGCTGGGATTCGAGGCCGCGGAGAACGGACAGGCCATGTTCGATGCCACGCAGGCCGCGGTCGGTGAAGCGGACCAGCTTGGCCCGGCCGTCGACGGGGTCGTCCACCCGTTCCAGCATGCCCATCTGTTCGAGGTCGCCGACCAGCTGGCCGACCGCCTGCTTGGTCACACCCAGACGGCGGGCCAGCTCGGTCAGGCGGGTGCCCTCCTTGTCGATGTGGGGGAACAGGGAGGTGTGGGCCGGTCGGATCGCGACCGGGGCCCCGCCGGCGCGGTTGATCCGCTCGAGCGCACGCTCGTCCAGCAGGCGCGCCCCCTTGAGCAGCAGCTGGCCCACGCTGGCCTGCTTGAGCGCTTCGATGGCCTGCCAGTCGCGCGCGGTCGGCACCGGGAAACCATAGCGCGATCGCGGGGTTAGTCAAGCATCCTTGACGAATCACGAGGTCAGGTAGTCAACCGGCATTGACTATTTAATCAAGGGTGCTTTACTAAATCCATGCCCTCCGCCCAGCCACCTCCGCCGGCCTGGCTCGACCGCCAGGCCTATCCGTTCCAGGCGCACAGCGTGCAGCTGCCCGCCGGGCGCATGCACTACGTGGACGAGGGGCGCGGGCCGCCGCTGCTGCTGGTGCATGGCACGCCCACCTGGTCGTTCGAATGGCGGCACCTGATCGCGGGTCTGGCAGGCAGCCACCGGGTGATTGCGCCCGACCATCTGGGGTTCGGACTGTCGGAGCGGCCGGCTGACTTCGGCTACCGGCCCGAGGATCACGCCGCGGCCCTGGCGGCGTTCGTCGACCGGCTGGGTCTGGCGGATTTCACGCTGGTGGTCCACGACTACGGCGGGCCGATCGCGCTGCCGCTGGCGCTGGATGGGTCGCGGCGCGTGGGGCGGCTGGTGGTCATCAACAGCTGGATGTGGAGCTTCGAGGACGACCGGGGCATGCGCCGCAAGGCTCGCCTCGCGAGCGGCGCGCTGGGGCGCTTCCTGTACCGGCGGCTCAACTTCTCGCTGAGGGTGCTGACGCCTTCGGTGTACGGGGATCGGCGCAAGCTGACGCCGGCCATCCACCGGCAATACCTCGAGCCGTTTTCCGATGTGCAGTCGCGCAGCCTGGTGCTGTGGCCGCTGGCGCGGGCGCTGCTGGGATCTTCGGCCCACTACCGCGCGCTGTGGGAGCGGCGCGAGCAGCTGGGTGCGCTGCCGGCGCTGATCGTGTGGGGTCTGCGGGACGGCGCCTTCCCGGCGCCACAGCTGGCCCGCTGGCGGCAGGTGATGCCGCGGGCCGAGGTGCTGGAGCTGCCGGCGGCCGGTCACTGGCCGCACGAGGAGGCGCCGGCGGAGGTGCTGGCGGCGGTGCGTGCTTTCCTGCAGAAGACCGGCTGACCGGGCGGGCGCCCCTTCCCCGGTCGCCGCAGGAGCGTCGCCGGGCCCAGGGCAGCGCGACGGCCCTTCGCGGATCGTGATACGATCACGAGGCGGGCACGAACCAGGGAGGTGGCGCATGTCGCAGGAGATGGGCGAGGACGTCGATTGGACGAACCACGTACGCATGCTGATGCAGCAGCTGCGCGAGACGTGGGACGCCGACCCGAGTGACCCGAAGATCGGAGAGATGATCGCCGGGCTGGAGGAGACATTGCTTCCCGCAGGCGGGTTTCTCTCGAGATTCGACCTCCTGATGGAGGCCCAGCGATCGAAAGCCCGCCCGGTTCCAACCGGGGCGTACAGCCTGAGCACCCTCAAGAAGATCGACTGACCGCCATCGAGCGGGTCACGTCAGCCAGCGGTCCAGCCAGGCGAAGGCCTGGTCCTGCATCTCCGGGCGGAAGCTGTGGGGCTGGTCGTGGAAGGTGCCGCGGAAGCGGTCGCCCAGGCCGGCCCGGGCGTAGATCTTCTCCAGCCTGGTGACGGCGGCCTTCATGGCCGTGAGGGGATACAGCGTGTCGCGCGAGCACTGCTGCACCAGCAGGGCACCCGGCATCGTGAGGGCGGCGACGTCGGGCAGGTCGAGCGCGTGGTACAGGCCCGGGATGTAGGCCATCCAGGTGTGCGAGCGCAGGTGGTTGCGCAGCTGGAGCGCGAACTCGGTCATCCAGCCGACCACCACCGCGGCCTTGATGCGCGGGTCCAGTCCGATGAGGTGGGCGGTCCGCAGCCCGCCGATGGATAGCCCCACACAGCCGAGGCGTTCGGGATCCACCTCGGGCCGGCTGGCCAGGTAGTCCAGGCCGCGGCGGTCGTCCCAGGCGAGCAGGCCGGGCCAGGTCGCGCCGGCCGCATACAGGGTCTTGGCGGTCAGATGTTCGTAGCGGCCGCACAGGCGGTCGATGGCGGTGAACCGATCGCTGGTGCCCGGCTTCAGCGCGGCCAGCTCGGTCAGCAGGTCACGGGCCTCGGAGGGCGCGCCGGCCGGATCCAGGACCTCGACCTTCAGGCGTCGGGCGCCGAAGTAGAACGCGTCGATCACCACCACGAGGTAGCCCCGGCGCGCCAGCACCTCGGCGAAGGGACGGCCGTAGGTCTGGTCGCGGAAGGCGGTGAGGGCCGGCGGGTCGTCGCGGCGGCTGACCAGCTTCTCGTGGCCCCACTGGTATTTTCCGCTGTGGCAGTGCAGGGCGACCACCCCCGGGAGCGCCTTCCGTCGCTGGGCCGGCAGCAGCACCCGGGCCGGGATGTCGTAGGCGCTGGTGGCCCGGATACGCACCGATTCGACGATCAGGCCGTCCCGTTCTTCCCGGTCGACCCGCTCGGCGGCCAGCGGCAGCGCCGGGGGATCGTAGCTGAGGTGGCGCTGGAACACGGGGCGGGCGGCCTGTTTCCAGGCCTCCAGCGATCGCCAGCGGGATGAAAGGAAGGAGAGCGCGGGCGGCTGCCGCTCGGCGATCGCAGCTATCACCGGGTAGAGATTGCCCAGGTCCGGGCTTCCGGCCGGGGGCGATGGATGCGCGGGCTGCTCGGGGGCGCCCGCGCGGGCGGGGTCGGGAAGGGCGAGCGCGGCGGCCAGGCTGATCGCTTCGCGCCGGCTGGGCAGAAAACGAGGATCGCTGCTCATGACCAGCTCCTGGTCGAGCAGAATGCCCCCGCCGGGCGGGTTTTCCAACCTGGCACACGTCCGCTCGATCCGCTGGCGCAGGTGCGGGTAATATGCCGCGCATGGTGCGACACCCCGGCTTCCTGGCGTTCGGGTTGGTTTTGCCCTGTTTCCTGGTCGTTTCTTGCGGCTCGGACAGCACGCCGTCCCCGCCGCGCGTCGACGCCGCCCGGGACACGCGGGCTGCGGACGGCGGCATCGATGCCCCGCCCAGCTCCACCCCGGACGCGCCGGCCCCCACTCCGGACGCATCTCCGGAGGCATCCCCGGATACGCCGCCGCCCCGCCCGGATGTGCGCCCCGACTATGCTTCGTCGGGTCTGCCTTCGATCGCCGCGATCGCCCCGGCGCTGCTGCCCACCGCCCCGGCGGCCGACACCGACTTCGCAGTGAGCGGCACGGACTTCGCCGCCGACGCGGTGGTGTTCTTCGGCGGTCAGATGCTGGCCACCACACGCGTTTCGCCCGAGAGACTCACCGCCCGGATCACCGCCGCCCTGGTGCCGCAGGCGGGTGCGTACGCGGTCCAGGTGGAGAGCGGCGCCGCCGACGCGCGGGCGCGCAGCAACATCGTCTACTTCACCTTGATGCCGGCGGCGGGCGGACCCGAGATCCTCGGCTACACGCCGGACAACGGCATCCCGGGCGACGTCGTGCGCATCGTCGGCAACAACCTGGTCGCTGCGCCGGTGATGATCAGCGGGCCGGGCAACGTGATGGTCACGCCCGGCGCCGCCGAACGCACCTCCTGGAACAGCGCCCCCACCACCGCGAATGTGGACGCCGTGCCGATCACCTTGCCGGCCGGCTGGCAGACCGGGCCAATCGTCGTGACGACGCCCGCAGGCACCTACCGGGGTCCGATCTTCTGGACCGGGACCAACCTGGCCAAGCTGGGCGACGTGATGGGCGCGGCCAGCTCGCAGTACGCCTCGATGCCGTTCTTCGCCAGCTCGGCCCGTGACAACGACCTTCGCACCTCCTGGTACACCGCCACCGGCAACTGCGCGTCGGGGCCGAGCTGCACCCTGGGCCCGCCGACCTTCAGCTTCACCTTCCCGGCCTTGCAGCCGATCGCCCGGCTGGCCGTGCGCGGCCTGCGCGACCAGTACCGCGGCACCTGGGACTACCTCCGCGCGCGCTTCGAGCTGCTCGACGCCCCGGACGGCACGCCCGTGTTCGTGGGCAGCTTCGCCTTCCCGGCGCCCGAACGTGACTACGACGTCATTCTCACAAAACCGATCAGCGCGCGGGTCGTCCGCCTGGTGGCCGAAGAGGACCTGAGCACCGGCCCCGGCCTGGCGGAGATCGAGGTCTTCCCGCCGGAGGGCCAGGGCCTTGTGCCGGCGCCCGACGGAGGCGCTCCAGCGGACGGCGGCCCGGACGCCAGCCCGCCCGATGGCGCCGCGACCGACGCCGCCGCCGACTCCCCGCCGGGGTGAGCGCCGGTGCCGTGCGCGTCCAGGTGAACGCGCACAATCTGCCGGCAGCGGCTACGGGCCGTGCCGAAGCAGCAGAATTTCGCTCAAGTCGGTACGCGTGGCCGGCGATGAACGTGCACCATGCACCGCTGCGCGCGCTGTCTGTCCTTCGCTTCTCTTCTGATGACGATCGCCGGATCGGGTTGTGGAGGGTCGGACGACAAGCCGCGGCCCGACGCCACCGCGCCGGTCGACACCGGCGTCGGAGGCAGCAACGTCGACGGTCCCGCCTCCGCCGACCGCATGTCGGGCGATGCCCCCGCCACCGACGGCCCCGCGCCAGACGGGGCGGTCGCCACCGGCATGGTCCAGGGTCGCCTGTTCGTCGCCGGCACCGCGATGCCGATCGCCGGCGGTACGGTGCGGGCGCCGGGCGGGCTCAGCGCCACCAGCGACGCCCAGGGCGCCTTCCAGCTGCCCGCCGTGCCGGCGGGAACCGTGGTCCTGCAGGCCAGCGGCCCCTCGCTGAGCCCGACCGTCAAGCCGGTGAGCGTGACCGCGAGCCAGCCGAGCTACGTCGAGCTGTTCCTGTCGCCGGCCGACGCGCAGGGAGCCATCAACGCCCAGAGCGGCGGGGAGATCAAGTCCGGCACCAGCGGCGCCCGGGCGCAGTTTGCCCCCAACAGCCTCGTCGATCGCGACGGGAACATGGTGCAGGGGATGGTCCAGGTCAGCCTGTCCTCGATCGATCCTTCCCGCCCGGAGGAGCTGCGCGCCTTCCCGGGGGCGTTCCGCGCCATCCGCACCGACGCCCAGGAGGTGGCCATCGAGACCTTCGGGCCCATGGAGATCTCGGTGACCAAGGACGGCCAGCGGCTGGATCTGATGTCCGGCACCTCGGCCGAGATCGCCTTTCCCATCTACGACCCGGCGGCGCCCGCCACCATCGAGCTGTGGAGCCTGAACGAGACGACGGGGGTGTGGAAGGAGGAGGGGCTGGCCTACCGCACCGAGGACGATCAGGGTCACCCCATCTATCGCGCCCGCATCGGGCACATGTCCTGGTGGAACCCCGACCGACCCATCGAACGCACCTGCGTGCGCACCTGCGTGACCAGCAATGGCGCGCCGGTGCCAGGCGCCACCGTCACCGGCCTGGGCGTCGGTTACGGCTACGAGGTCACCGGATTCACCGGCAGCGACGGCTGCGTCTCGCTGCGGGTCCAGCGCAACCGGCAGGTCACCCTGCGGGCGGCGGCGCTGGGGGGTGTCTCGGCCCCGGTGCTCGCGCAGGCCCCCGCCTCGCCCGAGCCCGCCGACCCGGCGGCCTGCACGGTGGTCTCGTCGCTGTCGCTGGCGGACCGGCCCGCCGATGGCTGTCCCGCCGGCCTGACCCGCTGTGGTGAGCGCTGCGTGGACCTGGCCGGCAACCCGGACAACTGCGGCGCCTGCGGAACCGTCTGCGGCGATGACGTCGGTCCCGACCGTTCGAGCTGCGTGATGGGCGTCTGCGCCTGCAGCTCGAATCAGATCACCTGCAACGGCGCCTGCGTGGATCCCTCGTCCGATCGCTGGAACTGCGGCGGCTGCTCGGCGACCGGCCCCAGCGGGGCGGCGGGGCTGTGCGAGGGACAAGGCTGCTGCGGCGAAACCGGCCTGACCGCCTGCCCGGTCCAGGGGCGCTTCCTGTGCACCAACACCAGCACCGACAGCAGCCACTGCGGCAGCTGCGACACCAGCTGCAGCACCGGTCAGGAATGCAAGAACGGGGCGTGTACGGCCATCGTCTGTCCCGCCGGCCAGACCCTGTGTGGCAGCCGCTGCATCGAAGGCCTCTGCGGAAAGACCTGCGACGAGGGACAGACCTGCTCGGCCGGGGCCTGCCAGGCGATCGTGTGCGCCGACCCGCTGAAGCTGTGTGGCAACACCTGCGTCGACACGCGCAGCGACGCCCGCAACTGCGGCTCCTGCGACAACGCCTGCCCGAACGAGGGCGCGGTCTGCACCGGCGGCACCTGCGGCTGCGCCGCGGGCAGCGCCGCCTGCGCCATCGGCAGCGAAGTGACCGCCTGTGTGAACCTGGCCAGCGATCGCTACAACTGCGGTACCTGCGGGAACATCTGCCCGCAGGGGACCATCTGCTCGGGCGGGCAGTGCAACTCGGTCAGCTGCCCGCAGGGCCAGATCCTGTGCGGCGATCGCTGCGTGGACGTGAAGACCGACGCGACCAACTGCGGCGGGTGCTCGGGATCGGGGGGCGGCGGCGATGGCATGGCGGTGCAGGTGTGCGATACGGCCGCCTGCCAGTGTCCGTCCGGCTACGTGGTGTGCGCCTACGGCGAGCGGTACACGTGCGTGAACCCGGCGACCGACGACCGGAACTGCGGCGAGTGCGGCGTGGCCTGCGACAGCGGCACCCGCTGCATCAGCGGCTCGTGCCAGACGATCACCTGCCCGCAGGGAAGCACGCTGTGCAACGGGCAGTGTGTCGCGGGCTCCAGCTGCGGCCAGGATTGCACCGCCGACGGCGGCGGCCAGGTCTGCGTCGGCGGGTCCTGCCAGTGCCCGGCCGGATGGCAGCTGTGCGAGGGGGTCGAGCGCAGCGCCTGCCGCGACACCTCGTCCGACAGCCGCAACTGCGGCGGCTGCAACAAGGTCTGCGGCAACGGCCTCGAGTGCCGGGAAGGCCAGTGCCAGGCGGTCAGCTGTCCGGCTGGCCAGATCTGGTGCGGGTCCTGCGTGGATCCGAACACCGACCCGGGCAACTGCGGCGGCTGCACCCCGTCGCCCCGGGCCGGGCTGGGCTGCGGGGGCGCTGGCTGCTGCGAGAAATATGGTCTGGTCGGCTGCGGCTTCGAGGGAACGAACTCCTACGCCTGCACCACCCTGTCGTCCGACGCGTACAACTGCGGCTCGTGCCGGAACGTCTGCCCCGACGACCAGGTCTGCCGGGAGGGACAGTGCCAGGCGCTGGTCTGCCCGGTCGGTCAGGCAGCCTGCAACCACGAGTGCGTGCTCGGGACCACCTGCGGCAAGGTCTGCTACGACGGCCAGTCCTGCAGCGCCGGCACCTGCCAGTAACTCGGCGCCGGGCCGCACGGGGCCTGATTTCGGTGTCCTCGCGCGGCGTGCAGGTTTTTTGCGTGCCGGGGGCCCCGACCAGATAATCCGGGGCGTGATCGCCGGCCGTCACGTGGGCCCCTACAGACTGCTCGAACGGGTGGGCAGCGGTGCCATGGCGGAGGTGTTCCGGGCGGAACACCGCCATCTGGGACAGATCCGCGGCCTGAAGGTCCTGCCGCTGGAGACCGACGCCCAGCCCGAGCTGCTCAGCCGCCTGCTCAGCGAGGCGCGCGTGATGGCGCGGCTGCGGCACCCGAACATCGCCGAGGTGTACGACTGCGACGTGCAGGGCGACAGCGCCTTCATCGTGCTGGAGTACCTGCCCGGCATCACCCTGCGCACCTGGAGCGAACACGTCGGCAAGCTGTCTCGCAACCCGGGGCTGGCTGCCGCCATCGTCGGCACGCTGGCGGACGCGCTCGCTTTCGCCCACCAGCACGGGATCGTGCATCGTGACCTGAAACCCGAAAACGTGGTCCTGGTCCCGGTGCCCCACGATCGCGATCGCTTCACGCCGAAGATCCTCGATTTCGGCGTCGCCAAGCTGCTGCGCGAACAGCCAGCGGCGGCTGCCCCTGGGGGCAGCTCGGCCGCACAGTCCGGTGCCATCACCCAGCACGGGTACGTGGTCGGCACGCCGCTCTACATGGCCCCCGAGCAGTGCGCGGGCGATCCGATCGATCATCGAGCCGACGTCTACGCTCTGGGCTGCGTCCTGTTCGAGCTTCTGTGTGGACGGCCGCCGTTCGGGGGAGACGACGCCGCCGCCATCATGTGGGCGCATCTTCTCGAGCCACCCGCGGACGTGACCCGCCTCGAGCCGGAGATACCTCGCCGATTCCAGACCCTGCTCGCCCGCATGCTGGCCAAGTCCCCCGACGATCGCCCCGGCAGCATGGACGAGGTCCTGTGCGAGCTGGAGGCGATCTCCCGCCGGCCGCGCAGCACCTGGAAGAAGGTGCTGCGCACCCCGGTCGCCGGGGCGACGACAATCCGCAGACCGCTGGTGATCGACCTGGAAAAGACCCAGGTGGACGAGATCACTCTCTCCGAACGTATCTGGTTGAGCCTCCGCCGCGCCTGCAAGCGCGTGGTGCGAGCGAAGGCGACCCGGCTGGGCCTGATTGCTGCCGCCAGCGTGGCGGCGGGCGGAAGCATGCTGCTGAGCACGCGTCTGTTGCTGCCCAGGAACCAGCGGGCGCCGACCGAGCTGGTGGCCCCACCCCGCCCGCCCGGCGGAAGGTCGATCGAGGCTCCCGCCGCGCCCCCTCCCGCCCCGCCGGTCGCCCCGGCCGCCCCTCCCGCTCCCCCCGCCCCTGCCCTGTCGCAGCCGGAGGGCGCTGCCGTCCGCAGCTCGTATCGCCCCGGTGATCGACCCGCTCGATCGGGACGCGGCCGCCGCTTCCGCACGAACACCCATCGCTGACCGGTCGTCGCGGGCGGGCCGATGCCCGTGGCCCGCCCGTCGTCGTCGGTGACCCGGTTCACATTGGTCGAGAGGTTTTTCTGCGACAGATCGGCCGGAGCCCTTCCTTTAGAGGGGGCCTCGTCAGATCGACGGCCTCCTCCAAGCGCGAAAGGAATCGAACATGAGAAACAAGATCGTGAAGGGGCTCGCGGCCGCTGGATTCCTGGCCGGACTCGCTCTCGGCCTGACGCCGAAGCCAGCGGGGGCATCGCAGTTCATCATCTGTCCCGACCCGGTGTGCATGCGCCTGTTCTGGGACGGCAAGGTCACCCTCTACCAGATGCAGAACCGCGGGGCGCCCACCCCCTGCCGGTTGCTGTCGGGTCCGGGGATGCGCTACTTCTCGTATCCAGCCGACGGGGCGATCCCGGGCGGGCTGTGCACCGACTTCTGAGCCGGTGCTCGCCCCGGGGTCGCTAGGCCCCGAAATTTCCGTGGGTTCGGAGGTAGGGGACCAGGCCGCCGCTGGCCAGGATCGCGCGCATCAGCGGGGGAAAGGGGCCGGCGGACAGGCGCTGGCCGGTGGTCAGGTCCTGCACCTCGAGGGACTCGCCCACCTCGACGATCAGCTGGTCGCCCTCGGCGATGCGGGTGGTGTCGCACTCGACCGGCAGGAGGCCGTTGTTGATGGCGTTGCGGTAATAGGTGCGCGCGAAGCTGCGGGCGAGGACGGCGCGGATCCCGGCGCCCAGCACAACGGTGGCAGCGACCTCCATGGCCGAACCGCAGCCGAAGTTGCGTCCGGCGACCAGCAGGTCGCCGGGGCGGACCGACGCGGCGAAGGTCGGGTCCAGGGTTTCCAGCAGGTGATGCCGCAACTGCTGCGGATCCAGGGTCTCGCGTTTGCGCGACGAGGAGATGAGGTAGTCGGTGTTGACGTCGTCGCCGACCACCCGGGCCCGGCCTTCGAGATGAAGCTGCATCAGCGGTCGACCTCGCGCGGATCGACGATCTCTCCCCGCACCGCCGCCGCAGCGCAGGTGGCCGGCGAGGCCAGGTAGATCGATGCCCGGGGGTTGCCCATGCGGGCTTTGAAGTTGCGATTGGCGGTGGAGACGACGGTGACGCCGTCGCCCGGGATCGACCCGCAGGTGCCGCAGCAGGAGCCGCAGCCGGGGGTGGTGACCACCGCGCCCATGGCCACCAGCCCGGCCAGGGTGCCGTCGCGCAGGAGCTCGAGGTGGACCTCGCGCGAGGCCGGCGTGACCACCAGCTGCACGCCGGGGGCGGGGCCGCCCGCGGCTGCGAGGATGGCGTGGGCCTGGTGGAAGTCGCGCACCCGCCCGCCGGTGCAGGTCCCCAGGAACACCATCTGCACGGGCGTGCCGGCCGCCTCGCGCGCAGCCGACACGGTGTCGACCTGGTGGGGATGCGCGAGCTGCGGCTCCAGCCTCGACAGATCCAGGACCAGCTCGCGCGTGTAGACGGCGTCCGGATCGGGCGCCAGCGCCTCGATGGGCCCTTCGCCGCGACCGCGCAGGTAGCTGGCGGTCTTCTCGTCGGGCGAGAAGACGCCGGCCTTGGCCCCCAGCTCGACCGACATGTTCGCCAGCACCAGGCGATCCTCCAGCTCCAGCGCCGCCGCTCCCGGGCCGCCGAACTCGAGGGTCTGATAGCTCGCTCCGTCGGCGCGCAGCTGGCGGGCCAGGGCCAGGGCCACGTCCTTGGGGTAGACCCCGGCCGGCAGCGTCCCTTCGAGCACCACCCGGATGGACCCGGGCACCTTGAACCACAGGCGGCCGCAGATCATCACCGCCGCCAGATCGGACGAGCCGATTCCGGTGGCAAAGGCGCCGAGCGCGCCCGCTGTCACCGCGTGGCTGTCGGCGCCCACCAGCAGGAGGCCGGGGCGCGCCCGCCCCCTCTCCACCATGATCTGGTGGCCGATGCCCTCGCCGACGTCGTGGACGACGATCCCGGTGCGCCGGGCGAAGTCGCGGACCCGCTGGTGCAGGGCCGCGGTCAGGGGGCTGGGCGGTGGGGCGTAGTGGTCGAAGGCCACCACCACCCGCGCGGGATCGTGGACCCGGGTGCCGCCCATGGCTTCGAAGTAGTCGAGGGCCATCGGCATCGAGGCGTCCGTGCCCATCGCCCAGTCGACCGCGCAGACCACGATGTCGCCGGCGCGCGCGTCCTGTCCCGACCGCGCCGAGAGGATCTTCTCGCTGAGGGTTCTGCCCGCCATCCCGGATCCCCCTTCAGCCTCGCACTTCGGCCAGCGCGTCCGCCAGCGCCTCCACGGTCCGGTCGACGTCGGCCGGCCGGATGTCGCCCAGGTGACCGATGCGGACGGCGCGGTCGCGATATTTCCCCAGCCCTTCCGCGATCAGGACTCCACGCCGCACCAGCGCTTGCCGCAAGCGGATCGGATCGAGGCCTGGCACCGCCACCGCGGTCACCGTCGGCGACAAACGCCCCAGCTCGGGAAACATCAGCGGCAAGCCGAGCGCGGTCACGCCGTCCCGGATCCGCCGGGCCATCGCTTCGTGACGATCGAACACCGCGGGCAGTCCCTCCTCGGCGATCGCGGCCAGCGCTTCGGCCACCTCGCGCATCAGGCTGACCGGGGTGGTGCCGGGCGTCTCGGGACGCGGGCGTGCCAGGCTGTCGCGGATGGCGGCGAAGTCCCAGTAGACGTGAGGCAGCCGGGCGTGCGCGCAGGCCGCCCAGGCGCGCGCGCCCACGGCGACGAAGGCGAGGCCCGGACTGGACATCAGGCACTTCTGCGAGGCGGTCACGGCCAGGTCCACGCCCCATCCGTCGAGCTGGAAGGGCGCACCTCCCAGGGCGCTGACGGCGTCCACCAGCACCAGGGCGCCGTGGGCCCGCGCGACCGCGGCGGCGGCGGCCACGTCGTTGAGCACGCCGGTGGAGCTGTCGCAATGGGCGAGCAGCAGCGCCCGGGCGCGCGGATGGGCGCGGCAAGCCTCCGCGATCTCCGCCGGCTCCACGGCCCGGCGCCAGTCGCTGCACACGCGGTGGACGACCAGGCCGTGGGCAGCCGCGATGTCCGCCCACAGGCCGCCGAACTTGCCGTTGCCGCAGGCGATCACCTCGTCGCCGGGCGAAAACAGATTGACCACCGCCGCCTCCAGGGCGCCGCGACCGGTGGCGTGCACCGGAAGGACATCGGCGGCCTCGGTGCCGAACAGCGGGCGCAGCCGGGCCAGCCCGTCGGCCAGCACCCGGGCGAAGGTCTCGCTGCGGTGGTGGATCGCTTCGCGCGCTCCCGCCGCGCGCACCCGCTCGGGCACCCGGGTCGGGCCGGGGGTCATCAACAGAAGGGGCCGGTCCAGCGGATGGCTCAAGGGATCACGCCGCGTTTGCGCAGCGTCTCGTCGATCTCGGGCTTGAACAGCACGCCGCGATCGATCTCGGCGATGCGCGCGCGCTCGCGCGCGACCAGGGTCCGCACGAGCTCCAGCACCTCGGCGGCGTCGTCGGCGGGGATGGCCACCACGCCGTCCCGGTCACCGACCACGATGTCGCCCGGCATGACGACGATCCCGCCGCAGGCGACCGGCACGTTCACCTCGCCCGGGCCGTCCTTGTCGCAGCCGCCGGCGCAGACGCTGCGGCTGAAGACCGGCAGGTGCAGCGCGGTCAGCTCGTCCAGGTCACGGACCGCGCCGTCGACGACGATGCCGCCCAGCCGGGCGGCGGCGGCGGTGTGACCCATAAGGCCGCCGAACACGGCGCTGGTGGTGTTGCCGCTGGTGTTCACGACGATCACGTCCCCGGGCCGCGCCAGCTCCAGCGCCTTGTGGACCATCAGGTTGTCGGCCGGTCGCGCCGCCACCGTCACCGCCACCCCGCACAGGGGCAGGCCGGTGCGGGCCACGATCCCCGGATCCATGAAGTGAAAACGCCCCATGGCGTCGGCCAGGTTGGGCGTGGCCAGACCGCGGAAGGCGTCCACCAGATCCGCCGGCGGCCGCGCCGGGTCGGTCCGGATGCGAAACCCTATCTTTCCCGTGGTGGTCACCAGGGACAGGCTCCGGGAGAACTAGAGCACGCGGCCGGCGGCAGGGTCAACGACGCGCGCCGCCCGCCGCCGACCAGGAACAGCAAGGAGGAACAGCAAGGTGCCAGCGGCCAGCGCCAGCAGGCCGCCCACCAGCTCGCGGCGCGAGCTGCCGGTCAGCAGCCAGATGGCGCAGCCCGCGGCCAGCGCGGGAACCAGGGGACCGCCCGGCAAGGTGAAGACCGGGCCGGGAGGAGGGGGGCGGCGGCGCAGCACCGGCACGGCCAGACAGGTGGTCACGTTGAAGAACAGCCGCGAGACGGCGCTCAGCGCCGCCAGCTGAGCGAAGGTGCCGGTCACCGCCAGCGCCCAGCTGACGCCACAGAACAGCAGGATGGCCAGGTGGGGGCTGCGGTGGCGCGCGTGCACCCGAGCCAGCCGCGAGGGCAGAAGGTGCGCCCGCGCCAGCGCGTAGATCATGCGGGGCGCCGCCAGGACGTTGGCGCTGGTGGCTCCGATGGTGGACAGCACCGCGCCCAGGGTGAGCAGCGTGCCGCCGGCCGGCCCCATGAAGACCCGTGCCGCCGAGGCGAGCGGGGTGGCCGAGTGAGCCAGATCGGGCAACGCTCCCAGAGCGGCGATCTGGATGGCGACGTAAAGCACCGCGGTCGCCGCCACAGCGGTGACCAGGGCGATGGGGAGGTTGCGGCGCGCGTTCACCATCTCCTCGCTGGGCACCGAGGCGGACTCGAATCCGCCGAACGCGAAGACCAGGACCAGGCTGGCCTCCTTCAGCGGCGCCCAGCCGGCCGGACGGAAGCTGAAGGCATCCGCGGAGGTGTGCAGCAGGCCGGCGGCGGCGAACAGCAGGAGCGGTCCCAGCTTCCCGACGGTGAACAGGTTGACCGCCAGGGCCCCGCGACGCACGCCCAGCACGTTGATCCAGGCCAGCGCGCCCAGGGCCGCGGTCATGGCCAGACCCCGACCGGGCCCGCCCCCCAGCGGGGGCCAGAAATAGCCGAGGTACGAACAGAAGGCGTTGGCGATGGCGGCCACCGCGGTCACCCGCGAGACCAGGAACATCCAGCCGGCCTGGAAACCGACGAACCCGCCGAAGGCCTCGCGCGCATACTGGTAGGGACCGCCGGTCGCCTCGCAGCGGCTGCCCGCCTCGGCGAAGCAGAGCACCACCAGGCCGGTCACCAGCGCGGCCACCAGGTACGCCGCCGGGCTGGCCGCGCCCAGGATGCGCGCCACCGTGGCCGGCAGCACGAACACGCCCGCGCCGATCACCCCGTTGAGGGCGATGGCGGTGAGGCTTGCCAGCCCGACCGCCCGCACCAGCTCCGGCTCGCGGCCGCCGCCCACCTGCGCCGTATAACACGGCCGCCTCGCCGGCGGACAGCGGCCGCGCCGCCCCACCGCGGGCGCCGACGGCGTCCTGTTCAGCCCCCCGGCGCTTCGTTCCGCGGAGGCGGCTGAGGCGGCGTCCGGGGCAAGACGACGGTGAACGTGGAGCCCACGCCCGGCTCGCTGCGGGCGCTGATCACACCGCCGTGGGCCTGGGTGATCTCGCGGGCGATGAACAGGCCCAGCCCGAGACCACCGTAGTGCCGGTACGAGACCGCCCGTTCGAAGCGATCGAAGATGCGCTGGAGAAACTCCGGTTCGATGCCGATGCCCCCATCGGTCACCGACAGCTGGATCCGGTCCCCGAGATCGCGCAGCTCCACCGTCACGGGGTTGCCCAGACCGTACTTGAGCGCGTTCGACAGGAGGTTGGACACCAGTTGCTCCACCCGCAGTCGATCCCAGGTTCCCGGGACGCTGGCCGGGGCGTCCAGGGTCAGCTTCGCCGGCAGCCGCCGCGCCTCGACCTGGAGGCGGTCGATCATCTCGCGGAGCATCTCCGCGAAATCGAACGGAACGGGCTCGAGGACCAGGCGTCCGCCGCTGATCCTGGTCACGTCCAGCAGACTGTCGATGAGCCGGCTCAGTCGGACGCTCTGGCGGGTGGCCAGATCCATGCTGTCAGACAGGGAGTCGGTCAGTGCGCCCGCCGACTCTATCGTCCGCTTCAACGTATCGAGCTGGATCAGAAGGGTCGTCAGCGGCGTCTTCAGCTCGTGGGAGGCGACCTGCAGGAACTCGTCTCGCGCGCGGATGGCCTGCTCGAGCGCCTGCTCGTGCCGCCTGGCTTCGGTCATGTCACGCGCGACCTTGGCAAAACCGAGCAGCCGGCCATCAGCGTCGAACAGGGCGGTGATGACCACGCTGGCCCAGAACCGGGAGCCGTCCTTGCGAACCCGCCAGCCCTCTTGCTGGAACCGCCCCTCCCGGCGGGCCACGGCCAGATGTCGTTCGGGCTCGCCGGCGGCGATGGCTTCGGGGGTGTGAAGGATCGAAAAATGCTGGCCGATGATCTCGTCGGCGCGATACCCCTTGATGCGCTCGGCGCCCGCGTTCCAGCTGATGATCAGCCCCTCGCAATCCAGCTTGAAGATCGCGTAGTCCCGGACGCTGTCGACCAGAAGCCGGAACTGTTCGGCCGCCTCCAGGCGCGCTCTCTGCTTCGAGAGCAGCTCATCCGCCTCGTGTTTGTAGAGCGCGATCTCGATCGCCGCTCGCAGCTCGCGCTGGTTGAAGGGCTTGACCACGTAGCCGTAGGGCGCCGCCAGCTTGGCGCGGACCAGGGTCTCCTCGTCGGCGTAGGCGGTCAGGAACACCACCGGCACGTCGAAGCGCTGGCGGATCGCTTCCGACGCTTCGATCCCGTCCATGTCGCCTTGTAACCGGATGTCCATGAGCACCAGATCCGGTCGCAGCGCCAGGGTCTGCTCGACCGCCTCGGCGCCGGAGGCGACGCTGCCCGCCACCAGGTAACCCAGCTTGAGCAACGTGTTGTCCAGGTCCGCTGCGATCAGCCGCTGGTCCTCGACGATGAATATGCGCTTGCGGTCGGCGGTCATGACGGACCGCCGTGCTCGAAGGTCACTTCGAACTGCGTGCCGCCCCGCTGGCGGTCCAGCTGGATGTTGCCGCGAATCTGCTCGGTCAGGATGCAGACCAGCCTCAGGCCCAGGGTGGTGGCATTGCGAAAATCGAGGCTCGCGGGGATGCCCACGCCATCGTCGCCCACCTGCAGGATGGCCAGCTCGCGGTGGCGCGCGAGCGAGACGTGCACGGCACCCTTTCGTCCCTGGGGAAAGGCGTGTTTGAGGGCATTGGATACCAGCTCGTTGACCAGCAACCCGCAAGAGATGGCGGCGTCGACGGCCAGGGGCATGTCCTCGGTCTCCATCTCCAGCACGATCTCGTCGGGGTTCACGCCGTAGGCGGCGAACAGACCGGTGGCGACGCCCCTCAGGTACTCGGCGATCTCGATGCGGGCCAGGTCTTTCGATTGATAGAGCGTCTCGTGGAACAGCGCGATCGATCGCACCCGGTTCTGGCTCTCCTTGAACAGCTCGAGCGCGATGGGATCGGACAGCTGGCCCACCTGCAGGTTGAGCATGCTCGAGACGATCTGCAGGTTGTTCTTCACCCGATGGTGGATCTCCTTGAGCAGCACCTCCTTCTCCCGCAGGGAGGCGCGCAGCTTGACCTCGACCGCCTTGCGCTCGGAGATGTCGCGGATGGCGGCGGAGACCAGGGTGCCCTCCTCGGTGTCGATGGGGCTGAGGCTGATCTCGATCGGGAACTCGATGCCGTCCTTGCGCTCACCGAACAGCTCCAGTCCCGATCCCATCGGGCGCACGCGAGGGTCGTCGAAGAAATCCCCCCGGTGATCGACGTGACGCGAGCGAAAGCGCGCCGGTACCAGGGTCTCCACCGCCTTGTCGAGCAGCTCGGCCCGCTGGTAGCCGAACAGCCGCTCGGCTTGAGAATTCAGGAGGACGATGCGTCCCTCCCGGTTCGCGATCACGATGGCGTCGGGCGCCGCTTCGAGGAAGCTGCGAAACTTGGCCTCCACCTTCTTGCGTTCGGTGATGTCCCGGACGGCGGCGGTGACCAGGATGCCCTCTTCGGTCCGCATGGGCGAGAGGCTGATCTCGACCGGGAACTCGGTGCCGTCGCGCTTTCGACCGGTGAGCGAGCTGGCGCCGGCACCCATGGGCCGCGTGCGCGGGGTGCGGAAGTAGCCGTTCCGATCGGACACGTGGACGCCGCGCAAACGCTCGGGAACCAGCATCTCGATCGGCTGGCCGATCAGCTCGTCGCGCGGGTAGCCGAAGATCCGCTCGATCTGGCTGTTCACGATGGCGATGCGTCCCGTGCTGTCGACGACGACCATTCCGTCGGGCGCCGATTCCAGCAACCCGCGGAACTTGGCCTCCAGCTGCCGCGTCTGGGTGGTGTCGCGGATGATGCTGATGACCAGCGGGTCGGTGGCGGTCGTGAGCGGGCTCAGGCTGATCTCTACCGGGAACTCGGAGCCGTCCTTTCGGCGACCGGCCAGCTCCCGTCCGGCCCCCATCGGACGGGTGCGGGGCTCGCCGAAGTAGCTGGTCCGGTAGCCGACGTGGCCGTGGCGGAGGCGTTCGGGAACCAGCATCTCCACTTCGTTGCCCAGCAGCTCTTCGCGGTCGTAACCGAACAGCTTCTCGGTCAGACGATTGACGACGACGATTCGCCCCCGGGTGTCGACCACGACGATGGCGTCGGGCGCCGCCTCGAGGAACCCCTTCAGCGCCGTCTGACCGGACAGACCGAGGCGGACGAAGTCGTAGTCTTGACGGTTGGCTACGTTCATGACCGACGCAGTGTACGGGCGACCCGCCGTGGGCCTCGCGCGATGCACCTCCTCGCCCCGAGTCTGGCGCCGCCAGGCCCGCTGTCCATACAGTGGATACCGTCATCGGGGCTGGTCTCGTTGAGCGGCTCGCCGGTCAGTCGACGGCCAGGGCGTGCAGATCCGGCGGGTGGAAGCTGCGGCGGGCGGCGGGGGAGAGCAGGAGGGGGCGGGTGTAGTACCGGAACAGCACATCCCGCTGGGCGAGCGGGCTGGCGAGAACGGTGGCGACGGCGGTCTCGAGCGACCCGGCCTGCGGGAGGTCGTCCAGGAAGCGCGCGAGCAAGGTGACGTAGGCGCGCGTGATGGTCTCGTGGTAGCCGCGGGACTCAGTCTCGGGGGTGCCGTGGCTGCGGTTGAGGCGCAAGATTCCGCTGCGCAGGCGATCCAGCGCCCCCTCCGGTCCGTGCCGGTGGACGTAGCTGGTGCCGACCAGCAGGTGGGCCCGGTGGGTCCAGCTGCTCGCCGGCACCGTCGCCGCCTCGAACGCCGCGATCAGGCGCTCGAGCTGCGCGGCGCCGGGGGCCAGGATCGCCTGCAGCTTGCTGGCGAGATCCTCACCGATCGGCGCCATGGGCAGCCGCTGCGCCGACGAGCGAAGGCGGCCCTGGTGGTGCAGCGCCCACTTGAGCGGCGCCGGGTTCGGCTCCGCAAACAGCAGATCCACCAGCGGGCCGACGCGGGCTGAGACGGCGCGGGCGCGCTCCCTCTGGCCGGCGGCGAAGGCCCGGTAGATCTCGACGAAGGCGTGCGGCAGCAGGTTGGCGGCGGCGAGGATGCCGCCGGGTGCGCCCGCCTCCAGCGCGCCCAGGAACAGGGCGTCCTCCCCGCACAGCAAGGCAGGCCCCTCGCCCCGCGCCAGCGCGGCGATGTTCTCGAGGCCGCCCGAGCTCTCCTTGAGGCCGATGACGCCCGGTATGGCGAGCACCGCCTCGAGGGTGGGGCGATCGAGCAGCAGGCCGGTGCGGTAGGGGATGTGGTAAGCGACCGTGGGCAGGCCGACGGCCGCGATGGCCCGGTAGTGCGCGATCACGCCCCTGGGCGAGGGGCGGTTGTAGTAGGGACAGACCGCGAAGGCCGCGTCGGCGCCCAGCTGGCGCGCCCGCTCGGTGCGCTCGACCGACTGCGCGGTGTCGTTGCTGCCGGTGCCCACGAGGATCGGCACCCGGGCGCGCACCACTGCGGTCAGGACGGCCAGCAGCCGCTCGACCTCCGGCCAGCGGAGGGTGGGGCTCTCGCCGGTGGTCCCGGCGAGCACGAGGCCGTGCACGCCGGCGGCCAGCAGCTCCTCGGCGAGCGCCCGGAAGGAGGCTTCGTCGAGGCTGCCGTCGTCGTGAAAGGGGGTGACCAGCGGAACGAAGACACCCCGCAGGTCCGACGCCTGCAGGGGCATGGACGCGGCACGCGTCGAAGGGGGGGCAAGGGGCTCGCTCATGATCGACTCCTGGCAGAAGGAGGCGAGCGAGCCGAGGAACCCACCCGCTTCCGGATGGGTTGCAACAGCCTCGGGGTTACCGGACGTGTCGACCCATCCCCGGCCGCTTGCAATTGCGCTTGCGCGCGGAGACGCGCAGGACGCAAAGGTCGAAGGTGCAGGGGAGGACGAACATCGTCGGAGGATGGCGTTTACCGGTTTTGCGCCGCTGCTGTCAAGGGGTCGCGCGGGCGCACCCTGCCGCTGGGCTCACTCTTCTCGTTCGCCGGCAAGACCAACACGCCACCGGCTGCGCAGCCGGAGCCGACGGCGTGTTGTCCCGGCTGTCGATATCGAGCCCGGCTAGAGAGCGTCCTCGCCCCGTTCGCCGGTGCGGATCCGGATGATCTCTTCGATCGGGGAGATGAAGATCTTCCCGTCCCCGATCTCTCCGGTGCGGGCAACGGAGACCAGCGTCTCGACCACCTGTTTCACCATCTCGTCCGTCACCACGACCTCGATCGAAATCTTCGGGACGAAGTCGACCACGTACGACGAGCCTCGGTAGATCTCCTTCTTGCCGGCCGTCCGGCCGAAGCCTTTGACGTCGGCGATCGTCATCCCCTGCACCCCTATCTCGCGCAGCCTCTCCTTGACGTCATCCAGCTTGAACGGCTTGATGATGGCTTCGATCTTTTTCATTGAACGCCTCCCCGGCCCTGATGATACAGCCGCTGGCCCCGCGGCGGGCGGAACTGAGGCGGTGGCCGCCCGCCGACGTCGCCCGAATCGCGCGCGAACGTTCGCCCTCGCGATTCGCGTCTGCTTACGACACGTTGGCGAGGGAAAGAAACCTCCCCGTTACCTGGGCGAAAGCTGCGATCCCTGATCGGGCCGGGCTGCCATCGGCTAGCGGAGGGTCGACACGAAGGCGACCAGGTCGCGCAGGTCGCGGCGCGAGAGGATCTGGCCGAATCCGTCGGGCATGCCCGAGCCGCCGTGCTCGCGCGTGCGGATGTCGGCCTTCTTGACCGTCGCCGGTCCGTCGGGCGACAGCAGCTCCAGCGT
>JBKPRZ010000777.1:0-2860 GCA_046734815.1 Myxococcota bacterium | reverse complement strand
ACGCCGCCGGGCGGCCCGCCGCCCGCTCCACCGCCGCCACCGCCGCCGGCGGCCATCCAGCTGACCGCGATCGCGGCCAACGGGACCATCGGCCTGGACTGGACGCGGGACTCCAGCGCGCGCAGCTATCGGATCTACTGGTCCACCAGCGCGGGCGTCACGCCGTCCAGCGGCCAGCGCCTGGACAGCACCGAGCCGGCCTTCGTCCACCGCGGCCTGACCAACGGCACCGCCTATCACTACGTCGTCGCGGTGGTGAACGAGGGCGGCGAGGGCAAGGTGTCCAACGAGGTGGAGGCCACGCCGGCGGGCGAGTGGGCGCTCGAGCAGCTGGGCGCCGGCGACTTCGACGACGTGCTGACCGGCGCCCGGGTGGCCCGCCTGCCCATCGAGCGGCGCCTGCACATCCTCCTGTTTCCCGAGGGCTACCTGGCCGAGGAGATGCGCGTCTTCCACGACGCCGCCACCCACAACCCCACCCAGCCGAGCAACGACGTCGATCGCTGGGTGCGCGAGGTCTTCGAGCTGGATCCCTACAGCAAGTTCCGCGAGGCCTTCGTGGTCTGGTACTTGCCGCGCGCGTCGGCCGCCCACATCGGCGCCGGCGCCACCGCCTTCGGCGACGACAACACCGCCGCCGCCCCGCCGATGTGGGCCGCGCTCGATGGCGCCGGGCCGGACGCCTTCCCGTTCCCGCCCACCGCCTCCTCGCGCAACTTCGCCGCCTCGTTCCTGCTGCTCGATCCGGCCCGCGGCCGCGCCGGCGTCAGCGGCCACACCACCACCTGCGCCAACCCGAACGACCGCAACTTGACCATGCGCTGCGCGTTCGGCGTGGGCCACGCCCACGAGTTCACCCACGCCTTCTCGGACGTGCGCGACGAATACATGGAGGACAGCAACACGCGCACCGACCCCGGCAACGACTGGGCCAACGTCACCGGCACCAGCCGCTGCGAGGAGCTGCCCTGGCAGCACCTGCTGTTCGGCCGCGGCATCAACGACAAGAGCGAGCAGCTGGTGGGCGCCTTCGGCCGCCCCGATCGCGGCTACCACTCGGAGCTGAAGTGCCACATGAACGGCACCCACGAGAACGGCAAATACTGGTGCACGACCGGCATGTTGACCCTGCGGCCGGCGCGCTTCTGCAACTTCTGCCGGGAGCTGACCACCTTCCGCGTCCTGTATCGCAGCGGGATCCTGCCCGGTTCGGTCGCGCAGGCCTTCGGCACCTGGAAGGCGATGTACCGCACACCGTTCTTCCAGCGCTTCGGCTTTGCGGTGCCCGACCCGGTCCCCCAGACCGTCCGCTGCGACGCCGAGCCGGAGAAGCCCGTGTACGAAGCCTGCATGCCCTGAGCGGCTTCATCGCCGACGGGACACCGATCACACCAGCATCCTGGACGGTCGGAACATCGACCACGATCGTCCGGGACTTCACCGGAGCGCCGATCACGACCGCGCGCGGACGCTGTCACGTGATGGATCACCGGCTCCTATTCTGGAAACAACAGCCTGCTCCGCCGTTTAACCTGTCAGCCCTTTCGCTGGAGGTCACGGAATGGAGATGCGATCCCTGTACAAACGGCACACCGGCAGGCTGGCCCTGCTGGCAGTCGGCGCCGCCGTCCTTTTCTCGGGCGCCCTGTCGCCGCACACCCGCGCGCAAGCCGCCGCCACCCCCCCGGCCGGTCTACCCCGCAAACCGATCGAGCGCCTGGACCGCGCCACCCTGCAGGCCCGCCTCAAGGGCGTCGGCTTCAAGAAGAAAGGTGGCATCGATCGGATGCGCACCGACAGCGTCGACCGCCGCTTGAAATCGCTGCCGCACTTCTCGGGCGCCTTCAACTTCGAGGGCAAGAGCTACCCCTGGACCATGGTGGGCGACCCGCCCAGCAGCGGCCGCACCAGCAAGCTGCGCTCGGTGATCATCCCCCTGCGCATGAAGTTCGTCTTCTTCGAGCAGGACGCCACCTTCGATCCCGACCTGGCCGTCACCAACATCGCCCAGTCGCCGATCTACGAAGACGCGCCTTACCCGAACGCCACCGGGCAGTTCGGCGACGTCCTCCAGCGCACCACCTTCTGGAACAAGATGGACGCCCAGCGCCGCTGGCACGTCAAGATGGCCAAGCCGCGCATCGGCCGCACCATCGACGTGCAGGTCACGCCCGACATCGGCGAGCTGATCCAGGTGACCGAGTCCGGCGACATGATCGGCAACGTCCGGTTCGGCGCCATCGACAGCCAGATCCACACCATCTTGCAGCTGGTGGACGTGCAGCCCGACGAGGTGCCGATCTTCGTGACCCAGAACGTGTTCGCCGACGCCCTCGGCTACCACGACGCCTTCTCGCGCGCGGCCTCCGACGGCAGCGAGACCCTGCAGACGCTGATCTACACCAGCTGGCTGGACATCAACATCGTCGGCGATCTGCTGGCCGACGTCTCGACCTTGAGCCACGAGGTGTCCGAGTGGCTGAACGACCCGTTCGTCAACAACATCGTCCCGCTGTGGGCCTACCCGCCCCGCAACGAGGTGTGCGGTGACAACCCGTACCTCGAGGTGGGCGACCCGACCGGCAACGGCCCCGACTTCGCTTTCTTCCCCAACTACGTGGTCTCGGTGAACAACTACGCGTACCACCTGCAGACCGAGGTGATGTTGCCCTGGTTCGCGCGCGAGTCGCCCTCGAGCGCCCAGAACGGCTGGTACAGCTTCCCCGACGCCGGCCAGATCACCACCCCCGCCGTCTCCTGCACCACCCCCTCCCCCCCTCCCCCGCCCCCACCCCCCGCCTCTCTGCAAGTGCACCACTAATCGCGGCGTTTCGCGAACCGCATCAGCCCGTCCCCGTCC
>JBKPRZ010000776.1:0-11942 GCA_046734815.1 Myxococcota bacterium | reverse complement strand
GCCGCTGCTCGATCAGCGTCTCGTGGCGTTCGCGATCCAGGGCGCGGCGGATGCGTTCGACGTCGGCGGGGTCTAGATGGGACATGTGGTTGGCGATCTCGATCCCCAGGGACTTGATCTTGTTGACCAGGTCCTTGTTGGAAACGCCCAGGTCCTTGGCCAGCTCGTACACACGCATGCGCACGCCGCCGCCGCCGCCACCGTCAGAGGGCGGGTCTCGTCGCTCGTAGCCGCTTCCTATCATGAATGCCCCCTTTTCCCTGGGGTTGGAGTTAGCGCGAGCCGAGGATCGATGCCAGCAGAGCCGACGCATCCACGGGTGGAATCGAAGCTCGAAAGGCGCGGGCGAAGGCGTTGGTTCGTAGCGCCGCCGTCACGCAAATATCGCGGGGATGGATCCAGGCCCCCCGCCCGGGGCCGCGCTGGCGACCGGAGCAGGTGGAGAGCTCGACCGGCGGTCCCGGTCGCAGCACCAGCCGCACCAGCTGAGGGGCCGGGCCGGCCTGCCGGCAGCCCACGCAGGTCCGCGTGGGGACATGCGGCGGCGGGGAAGACGGTCGTTCCAATCACGCCCGCTCCTCCGCGCGCGTCGGCGCGTTGCCGTCTTCGGGCTCGCCGCTTCCTTCGGCCGCGGCCAGCGCCTCCTGCCGGCGCTTCTCTTCCGCCTCGGCCGCCGCCGAGGCTGCGGCGATGATGCGTTCGGCAGCCGCAGCGTCGGGGATGCCGGTCAGGCCCACCAGCTCGTCGGCCGAGGCGCGGGCCACCTCGCGGGTGGAACGCCAGCCCTGCTTGAACAGGCCATCGGCCGCCTCGGCGGATACGCCGGGGATGGCCGACAGTGAGGCCAGCGCCCGGGTCTCCAGCTCGCGCACCTTGGCCTCCGAGTGGATGTCGATGCGCCAGCCAGTCAGCTGCGAGGCCAGCCGCACGTTCTGGCCCTTCTTGCCGATGGCCAGCGACAGCTTGTCGTCGGGGACGATCAGCTGCATGGTGTGCGTGCCCGCGTCGATGATCACCCGCGACACCTCGGCCGGGGCGATGGCGTTGCAGACGAAACGAGCCGGGTCGCCGTCCCAGGGCACGATGTCGATCTTCTCGCCCCTCAGCTCCTGGACCACCGCCTGCACGCGCGAGCCCTTCATGCCCACGCAGGCGCCCACCGGGTCCACGTCCCGGTCGCGCGAGCTGACCGCGATCTTCGACCGCGCGCCCGGCTCGCGGGCAGAGGCCTCGATGCGGACGATCTTGTCGTAGATCTCCGGCACCTCCATCTCGAACAGCTTCTCGAGCAGCCCCCGGTGTGCGCGCGAGATGATGATCTGCGGCCCCCGCGCCCCCTTGTCGATGTCCACCACGAAGGCGACGATGCGGTCGCCGGCCCGGTAAGACTCGCGGGGCACCTGCTCGCGCACCGGCAGCACCGCCTCGGCGCCGCCCAGGTCGACGATGATGTTGCCGCGCTCGAAGCGGCGGACGATGCCGGAGATCAGCTCGCCCCGCTTGTCGCGGTACTGGTTGAATACGTTCTCACGCTCCGCCTCCCGCACCCGCTGCAGGATCACCTGCTTGGCGGTCTGGGCGGCGATGCGGCCGAAGGTCTTCCAGGCCCGGTTCAGCTGCAGGACGTGGCCGTACTTGGAGTCCTGCTCCTCGGCCTTGGCCTGGTCCTTCTCATCGTAGAAGATCTGGAACAGCAGTTCGTCGCCCTCGATCGAGTCGGGGTCGAACTTGTGGGCGTCCTCCAGGGTCATCTCGTTGCCCGGCACCGTCACCGCGGGCACGACCTTGACGATCTGGAACAGGTCCACCCGGCCATTGGCCTCGTTGAACTTGGCCTCCATCTCCCGGTGCATGCCGAAGGCACGCTTGGCGGCCGTGAGGATGGCCTGCTCAAGCGCTTCGACCAGCACGCGACGATCGATGTTCTTGTCCTTGGACACCTGGTCGAGGACCAGTCCCAGTCCAGACACTTCATTCATGATGCGCTCCTTGAGGACGGCTTGTTGGATCCGCGGCGGCGCCGCCGATCGGGTTCGTCCCCGGCGCGGTCCTCACGGGCATTGCCGCTGCCCGCGCTCCGCCGGAACTCCTCGGCCCAGTTGGGAACGACGTTGGCCCTGGCCACCAGGTCGATGGGGACCCGGTAGCGGTGTCCATCGCATTCCACCTCGACGACGCCGGCTTCGGCACCGGCCAGCGTCCCTGAAAAATTGCGTCGCCCCTCCACCGGCTCGGTGGTGCGTACCTTCACCTCCACGCCGGCGAATCGGCGGAAGTCCTGCTCGCGCCGCAGCGGCCGTTCCAGACCGGGGGAGCTGACCTCCAGCGCGTACCCGTGTGGAATCAGATCGGCGACATCCAGCGCGGCCGACAGGTCCCGGCTCACGCGCTCGCAGTCCTCGAACCCCACCCCCGGCTGCTCGAACAGCGGGTCGGTTCCGGTGGCGCCTGGAAGGCGCGGACCGTCGTCGGGCCGGTACGGTCTATCGATGAAGACGCGCAGGGCCCAGCCCCCACCCTCCCTGCCCCACTGGAGCTCGACCAGATCGAACCCCGCACCCCGGGCATAGGGTTCGATGAAGTTCCAGAGCTCGGCGATTTCCTTACGCATTTGTCGTGGGGAGGTAACCTTTCTGAAACGACGTTGGGCAAAAAAAAGGCGGGCTCGCTGGCCCGCCCGCTGTTCGGGGTGTGCCTGTTAGGGAACGCGATTTTTACCACGACCTTGCACACTACGCAAACCAAACCCCTCCGGACAGCCGGCGAAAGCGCTGAGGTTGGGCGAGTTTCCGGCGGTGGCCCGGCCCCCCGGGTGTTAGGGTGCAACCATGTCCCAGCGGATTGCTGCGGCGCAAATGTGCTCCACCGAGGACGTGGCAGCCAACCTGGCGGTGGCCCGCGGGCTCATCCAGCGGGCGGCAGAATCGGGCGCCGGCCTGGTGGGCCTCCCGGAGAACTTCGCCTATCTGGGGAGCGACCGTGACCACAAGTTGACGATCGCCGAGCGCCTGGACGGACCGGGTGACGGCGGCCCCATCCTCGCGGCGATGCGCGCCGCCGCCCGGGACAGCCGGGTCTGGCTGCTGCTGGGCGGCTTCCCCGAACGGCTGTCCGACGACCCCGGTCGCATCGGCAACACCAGCGTCCTGCTGGACGCCGAGGGCACCATCCGCGCGCGCTACCGGAAGATCCACCTGTTCGACGTGGAGATCCCAGGCGGCCACCGCTTCCGCGAGTCGGACACCATCGCCGCCGGCGAGGGGCCGGTGGTGGCGGAGACGCCCTGGGGCCCGCTGGGGCTGAGCATCTGCTACGACCTGCGCTTTCCCGAGCTGTACCGCGAGCTGACCCGCCGGGGCGCACGGCTGGTGGCGGTGCCCGCCGCCTTCACCCGCGAGACCGGCAAGGACCACTGGCACGCGTTGCTGCGGGCGCGGGCGATCGAGAACCAGGTGTACCTGTTCGCCCCCGCCCAGTGGGGTTTTCACGGCGGCAAGCGGTCCAGCTACGGCCACGCCCTGGTGATCGACCCGTGGGGGGTCGTCATCGCCGAATGTGGCGAGCACGATGGCCTGGCCATCGGCGAGGTGGACCCCGCCTACCAGGACAAGGTGCGCACCACCCTGCCCTGCCTGGGCCACCGCCGTCTCTGACGGTCAGGACGGCGGGGTCTCGGGCGGCGGGGCCGCCGGCACCAGCACCGAGGCCAGGGCCGACACCGCCAGCACGCCCGCCAGCACCACCAGCGAGGCCATCACCGGGATCTCGTACCAGGGCCGGATCAGGATCTTGACGCCGATGAACGCCAGGATCACCGCCACGCCCACCTTCAGGAAGCGCAGGCGCGCCACCAGACCCTCGATCAGGAAAAACAGCGAGCGCAGGCCCAGGATGGCGAAGATGTTCGAGGTGAAGACGATGAACACGTCGGTGGTCACGCCGAACACCGCCGGGATCGAGTCCACCGCGAACATCACGTCGGCGACGTCCACCACCACCAGCACCACCAGCAGCGGCGTGGCCCACAGCTTGCCATCCCGGCGGATCATGAACTTCTGACCGTGGTACTCCTTGGTGGTCCGCAAGGTCCGCTGGGCGAAGCGCAGGGCCAGGTTCTTGCCCGGGTCCACCTCGGCGTCCTTCTGGAACAGGATCCGGGCAGCGGTGTACACCAGGAAGGCGCCCAGCAGGTACATCACCCAGTGGAAGCGCTGGATGATCACGGCACCGGCGCCGATGAACAGCCCGCGCGCGATCACCGCCCCCACGATGCCCCAGAACAGCACCCTGTGCAGATGTTGCTGGGGGACGTGGAAGTAGCGGAACACCACCAGGAAGACGAAGACGTTGTCCACCGACAGCGCGTATTCCAGCAGCCAGCCCTGGAAGAACTCGGTGGCCTTGACCGCCCCGAACCGGTAGTAGAGAAAAGCGTTGAAGACCAGCGCCAGGGTGGCCCACACCGCCGTCCAGATCGAGGCCTCCCGCATCCGCACGACGTGGGCTTCGCGGTGGAAGATGCCCAGGTCGATGGCCAGCGCGATCACGACGATGAGCGCGAAGAGTCCCCAGTAAAACGGGGAGCCGATGGAGGTCATGGCGCCTTCTTGCCCGGGCTGCTGGGTGACGGCGGCGCCAGGCGCACGCGCCGGGTGGGATCGGGGGTGGCGGGAGCGGCAGAGGGATCGATCACCTTGTTCAGCTGATCCATGGCGGTGCCGGTGTGGCGGCGCGCGTACAGAACGGCGATCAGCAACAGGATCATCGACAGCGCGGCCAGCAGCCTTCCCTTCGGCAGAAGCTCGAAGAAGGTCTTCTCGCGCATCTGGTCTGGGCGGGCTCGCACGTCAGGATCCTGAAGGAAACATCTGTCTGATCCGCAGCCGTGGCCGCCGGAAACCGCGGAACGAGTCCACTTCGGGACTGGCCACGATGTCGATGACGCTCCCGTCGCCGGGCGCCTGCGGCGCCATGCCGAAGCCGATGGCGTCGGCCAGGCTGGAACCCTGCGAGAGGGTCAGCTGCAGGTGACCCTGCCCCACCTGCCGGCTGGTCCGTACGATTGTGCCCGGGATGACCACCACCGGCGCCCGGTTAGAGCTGCCGAACGGGGCGAACCGACCGAGCTCCTCCACCTGGGCCAGGTCCAGCTCGCCCAGGTCGGCCCGGGCGTCGGCTGCCGTCTCGGCCTCGGGGCGGACCGCGGCGGCGTGGGCGGCGGCCAGCGCGGCAAAGGCCTCGCGGAAGGTGGCCAGCCTGGCCAGCTGCACGGTCACGCCGGCGGCGGCGGCGTGGCCGCCGTAGACCTCCAGGTGCTCGTGGCAGGCGGTCAGGGCGGCGTGCAGGTCGAAGCCGTTGCAGGTGCGGGCCGATCCCCGTCCCACCCCGTCCCGGAACCCGATCACCACGGCCGGGCGGCGGAAGCGGTCGACCAGCTTGGCGGCGATGATGCCGACCACGCCGGGGTGCCAGCCCTCGGCGCCCACCACGATGGCCGGCGCGTCGGCCTGCCCCTCCGCCTCGACGCAGGCGGCGGTCCAGACCTCCTCCTGCACCTTCTGCCGGGTGCGGTTGACCTCGTCGATCTCGACCGCCCGGGCCCGGGCCTCCTCCTCGGTCTCGGCCAGCAGCAGGTCCAGGGCCAGCTGGGCCTGCCCCAGGCGGCCCGGCGCGTTCAGCCGGGGCGTCAGCCGGAACGAGACGTCTTGCTCGTCGATGGGCGCCCCCGCCTCCAGCTCCGCGATCTCGGCCAGCACCCGCAACCCGGGCCGCGCCCGCGTGCTCAGCTGCCGCAGGCCGGCCGTGACCAGGATGCGGTTGTCCTCGACCAGGGGCACCTGGTCGGCCAGGGTGCCCAGGGCCACCAGGTCCAGGATGCTGCGCGGGTCGAACGTCCTGGCGGGTGAATGCTGCTGCTCGCGAAGCCGCGAGCGCAGGGCCGCCGCCAGGTAAAAGGCCACCCCGCAGGAGGCCAGGCCCTTGAAAGAGAAGCGGTCGTCGGGCCGGTGCGGGTTGATGAGCGCGTAGGCGGCGCTGGGTCCGCTGGGGATCTGGTGGTGATCGATGACGATGACGTCCACCCCCCGGGTCCGGCTGTACGCCAGGGCCGCGTGGTCACTGGTGCCGCAGTCCGCGGTCAGCACCAGGGTGCACCCCTCGTCGGCAAAGCGGGCCGCCTCCTCGGGCGAGAACCCGTAGCCGGCGAACCGCTGCGCCGCCCGGACCACCACCGTCCCGCCCAGTCCCCGCAAGGACAGAGTCAGGACCGCCGCGCTGGTCACTCCGTCGACGTCGTAGTCGCCGAAGATGCCGATCCGTTCGCCGGCCAGCAGGGCCGCGCCGATGCGCTTGATGGCCCGGGCCAGGTCGGCGATGCCGTCGGGCAGGCGCAGGTCGGCCAGGCGGGGGGTCAGGAAACGGGCGGCCGCGTCCGGCTGCACCACCCCGCGGGCCACCAGCACCCGCGCGGTCAACCCGCGCACGCGCAGGGCAGAGGCCATCCGGGCGGCCAGACCTTCGTCGACCGGGGGAACGCGCCACCTTGCCATGGCTCGGTCGGCCCCCGGGCGCTCAGCGATCGTCTTGGTCCTGCAGCTCTTGCTGGGGGCGCCGCACCGGTCGGCGCGGCTGGCGCTCGGTCCGCCCCCCCTGCTTCTTCTGGGAGGCGGCGAACTTGTCGTTCAGCCAGATGAGCACCGGGCTGGCGATGAAGACCGAGGAGTAGGTACCCACGATCACGCCCACGTTCATGGCGAAGGCGAAGTCGCGGATGACGCCGGTGCCGAACAGGTTCATGGCCAGCGTCACGAAGAAGACCGTGGCGCTGGTCAAGATGGTGCGCGACAGAGTCTCGTTGATGGCGGTGTTGACCACCCGATCGAAGCGACGATCGCGGTACTTGGCCGCGTCCTCGCGGATGCGGTCGAAGACGACGATGGTGTCGTTCATCGAGAACCCGATGATGGTCAGCAGCGCCGCCACCGTGGTCAGCGAGAACTCCTTGTAGGTGACGGCGAACGCACCCATGGTCAGCACCGCGTCGTGCAGCAGCGCGATGATGGTCCCGGGGCCGTAGCGGAAGTCGAAGCGGAAGGCCACGTAGATGACGATCAGCAGGATGGCGCCCAGCATGGCGCTGATGCCGTCGTTGCGGAGTTGCTCGCCGGCCTTGGCGCCGACGGACGAGACCTGGCCGATGTCCACGGTGCCCTGGCCCAGCTTGGCTTCCAGCGCCTTCTTCACCTCGGAGTCGAGGCTCACCAGGGTGGCCTCGTAGTTGTGGTCCTCGGGCCGACCGAAGGTGTGCACCTGCAGCGGGTTGATGCCCGCCGCTTTCATCGCCGCGGTGAGGGCCGGGATCTCGACCTGCTGATCGAGCCGCAGGTAGACCTTGTCACCACCGTCCGACCACTCGAAGCTGCGCAGGCTGGCCGCCCCGACCTTGGTCTGCTTGAGAGTCTCCTCGGACTTGGCCGCCTGCTCGCGCGAGAGCGCCGAGACCGCGGCCATGCGGATGACGTAGTAGTTGGCGCCCCGCGAGGGGACGTGCACCGCCTCGACCCCGTGGTATCCGGCGGAGCCCAGGATGTCGCGGATCTCGTGCGGCTGGACCGGCTTCTTGAAGCCGGCCTCGATCTCCGACCCGCCCTTGAACTCGACGCTCCAGTTGAGCATCTGGCCGCGGCCGGGGATCAGATAGGCGTTTATCGGCAACATCAGGATCGACAGCAAGGTGGCGACGATGGAGATGCCGATCCACAGCCGCTGCCTGCCGATGAAGTCGATGTTGGTGCCGGGCTTGATGATCTCGAAGAACTTCTGTGCGGTCGCCATGGCCTGCTCCTAGATCGAGACGGTGGCGCCGGCGCCGCGGCGGTTCACGATGAACTCGAACATCCAGCGGGACATCCAGACCGAGGTCAGCAGGTTGGCCACGATGCCCACCAGCAGCGTCACGGCGAACCCCCGGATGGGGCCCGAGCCGTATGAATAGAGCACCACGCCGGCCACGAAGGCGGTGACGTGCGAATCGAACACCGTCCAGAACGCCCGGGAGAAGCCGGCGTCGACCGCGGTGCGGGGAGACTTGCCCGCCCTGAGCTCCTCGCGTATGCGCTCGTATATGATGATGTTGGCGTCCACCGCCATGCCGATGGTCAACACCAGGCCGGCGATGCCCGGCAGGGTGAGGGCGGCCTCGAACCAGGCCAGGATGGCCAACATGTAGAGCATGTTGAGCACCATGGCGATGTTCGCGATCAGGCCCGAGACCCGGTAGTAGATGAGCATGAACAGGATGACGGCGATGGCGCCGATGGACATCGAGGTCTTGGCCTTCGCCACCGCATCCTCACCCAGGGTCCGGCCCACCTGATATTCGAAGGTGCGGGTCAGCGGCGCCGGCAGCGAGCCGGAGCGGAGCACCGCCACCAGGTCCTTGGCCTCGTTGTGCAGCGCCCCCGGATCGCTGAAGGCGCCCAGTGTGATGCGGCCGCGCTCGTTGATCTGCGACTGGATGACCGGGGCGCTGGTGATCTTCTCGTCGAGGACGATGGCCATGCGCCGGCCCACGTTGTCGCCGGTCAGCTTGCCCATGAGATCGCCGCCCCGGCGGTTCATGGTGAACAGCACCTCGGGCGTGCCCATGTCCTGGGAAAAACCGACCTCGGCGTTGGCCAGGTATTCGCCCGTGACCCCCGCCCGGCGGTACAGCAGGTAGGCCCGCCACTGGCTCTCGCCCCCGGCGATGTCCCGGCTGCGCACCTCCTCGTAGCCGAACTCGCGCTCGTTGGGGACCGCCAGCTCGCCGCTGAGCCCGCCGATGAACTTCTCGAGGTCGATGCGGTTCTTGGCCTTGAGGTAGATGACCTCGTGCTGGCCGCCGGTCTTCTCGTCGCGCCAGCTGTCCGGCTCGACCGTGATGGGGCTGCCCTGAGGCAGGGTGGCCGCCACCTTCTTCATGTAGTCGGAGGCCTTGTCCTCGACGACCTTGAACTCCAGCTGGGCGGTGCGGCCGATGATCGACTTGATGCGATCGAAGTCCGCCTGCTCCAGGCCGGGCAGCTCGACCACGATGTCGCTGCCGCGCTGGTAGATGTTGGGCTCGGAGACCCCGAACTTGTCGACCCGGTCGCGGATGCGCTTGATGCCCTCGCGCAGCGACAGGTCCTGGATGGATGCCACCTGGTCCGGGTCCAGCCGGTAGCGGACGACGCCCTTGGCGTCGTCGCGGGCGGCCACGTCCAGCTCGTCCCGGTACTCGGCCAGCACCTCGTTGTTCAGCTTGCTGACGTCAGCCGGGTTCTTGAACTCGAAGACGATCTCGTCGCGCCCCTCGCGCCTGACCACCACGTCGGGGGTCTTGGCGTGGATGTTGCCCTCGAGCGCGTTCGTGATCTGGTCGACCTTGGAGGCGACCGCCTTCTCGATGTTGACCGCGTAGACCAGACGCAGGCCACCGGCCAGATCGAGCCCCTTGCGGATGCTCTTCTGCAGATTCAGTTTCCGGACGACAGCCGGCCGCTTGGCCGGGTCCGGGATCGCGGTGGGAACCAGGTAAAGGCACGCGACCAGCGTGACGACCCCGTAAAGAGCCGCCTTCCACCACCAAGATCGCTCCATGCTGCCTCCGGACGAGTTTGCTTTCGGGTTTAGAGGGACCCGTCTGAGGGTCCCTTTTTATGACGAGGCGGGGGCCTTGGCGTCGGCTTTCGCCGCCTCGCCCGCCGGGCGCTGAAGACCGCTGACCGCGCTCCGCAGAACACGGAGCCGGACGCCCTCCTGCACCTGCAACGTGACCTCGTCGTCTTTGATTCCCGTTATCCGGCCCAGCACGCCGCCCGTGGTGACGACGTCATCGCCCTTCTTCAGCTGGCCCAGCATGCTTTGATGCTGCTTGGCCTTCTTGGCCTGCGGCCTGAGGATCAGCATATAGAAGACCCCGAAGATGAGCAGGAGCGGCACGAAATTCGTCAAGCCGCTCAAGCCACCTGCCGGAGATGTCTGCCCTTGCAAGAGGGCGATATACAAGGAGTTCACGGGCGGAAACCCATAGCAGAGGGGCGATCCCGCGTCAAGGACACCGGGAAATCCCAGCACTTAGGCCGGCGCCTACACCTCGGCATCGGGGAAGGCGACGATGTGGCCGATGTCGGTGGCGCCCGTCACGAGCATGACCAGCCGGTCGAGACCCAGGGCCACCCCGCTGGTGGGGGGCATGTGCGGCAGGGCCGCCAGCAGCTTCTCATCCAGGGGGTACACCGTCCGGCCGCGCTGACGGCGCACCTCGGCCTCGGCCTGGAAGCGGGCGCGCTGCTCCACCGGGTCAGTCAGCTCGTCGAAGGCGTTGGCCAGTTCCAGGCCCCCGGCGTACAGCTCGAACCGCTCGGCCAGCCGCGGGTCGTCGGTCCGGCGCCGGGCCAGCGCGGCCAGGGGGGCCGGCCAGTCGAACACGAAGGTGGGGCGCTCGCGCCCCAGCGCCGGCTCGATGCGGTCGAGGAAGATCTGGAAGAACAGGTCGTCCCAGGCGGTGGCGCTTCCCACCGCCACCCCGGCGCGGCGGGCCCGTTCGGCCAGCATCTCGGCCGGCTCGTCGCCGGCGAGGTCGAATCCGGCGTGGCGGGCGAACAGCTCGCGGACGGTGGTCCGCTCGAAGGGGCCGTCCAGGCGCAACGAGCCGCCAGCGGGCAACGGCAGCACCGGGTAACTCCCGACCGCCCGCGCGGCGGCGCGGACCAGGGCCTCGCAGTCGTCGGCGATGGCCGACAGGGGCTCGCCGGCGCGGTACCACTCGACGATGGTGAACTCGGGCTGGTGGTGGGGCCCCCGCTCGCCGGCCCGGAAGGCGCGCGTGATCTGGTAGATGCGAGCGGCGCCGGCCGCCACCAGGCGCTTCATGTGGTATTCGGGCGAGGTGATCAGGAAGCGCCCGCCCTCGGTGGCGATGGCTTCCAGGTGCACCTCCTGCCCGGGTGAGGGGACCCGCAGCGGGGTCTCCACCTCCAGGAAGTCCTGCTGGTCGAAGGCGGCCCGCACCGCCCGCAGGACCCGGGCGCGCGCCAGCAGCGCCGGCAGCTTGCCGCCGGTCAGGCCCGGCCCACGCGTTCGAGATATTGCCCGGTGCGGGTGTCGATCTTGATCGTGTCGCCAACGTTGATGAACAGCGGCACGTTGATGGTGGCACCGGTGCTGATCCTCGCCGGCTTGGTGGTGCCGGTGGCGGTGTCGCCGCGGAAGCCTGGATCGGTCTCGACGATCTTCTGCTCGATGAAGTTGGGCAGGGTGACGCCCACCGCCCGGGCCTCGAAGAACAGGACGTCGACCACCACCTGTTCGGGCATCAGCAGGGCGTCGTCACCGATGGTCTCGGCCGGGATGGACACCTGGTCGTAGCTGCTGGTGTCCATGAACACGTGCGAGTCGCCATCCTTGTAGAGGTACTGCATCGTCTTCACCTCCACGTCGGCCGACTCCATCCGCTCGCCCGAGCGGATGTTCCGCTCGACCACGTTGCCGGTCAGCAGGTTCTTGAACTTGGTGCGGGTGAAGGCGGCGCCTTTGCCCGGCTTCACGAACTGGAACTCCACGATGGTCCAGGGTGAGCCGTCCATCATCACCTTGAGACCTTTGCGGATTTCGGACGCGTCGTACGTGGCCATGGAGGGCGGGGATTTTATCCGCCCCGCGGGCAGCGTCAACACCGAATGGGACGCCGAATGGGACGCGGGGGGCCCGGCGGGCGTCACCGCCGCAGGTGGATGCACCCGGCGTTGCGGCCCTTGAGGGCGGCGGCAATCTTCGCGTCGCTGTTCACCGAGGCGGGCCGGTACTTGCGGTCGATGCTCATCAGCACGCGCGCGGCCTCGCAGGTGTCACCGTGCCCGCGCAGCGCCCGGGCCAGGCGGCGGGCGGCGGCCCGGCGATCGCCGGCCGCCAGCGCGGCG
>JBKPRZ010000775.1:0-4450 GCA_046734815.1 Myxococcota bacterium | reverse complement strand
CTTCCAGGTGGCGCGCGCGTTCGCCGGCGGCGCCTCCCTCACCGACGCCGCCCTGGCCAGCGGCTTTGCTTCGTCCGCCCACCTCTCCACGGCGGCCCGCGCCCACTTCGGCATCCGCCCGTCCGACATCCTCACCGCCCGTAGCCGCTCGATCATCCGCGCGCTGTGAGCCGTGAGCCGGTCAGGGCTCGACGTAGCGCCACAGCCCCTGGTCCCACATCAGCCCGACGAACACGTTGTGCACGCCGTCGCTGGTGACAACCAGGCTGTTGGGCCCCATCACCAGGCCGGCCGGTACGGACGTGCGGGTCCAGGCGGTGCCCGGCTGGGGGGCGACCTCGAACTGGGTGCCCAGGTCGCAGTTCGAGCAGGCCCAGGCGTACATGGCGTAGACGTTCTTCGAGGTGCCCCACACGACCGCCTCCGGCGTCTTGCCGTCGTCGACGCGGCTGAAGCTGGCGCCCCGGTCCACGCTGCGGTACACGCCCTGGCCGGGCCCGCCCGAGCCGGCCACGAACAGCGCCGCGCCCGACTGGAAGATCTGCGAGTTGCCGTGCGGGTGCTGCAGCCCGCTGAGCCCCGCCGGGATGGTCCAGGAGGCGCCGCCGTCGCGGGTGATCACCGCGCTGGCGCCGTTCTGCGCGATGGCGAACCAGGTGCGGCGCGTGCCGGCCGGGTCGCCGGCGTCGATGAAGGACGGGTACCACGAGACGCCGCCGCCGGGAAAGCCCGCGCCGCCCACCATGCGCCAGCTGGCCCCGCCGTCGGTGGACTCGACGATCCCGTCGGCCTCGTGCAGCCCGCTGATCAGGTGCCGCGCGTCGCCTGGGTCGACCTGCAGCGAATACAGGCTGACCGGCAGCGGCGTCTGCTGGAAGGTCAGGCCGCCGTCGACGGACTTGTGGATGGTGTTGTACCCGGCGGCCCAGATGGTGGCCGGGGTCGTGCCCGCCACCGCGATCACCAGTCCGCGCGGGACGTCGGGGATCTGCTCGTTGATCCGGGTCCAGCTGTTGCCGTAATCGGTCGAGCGCCACAGCCCGGATTTGCTGCCGCCGACGTACAGATCGCTCGGCCGCGCCGGATCGGCGGCGATCGATCCCGGCCCGAAGGCGTTCTTCGCCGGCCGCAGGTCCGCGGCCGCCATCCCCTCCGGCGTGACGTCGATCCACATGCCCGGCGGGCAGGTGCCCGCCGCCGCACACGGATCCCGCGGTCGAACCGCCCCTCCGCCCGGCGAACACCCCAGGGCCAGCACCACCGCGACCAGCCCGCCCCCTCTCATCATGTCTCCTTTTACTACGGCAGATGGAGCGCCGCGGTTCAGGGACGCGGCGGGCGTCCTGGGGACCCGGGACGGCGGGTGCCGGCGTGGTCAGGGCAGGGTGGGGGCGGTGACCAGGGCGTCGGGGAGGGGGTCGCCGTCCAGCGCGTGCATGAACTCGACCAGGTCGGACAGCTCCGGGCTAGTCAGGTGCAGCGGCACCACCGAGGCGGCGGCGCGCTTGCCCACGAAGCCGTCGGTGCCGGCGGCGTCGTTGTACCAGACCATCACGTCCCACAGGCTGGCGAAGGCGCCGGTGTGCATGTAGGGGCCCGTGCGGGTGACGTTGCGGAGGGTGGGGGTCTTGAAGGCGCCCAGGTCGTCATCCAGCGCGCGCAGCTCGCCCAGCGGGTGGGCGGCGTCGCTGTAGACGCTGGCGGCGTTGAACTCGTCGGACAGCAGGCGGGTGACGCCGTCGTGGCGGCCGGCATCGCGCGTCGGGACCTTGCTGCCCACCTGGGGCACGCCGTGGTTGTGAAAGCGCCCGTCGGCCAGCATGGAACCGGAGTGGCATTCGTTGCAGGCGGCCTTGCCCACGAACAGCTTGGCCCCGCGCACCGCCGCCGCCGGCATCGCGTCCACCTGGCCGGCCAGGTAGCGGTCCAGCGGCGACGAGCGATCCACCAGCAGCCGCTCGTAGGCCTCGATGGCCTTGCCGAAGTTGACGAACACGCGGTTGACCGCGAGCTTGTCGTCGCTGGCCATGCCATCGAAGGCGGGCATGCCGGGGCGCCCCGCGCCGCCGGGGAAGCGGGCGGTGTCGTTCATGGGCGGCATCGGTCCGAACACCGCCTCGTACGGCTGTCTGTATTTTTCGTACAGGGTGCGGGCCACCGCCAGGCGCGAGCCGTTCTCCTCGGGGGCGGCTTCCACCGGCCCCAGCGCCTGGCTCCACAACGAGTCCTTGCGCCCGTCCCAGAACTGCCAGCTGGAGTAGGCGGCGTTGACGACGGTGGGGCTGTTGCGTCCGGTCCAGGCCGCCGCCAGGCTGGTGGGCCCCAGCGGGCGGGTGTCGGCGCCCCCGCGGGCCGGGTCGTGGCAGGTCACGCAGGCGACCAGGCCGCTGGTGCCCGCCGCCCCCAGCCCGCCCAGTGCCGGATCGGAGGTCTCCAGCAGCGGCCCGGAGAAGCGCCGGTCGAAGAACAGCTGTTGTCCCAGTCGGGCCGCCTCGGCGTTGTCGGCGAACTGGTTGGTGGGGCTGGGGGGCAACGGACCCAGGCGCATGGTCTCCAGCACCGCCCGCTCCTCGTCGGTCAAGGTGTCGAAGGCGCAGCCGCCCCCCATCATCAGCAACAGCAGGCCCAGGCCGGTCTTCGCTCTCAGGCTCACGTTGGTCATCGCCGCGTCTCCCCGATCAATAGGCCAGCACCAGCGAGCTGGTGAACACGTCGTTGCTGATCTGGCGGATGCCGCCGAACTCGCGGTTGTGCAGGTACTCCGCTTTCAGAACCACGTTGGCGCTGAAGGACAGCCGCACGCCGCCGGTGAAGCGCGCCTCCTTGGTCAGGTAGGCGCGTTCGCTGCCCAGGAACACGAAGGCGTCGCGCGCCTCGGCCCGGCCCACCAGCCCCAGGCGCGCCAGCAGCTGCCAGTCCATCTCCAGGTAGCCGGAGTTGTGCAGGGTCAGCCCCCAGGCCCGGTCCGCGTCCCGCCCCGGGGCCGCCCCGCGCATGCCCTGGGCCTTCAGCGAAAAGCCGTTGCCTAGGTACTGCAGGTCCACCCCCAGGAACCAGATGTCACCGCGGTTGTCGGCGGCCACGTCCTGCGGCCCCCACTCGCCGGAGAAGCCGACCTCCAGCCGGTCACCGGCGATGGCCGGCGACAGCTCGCCCACCGGCACGCTCAGCGCCGCCCGCCCGCTGAGTGTCTTGCCGCTGTTGTGGTCGACCTCGGAGATGAAGTGGAACTGCTCGGTGACCGACGACCCGTTGGTCAGCGAGCCGGCCAGGATCAGCCACTGCGACAGCAGCTTGCTGCGCAGCTTGATCCCCAGCTGCGGGCCCGAGGTGTAACGCTGCACCAGCGACGGCGTGATGCCGAAGCGCTGGTCGGACTTGCGCTCCTTGTACTCGATGCCGAACGAGGGGAGGCTCTTGCCCACGAACAGCGAGGTGTTGCCGTCGTCGGTCAGCACGTACTCCAGCTCGGCCAGGTCCACCTCCATGAAATCGCCCAGCGAGAAGTCGTGGCCCGTGCGGGGCATGAAGTTCACGCTGGTGCGCAGGACGGCCGCGTCCGACAGGGTGTAGCCCAGCCGCAGATTCAGCTCGTTGACCAGGAAGCCGGGCGCGCCGTTCGAGTCGACGCTGTCGAAGCGATCGATGCCGGGCGCATCGCCCAGGTCGGCCACCTCGCCGCGGGTGTTGATGGTGGTGGCCAGGATGTCCCCCAGGAAGGTCCAGGCGTAACCGGCGTATTGCGGGAACTGCTGGTTGCCGGCGTCGCGCACCCAGCCGGCCCCGCCGTTGCCCCGCGGAGCGAAGAACCCCAGGTCGGCGTACCCGGCGATCTGCAGGGGCGAACGGGTGTTCCGCTGGGCGTCCTCGGCCTTGCGCAGTCGTTCGCGCATCTCGGCCAGCTCCTGCTCCAGGGCGGCCGGTTCCTCGGGCGCCGGCTCGGGAGTCTGCAAGCTGGGCAGGCTGGGAGCATCGGGCTCGTCGGGCGTCTGGTTGGCGCCGGCGCGCGGGCCGCTGGCTGCCACCGCCAACCCCGCGATCGCCGCCATTGCAGTCTTCTTCATTGCTGATTGCACACCTTCCTCCAACTGGTGCCAACTGGTCGGCGTTCGGCGCGGCGGCTTTAGAAGCGGGTCGCAACCCCCGGCCACCACTGGGCCGGGCCCGGCGGCACGGATGCACCGGGTTTTTCGCCCATTTCGGCGGGCGTTTTCCCCTAGCCCACCTGAGACGCCGGTGCCCGCGCGCCCGGCAACCGCCGCGAAAATGGCGCCGCCGCGCCAGCAACGCGGTTGCGGTCAAGGGATCGGCGGGGGCTCCGATGAGCGGGCGGTCAGGGAAAGATTCGCGCCGTCTGCGCCTGGTCGCGCGGCAAGCAGATCCCGGAATGAACACGGAAAACCAAGTCATCAACACCATCGGCCGCTATCAGCTGCACGGCCCCCTGGAT
>JBKPRZ010000774.1:0-8549 GCA_046734815.1 Myxococcota bacterium | reverse complement strand
GCGCGACGGACGGGTCACGCCGGAAACGTCGTAGCCCTGCACCCGGGGCGCCTCCTGGGGCAGCAGGCTGGCCTGGATCTCCGCCGCCAGGCGCATGTCCTCCTCCAGGCGGCGCTTGTCCATGTTCTCCTGGGCCAGGCGGGCGCTCTCGATCTTCGTCGCCGCGAAGTTCGCCAGCACCGTCAGCACCTGCAGGTCGCTCTCGGTGAACGGGTCGCGGGTGTGGCTGTCGAGGTAAACGAAGCCGAGCACCGTGCCCGCGTCCCCGGGCTTGGCGGCCAGCCACAGCGGCGCGCACATCACCGCCCGGATCGGGTCGACGATGATGCTGGGCTGATCACGCAGCGAGACGTCCTCGAAGACGTCACGCAGCAGCACCGCCACCCGACCCTCCACCACCTTGCGGGCGATGGAGCTGGACACGTGCTCGATGGCCCCGCCGGCGCGGTTGCGCGCGGCCTTGACCTGCGGCTGGCCGTGGTCGCCCTCCAGCATCATGATGGCGCCGCGCTCGGCCGGGATCACTTCCAGCACCAGGTCCAGCACCTTGTCGTAGACGTCGCTCAGGGCCGAGGCACCCACCAGCGCGCTGGTCACCCGGCTGAGCGAGCCCAGCACCCGGTCCTCCTTGACCAGCTGGGTGACGTCGATGGTCTTGCGGGTGGCGCGGGCGGACAGCTCGTTCAGCGAGTAATAGCGCGCCGCGCGTTCGGACTCGATGGTGTCCACCTCGCGGAAGATCAGCGTGTTCCCGCCGACCGCCACCACGTCGCCGTCGTGCAGGCGCTTCTCGTTGTGCAGGCGCTCCCCGTTCAGGAACGTGCCATTGGTGCTGTCGAGGTCGATGATGTAGGGACCATCGGCGCGCAGCTCGATCTCGGCATGGCGCCGTGAGAGCAGCTGGTCGGGAAAGTAGATGTCGCTATCTTCCGCTCGCCCTATCGTCGTCTTGGCTCGCAGCGGGACGCGACGTTCCGCCCGATCCGCGGAACGCACGCGAAGCTCCGGTGTACGGGGCATCGACCTGCCAGTTTAACACCGCTGCCCGGCGGTCCGGCGAGGCATCTTGAGCGGCGGCGTCGTGGCTTGACCCGTCGTCTTGACCCGATCTGGCGCCAGACCCAAGAATGTGGGAATGAAGCTCTGGAGCGACAGCTTCCCGGATCGCGGTTACATCCCGCCCCACTACGCGCTGGGGCGCTATAACCCCCGGACGCACGTCGAGCTCTCGGACAACGTCAACCCGCACCTGGCCTGGAACGATGTTCCGGCTGGCGCCCGGTCGCTGGCGCTCCTGTGCGTCGACGTCGACGTCCCGGGCCGCAGCGACGACGTGAACAAGGAGGACCGGGTGGTCCCGGCCGAACTGCCGCGCGTCGATTTTTATCACTGGGTGCTCGTGGATCTGCCGGCCGACGCCAAGCCGATCGCCGAGGGGGAATTCTCGCGCGGTGTGACCGCTCGCGGAAAGACCGGGCCGGCCAGCGCCCGCGGCACCCGCAGCGGGCTCAACGACTACACCGGCTGGTTCAGGGGTGACAAGGAGATGGAAGGCCAGTATTTCGGCTACGACGGCCCCTGCCCACCCTGGAACGACTCGATCGTTCACCACTACCATTTCCGGCTGTACGCCCTGGACCTGCCACGCGTGCCAGTACAGGGGACTTTCACCGGCGCCGACGTGCTGGCGGCGATCGAGGGACACCAGCTGGCCCAGGCCTCCTTCGTCGGCACCTACGCGGTCTATCCCAAGGCGGTGGAGAAGCGATGAGTGCCTCCGCGCTGGTCAAGGACGTCGGGGAAAAGGACTTCGCCGCCGAGGTCATCGAGCGGTCGAAGACCGTCCCGGTGGTGGTCGACTTCTGGGCGCCCTGGTGTGGTCCCTGCCGCGTGCTGGGCCCCATCATCGAACGCGAGGTGGAGGCGCTGGGCGGCCGGGCGATCCTGGTGAAGGTGAACACCGACGAGAACCCGGAGCTGGCCTACCAGTACGGGATCCAGGGCATCCCGGCGGTCAAGGGTTTCCGCGATGGCAAGGTGGCGGCGGAGTTCGTGGGCGCGGTCCCCGCCCCGCAGATCCAGCGTTTCCTCAAGCAGTTGGTCCCACCCGCGGGGCTGACCGCGCTGGAGAAGGCCGAGTCCGACGCCCGCGCCGGGCGCACCGCCGAGGCCGAGGCGGCCCTGCGCGGGCTGACCGGCGAGCCGGAGGTGAAGGAGCGCGCCCGGCTGGCCCTGGCCCGCCTCCTGGCCGACGCCGGCCGGGCCGACGAGGCGAAAACGGAGATCGCCGCCATCGACCCGCGCAGCCCCGAGGCGCTGCAGGTCCCGTCGCTCGAGCGGCGGCTGGCGTTCGCTGCCGACGCCGCCGCCTACGGAGGCGAGGACAAGGCGCGCGCCGCCCTGGCCAGCAACGACAAGGACCTGGAGGCGCGCTACGCCCTGGCCAGCGCCCTGGCGGCGCGCGGCCAGACGCGGGAGGCGCTGGAGCACTTCCTGGAGATCGCCTCCCGCAACCGCAAGTTCAAGGATGACGGCGCCCGGCTGGCCATGCTGGCCATCTTCGACCAGCTGGGCGGCGAGCACGATCTGTCGCAGGAGTACCGGCGCCGGCTCCAGATCGTGCTCTAGGGCGTCTGCTTCAGCCGCGGGTGCCCAGCCAGTCGGTGTGGACGAAGCCCTGCTCGGGCTTGTCGGTGCGCTCGTAGGTGTGCGCGCCGAAGGCGTCCCGCTGGGCCTGGGTCAGATTCTGCGGCAGCCGTGCCGTCCGGTAGCTGTCGAAGTAGGCCAGGCTGGCGCTCATCGACGGCGTGGGGATGCCCAGACTGACCGCGGTGGCCAGCACCCGCCGCCAGGCTGGCTGGGCGTCGTGCATCCGCTTCTCGAAGTCCTCGTCCAGCAGCAGGTTGGGCAGCCCGGGCGTCCGCTCCAGCGCGCGCATGATGGTGTCGAGCAGCTGGGCCCTGATGATGCAGCCACCTTTCCAGATCCGCGCCGTCTCCTTCAGCGAGACGTTCCAGTTGTAGGTGTCGCTGCCCTTGCGGATGAGGTGCAGGCCCTGGGCGTAAGAGCAGATCTTCGAGGCCAGCAGGGCGTCCTGCAGCGCCGCGATCAGCTCCTTGCGCTCGGACGCCGGCACCTGGGCGCCGGTCACGTTGCCGCGGATTCGCTTCGAGGCCGCCACCCGGTCCTCTTTCATGCTGGACAGGACCCGCCCGTCGAGCGCCGCCGCGATGGTCGGGATCGAGACCCCCAGGTCGAGGGCGATCTCGGCCGTCCATTTGCCGGTGCCCTTCTGGCCGGCCTTGTCCTGCACCACGTCCACCAGCGGCTTGCCGGTCTCGGTATCCTTGACCGCCAGCACCTTGGCGGTGAGCTCGATCAGGAACGAGGCCAGCGGCCCCTGGTTCCACTTGGCGAAGATCTCGCTCATCTCCGGCGCCGACAGCCCCAGGCCGCGGCTCATCAGGTCGTAGACCTCGGCGATCAGCTGCATGTCGCCGTATTCGATCCCGTTGTGCACCATCTTGACGAAGTGCCCGGCGCCGTCGGGGCCCAGGTGGGTGACACAGGGGCCGGAGTCGGTCTTGGCGGCGATGCCCTCGAGGATCGGCTTGAGCGCCTCCCAGGCGTCCTTTTCGCCGCCCGGCATGATCGATGGGCCGAAGCGGGCGCCCTCCTCGCCCCCGGACACGCCGGTGCCGACGAAGTTGAAGCCCGCGGCGCGCAGGTCGGACTCGCGCCGGCGCGTCTCCTGGAAGTGGGTGTTGCCGCCGTCGATCAGGATGTCGCCCGGGTCCAGCAGCGGCTTCAGCTGGGCGATGACGTCATCGACGGGCTTGCCGGCCTTGACCATCAACCACACCCGGCGCGGGCGCTCCAGCGAGCTCACCAGTTCCTGCACGGTCTTGGTGGGCAGCAGGGCGGCCTTGCCGGTGCGGCCGCTCTCCTGGGCCATCAGGCGGTCGGTCACCGAGCCGTCGCGGTTCCAGACCGCGACCTTGAAACCGTGGTCGGCCATGTTGAGGGCCAGGTTGCGGCCCATGACCGCCAGACCGAGCATCCCGATGTTCGCTTTTTGCGTCTCGCTCATCTCTTTGCGTCTCCTGCTTCCGCTTACCGCTAGACCCGCTGCCAGGGCGGGTCCCTGGGCAGCAGCCGGTCGAACTGGCTGATCAATTCGCTCTCGTACGCCCCCGCATACCGTCTGGCGAAGAATCTGTCGATCGCTTCCTTCAAGAAGCGATCCCAGGAGGCCTCCTCGTCGCCCGGGTTGATCGGATAAAACAGCGCGCCCACGTCCCGGGCGGCCTTGAGGTCACCGGGGGCGTCGCCGACCATCAGGACGTGGTCGGGCGGGTATTTGCCCTGCGCGGCCAGCTTCAGGTGTTCGGTCTTGGACCCCATCTCCTGGCCGGCGATCAGCGAGGCGAAGACATCGATGCCATGCTCGCCCCACTCGCGGTCCAGCGCCTCCTTGGGGGTGGCCGAGACCACCAGGATGTCGGCGCGCTCGCGCAGCCGGGCCAGACTGTCGCGCACCCCGGGGAAAGGAGGCAGGTGGTGTACCATCTCCTCGACCGTCCGGTTGACCGCCTGGCTCCATTGCAGGAGGACCTCCATCTCCTCTTTCTCCGCGCCCTGGCTGGTGGCGATCTTCTCCTTCAGCCGCGGGTTGGAAAGCTGGGTCTCGGTCTGTATCCAGTGGAGGAGGTGGGGTAGCTCCGGGATGCGAACGCCGCTGGCGCGCACGCGGGGCATGGCCCGCAGCTCGTCACAGACCAGCGCCACCGCCTTGAAACGGTTGCATCCGCGGCTCTGCGAATACAGGTTCACGAAGTCCCAGGCCTGGTGTACCTGGCGCGACAGCGCCTGCAGCCCGAATGACTTGATGAAGTTCACGCAGAAGCAGTCGTTGTGCTTGACCTCCATCGAGTTGAAGGCGCAGCCGTCCGAGTCGATCCCGACGAAGAACTCCCGGCCGGGGCGGAACGCACGAAGCTGTTCCTGGGGGTCCTTTCCGGCGGTGTCCTGGGCCATGGCGGTAGTTACATTTGCCGGCCGCTCCGGCGGGGGTCAAGAGCGCCGAACGCATCCGCTTCGGCGCGAAATGACGGGCGGTCTGGAAACGGTTACAAGATCTGTCCTGCCCGTCTCGACCGGCGGGCGGGCTCCGTGCGATAACGACGGCCAGCCCGCGCTCGAAGGAGGAACAGCATGTTGCGTCTTGTGACCACCGCGCTTCTGGTCGCGGCCGTCAGCGTCAGTGCGTGCGGTGGTTCGAGTCCCCGACCCGGCGAGGGCGAGACCGGCGGCGCGGGCGGCGGCGGCACCGGCGGGGCAGCGGGTACGGGCGGCAGCGGCGGCGGCACCGTCACCACGCCCGACGGGGGCACCTACGACGCGCCCCCGGTGCCCGGCAGCGTCTCGATCGAGATGGCGCCGGCGCTGGTGGCGGGCGTGGTCTGCGAGAAGATCTACGCCTGCTGCCAGCCCACCGAGGGCCTGCGCCCCGTGACCATGACCCAGGCGGCGTGTGATTTGCTGGTCAGCGGCACCCTGGGCGCGCTGATGAGCCAGGCCAACGCCGCCATCGCCAGGGGCCGGGCCACGTACGACGCGGCCGCGCTGGCCGCCTGCCTGAAGAAATACACCGAGCAGACTTGCGCGCAGGCGCGGGCCTCCGGCGGCGTGTCCTTTTACCGGAGCTGCGACTTCGTCAAGCCGCTGGTCCCGATTGACGGCGCCTGCAACGACTCGGTCGAGTGCATCGATGGCTACTGCGACGGGATGGGCGCGGGCGTCGAGGGCAAATGCGTGGCGAAGAAGGCGAACGGCGAAGCGTGCATGGCGGACGACGAATGCACCGGCCGCCGCTGCACGGTGGGGCCGCCGCGCGAGTGCGCGCAGGCGACCACCGAAGGTCTGTGTGGGCTGCCGGGCGGTGCCTGAGCCCGCTCTTTGCTAAGGTTCGCCACCTTGCCGATTGTCAGATCGAGCCTCGGACGGTGCGCGCCGGCAGCCTGCTCGCTGCTGGTGGCGCTGCTCGCGGCCGCGCCGGTCCAGGCCTCACCCTCCGACGAGGCCGAAGCGCTGATGAAGAAGGGCAACGAGCTCCGGCACCAGGGCGATGACGAGGGCGCGCTGCCGCTGTTCCGTCAGGCCTTCGAGATCTTTCGCAGCCCGCGCACCACCGCCCAGCTGGGGCTGGTCGAGTCGGCGCTGGGCCGCTGGGTGGATGCCGACGAGCACCTGACCGAGGCGTTGAGATCGGTCAAGACGCACGAGTGGGTGCGCGCCAACCGCGACGCGCTGGAGGAAGCGGCCCGCACGGCGAAGCTGTCCGTGGCCCGGGTGGAGATCAACGGCGATCCCGCGGGCGCCGAGGTGATGGTCAACGGCCGGGTGGTGGGCACGCTGCCCCTGGGGGGCCCGGTGAAGGTGACGGCCGGCAGCGTGGACATCGAGCTGCGCGCGCCCGGATACCGGAGCACCCTGCGCAGCCTGACCGTGGCCGGGATGCAGTACCAGCCGGTGGTGATGCGTCTGGAGAAGGTGGCCGATGCCCCCGGATCGGCGCTGGCGGGGGGCGAGCGTCCCGCCGGCCCTGGCGGCGGCGCCAGCGCCTACGAGACCGACCTGTCGGATCGGGCCGGGATGGCCAGCTGGCGCAAGGTCGTGATCGGCGCGGCCCTCGGTGGCGCCGGACTGGCGCTGGCCACCGGCGGCTACGGGATCTGGCGCTACAACGACCGCGTCGACGCCTTCAATCAGCGCAGCTGCCTGAACAGCCCGCGGGGCCCGATCCTGGCCTCGACCCTGGCCCCGGACGGTCTGTGCAACGAGCTGAAGGACAGCTTCGAGTCCGCACGCACGTTGAGCATCGTGGGCTTCTCCGCGGCCGGCGCGCTGGGGCTGACGGCGCTGGTCCTGTACCTGACCGACGGCAGGGCGGGCCCGGGGCGCTCGTCCGCGAAGGCGGGCCCGCACCTGGCCTGCGCGCCCGACCTGGCCGGGCGCGGGGCCCTGTGCGCCCTGCCCTTCTGACGCCTCCAGCCCGATTGCCGATCAGAAGCGCGCGGTCCAGCCCAGGGCGAAGCGCCCCGGCGACACGGTGACCACCGGGGCCGCGGCCACATTCGTCTCGGCGGATCCGGACGATGACAGCACGAATCCGATCACGGCCGCCGTGGCGAGGCCACCCGCGGTGGCGAAGCCGATCACGGCCATCCGTTCGGCCGCCGTGGCGTCGGCGTAGATCGCGTCGCAGGGCGAGCCGCCGCGGTTGGGCGCCAGGGTGGCGCACGGCCGGCGGGTCGAACCGGGCGGCATGTACGAATCGAACAGCCGCTGCTGCTTGTGCTGCTGAACCAGCCCGTAAACGCCCAGGGCGCTCGCGGCCGCGGCCGCAGAAGCCGCCACCCAGGCCGCCGGTCGCAGCCAGCCGCCGGTGTTTCCGCTGTATTCGGGGCCGAGGTCGACACCCGCGCGCGGATCGCCGGCGGGCGGCGGATCGGGACTCGTCGGACGCTCGGACGCAGCGGATGCGGAAGGGGCGGCGTGCTCGAGCCGCAAGCTGACCTTCTCGTGACCGCCCCCGCGGGCAGTGGTGCTGGCGGTGGACTCGGTGTAGCCGGGCGCGCGCACGGTCACCTGCACCGGGCCTTCGGCCACCTTCACCGGCTTGTCCAGCGGCAAGCGGCCCGCACTCTGCCCGTTGACGATCACCTCCGCCCCTTCGGGCGCGCCCACCACCTCCAGCTCGCCGACGTGCGAGCGAACCGTCTGCAGCCAGGACGTCAGCTCGTCCAGGTGCTGGACCAGCCAGGGGTGGCGCGGCGACGCCAGCGCCTCGGTGAGGTGGCGTTCGGCCGCGACCCAGTACCCCAGCGCGGACTCGACGGTGGCCAGCTGCGCAGCGGTCCGGGGCGAGCGATCGAGATCGTAGGCCTTCTGGAACAGCGGCAACGCCGCCGGGTCGCGGTGGAGCCGCCGCAGCTCCACCCCCTGGCGGATCAGCTCCTCGACCTCCGCGGGGTCAGCGGCGCGGGCGATCATCGGTCGCCCCAGCGCCGCCATGGTGAGCACCGCCACGAGGGCCATTCGCAACATGCGTCGAGCGCTTATCCTACGCAGCGAGCGGGTTATCAAGCTGGACCCCGACGCGAAGACGCCCTTCCCGGCCCGCTGTCACGACGGATACGCGTCGCATCCATGAGGACATACCCACGACGGTGAGAACGGTTCGCTATCGGGAGCATTCGATGTATGGTGCCGCCACCACACTGTAGGCCCAACGATACCGGGCCATAGCCAAGCCCGGAAGCGGCTCGTTTCCGGTTCCACTCGTGGAGGTACTGAAGATGCGAAGGAGCTACTCCCTTACAACCGTCCTGGCGCTGTTCCTGGGCGTGGGTTCGCTGTCTCTATCCAACTGCGGCGGCGACGACAACAACGGCGGCACAGGCGGCACCGGCGGCTCCGCCACTGGCGGCAGCGGCGGCCGCGGCGGCAGCTCCGGCACGGGCGGCAGTTCCGGCACAGGCGGCACC
>JBKPRZ010000773.1:0-4260 GCA_046734815.1 Myxococcota bacterium | reverse complement strand
GGCCGAAAAAGATGCCCGCAAGGCCGACAAGGACACCGCCAAGGCCGACAAGCAGGCCGAAAAAGACGCCCGCAAGGCCGGCAAGGGGGGCGGGAACAAGGTGTAGCCGTCCCTGAGTGGATCCGGCCGCGGAGCGCGAGGGACCCTGGTCCGATTCCCGCTCCGCCGCCGGCACCGCTCCATTTTCCGGCATCCGGTGTCCACGTTGCGCCCCACCCGGCTCGCCCTCGCCCACCTGGTCGTGGCGTTCGCGTGGCTGTCGGCAGTCCCCACGCGGTCCGCCCACGCCGCCGCGCGCGCAGTCGGCGGGTCATCCGCCCCGGCCGCCGAGATGGTCGATCTTCTGGTGCGCGCCGGGCGGGCCTTCAGCGCCCGCCGCTTCGAGGTGGCCCTGCGGCTTTACCACCTCGCCTCCAGCCTCGACCCGCGGGACGGGCAGCCGCTGGTCATGGCCGGTGTCGCCGCCTACCAGAGCCACGCTCCCGGCGCCGCCCGCCGCGACCTGAACCAGGCGCTGCGCCGGCGCCTGTCGCCCGAGGATCGCGAGCTGGCGGTGACCTACCTGGGCCTGATCGCCGACGACTCCGCCGACGACGCCGTCGCGCGCGCGCCCGCCGCGACCGCCGATCCGCAGGCCGGCTGGTCCGCCTCCCTGACCAGCTCGCTGGGGGGCGGCTACGACAGCAACGCGCGCCAGGGGCAGCGGGGCGTGCTGGAGAACGAGACCGTCGCCGGCGACGCCACCGGCGCGCTCTTCGCCTCGGCGGGCGTGGAGGCGGGCCTGGAGTTCAGCCTCGATCCGCGCACCGAGGTCGAGCTGGGTCTGGGCGTCGATCAGAGCGTCTACCCGGCGGCCGCCGTCGCCGACCTGAGCTCGCAGGAGCACGCCTTCAGCGTCGCCGTCAGCCACCGCCCCCGGCCCGACCTGCGCCTGCGCGCACAGGTCGGCGCCGACCTGTCTTTCGCGGGGGTGGGTACGCGGCTGCAGCCGTTCCAGAGCTCGTTCCGCTTCGAGCCGCAGCTGGTGCTGGGCAGCGGCGCGGTCCGCCTGCGACTGGCCGCCGCCTGGCAGGGGACCAACACCCAGGACCCGGCGCTGTCTTATCTCACCGGCCAGCGCCTGGAAGCGACCGTGACCCCCACCCTCACCCTGGGCGGCTGGATCGCCTCGCTGACGGCACGCGGCCGCCGCAGTGACCTCGGGACCGAGCGTTCGGCGGCCAGCCCCACCGACGACCCGCTGTGCCCCACCTGCACCCGCGCGACCGTGGGGTCCCACGCCAACCGTTCGCTGGGAGCGGCGTTCTTCCTGTCCGGCCCGGCCCGCTGGCGCGTGCGCCCGACGGTGTCGGCGCGCTGGGAGCTGCGGGTCTACGACCAGGCCCAGCTCACCGAGACCGAGACCGGATCCGGCGTCCGCCAGAGCGACCCGCACCTGCGCCGCGACGAGCAACTGGCCGTCGGCGCGGGGGCAGCGGTGCGGCTGGCCGGACGCCTGACCCTGGGCCTGCGCTACAGCAGCAACGGTCTGACCTCCGTTCTCACGCCGCTCGACGCCGCGCCCGCGTGTGGCGACCTGCCCTGCGCCGACGCCACCGTGGGCCAGACCCGCGGTTACCGCAAGCACGCCCTGACCGCCGATCTGACCGTCGACTGGCTGTAGCGCCGGTCGACCCGGTGCTCAAGCACCGACGGAAGACGCCGAAACGATAAGGGACATGGCAGCCGTGGGGGCCAAGGTCAAGGGGACCGGGTTTGGCAGCAGCGTCAGCTTCATCAAGACGACGCTGGCCGGCCGCTGGCCGCAGCTGGAAGGGTCGCTGTCGGCGGGGGCGCGCGCCGCCGGCGAGAAGGCGCTGGCTTCCTCCTGGATCGACCTGCGGCTGCTGGCCGAGTATTACACCGGTTTCGCCCGACTGACCTGCGGCGACGACCGCCCCGCCCTGTCCGCCGCGTTCAACAAGCTGGGCCGGTTCATCGCCCAGGACAACCTGAGCACCGTCTACCGCTTCGTGCTCAAGGTGCTGTCGCCCGGCCAGTTCCTGTCGCTGATGCCCACTCTGTGGGACACCTACTTTCACGGGCTGACGGTCGAGGTGAAGGAGGAGCGCGCCCACAAACGCGGTCAGTGCACCGTCCGCGGCCTGGAGACCCTGCCCTACATCAACCTGGCCGCGATCGGCTGGATGGAATACGGCTTCGAGATCACCGGCGCCGCCAACCACGAGATCAGCGAGCGCAGCTGGCGAGAGGGCCGGGCCACAGCGCCGGCCCTGGTGTTCGACATAAGCTGGGAGTGATGAGCCAGCGGGTCATCGTCCTGGGCGGCGGGGTGGCGGGCATGACCGCCGCCCACGAGCTGCGCGAGCGCGGTTTCGAGGTCGAGGTGCACGAGGCCCGCACCGTGCCGGGCGGCAAGGCCCGCAGCATCCCGGTCCCCGGCAGCGGCACCGCCGGCCGTCCCGAGCTGCCCGGCGAGCACGGCTTTCGCTTCTTCCCCAGCTTCTACAAGCACCTGCCCGACACCCTCAAGCGCATCCCCTTCCGCGGCCAGCGCGGCGGGGTGGCCGGCAACCTGGTGCAGGCGCGCGAGTACCTGCTGGCCGACGGCCCCCACCACCAGCTGACCTTCCTGATCCGCTACCCGCGCTCGCTGCGCGAATGGGTGCAGCTGGTGCGCACCTTCTTCCAGGGCCGGTCGCTCGGCATACCCGACGCCGAGTTCTGGTTCTTCGTGCGCCGGCTGCTGGTGATCCTGACCAGCTGCCAGGCCCGCCGGCTGGCCGAATACGAGAGCATCAGCTGGTGGGACTTCATCGAGGCCGACGAGAAATCCGAGGCCTACCGCAAGTACCTGGCCACCGGCCTCACCCGCTCGCTGGTGGCGCTGAAGGCCCAGGAGGCCAGCACCCGCACCATCGGCGACATCCTGATCCAGCTGCTGCTGGGCATCTACTGGCCGTTCACCGAGTTCGACCGGCTGCTCGACGGGCCCACCTCGGAGGTGTGGCTGGAGCCCTGGCTGGCGCATCTGCAGGATCGGGGCGTGGCCTACCGGCGCGGCTCGAAGCTGGTGTCGCTGGACTGCGCGGGCGGCGTCATCACCGGCGCCACCGTCGAGACCACCGACGGCGCGCGCCGGTCGGTGCAGGGTGACTACTACGTGCTGGCGCTGCCGGTCGAGCAGGTGGCGGCGCTGCTGACGCCGGCGCTGGTGGCCGCCGACCCGGCGCTGGCGGGGCTGGCCGAGCTGCGTGTCTCCTGGATGAACGGTCTGCAGATCTTCCTGCGCAACGACCAGCCGTTCGCCGCCGGGCACGTCAATCTGGTCTCCACCCCCAGCGCCCTCACGGCGATCTCGCAGGGGCAGTTCGCCGAGCGCCCGCTCACCGAATACGGCGACGGGCAGACCCGGGGCTGCTTCTCGGTCGACATCTCCGACTGGGAGTCGCCGGCCCCGCTGTCGGGCAAGCCGCTGCGCGAGCTGGGCAGCGCCGAGGAGGTGATGGGCGAGGTGCGCGCCCAGCTGCAGGCCGCGCTGCCGCCGGAGCTGGCCCGCACCTTCGATGCCGACAACGTCACCGCCTGGTCGCTGGACCAGGACGTCCAGTTCCCCAACCCGTCGGGCGCGGTGAACCTCGAGCCGCTGCTGATCAACACGCGCGCCTCCTGGCGCCACCGCCCCGCCGCCACCACCGCCATCGGCAACCTGTTCCTGGCGTCGGACTACGTCCGCACGCACACCGATCTCGCCACCATGGAGGCCGCCAACGAAGCCGCCCGCCGCGCGGTCAACGGCATCCTGCAGCGCTCGGGCGTCCAGGCCCGCCCCTGCCGGATCTGGCCGCTGCACGAGCCCGCCCTGTTCGCGCCCGCGCGGGCGCTGGACTGGGTGCGCTTCAAGCTGGGCCTGCCTCATCTGACCTTCGACGCCCGCACCCTGCCGGTCCGCCCGCCCGAGACCGCCGACGCGCGCTCGACCGTCTGCCTGCGCGACGTGGTTGCCGCCGCCGGCGACCACCCGCCGCGCCGCCGCCGCGCCACCGGCTGACCGCGAGGGGCTCGCCGAAACGGCACGCGCCGCCAGATAATCGACCGCTCGGTGGGGGGGCAAGGTCACTTTGCAACGATGGCAAAGCGATCTCTTGGGCCGGTCCTGTTCGCCATGGCCCTCTTGCTGGGCGCCTGCATGCCCGATGGCACCCCTTTCGGCAGCGGTGCCGGCGGCAGCGGCGGTGCGGCAGGCTCCCGGAGCAACCC
>JBKPRZ010000772.1:0-4595 GCA_046734815.1 Myxococcota bacterium | reverse complement strand
CTGCCAGCAGGGAGGCCAGCAGCCCGGCGAGGATTGCGCAACGGCGGGGAGACGACACGGGCACCGCGGCGAGAGTTTGGCGGCTCGAGCCTCCGGCCGCAACAAGCGCGGGCACTGGCGCTATAGTGCGCCGGACATGGATCTCGACCGTTTCCCGCTTTCCCGGATCGCCGACCTGATCGGAACCCCGTTTTACCTGTACGACGCCGCCGAGCTGCGCGCCAAGCTGGGCGAGCTGCGCGCCCTCACCGACGGGCCCGGCCTGTGCTGCCGGTACGCCCTCAAGGCCAATTCCGCGCGCCGGGTGCTGGCGGAGGTGCGGGCGGGCGGGCTGTGGGCCGACGCGGTCAGTGGCAACGAAGTGCTGCGGGCCGTGCGGGCGGGCTTCCCGGCCGGGAACGACCCGCCGGTGATCATGCTGACCAGTGACGTCTTCCGCGGCAACGCGCTGACCACCGTGCTGGAACATGGTGTGTTGCCCAACGTGGGGTCGCCCGGGATGGTGCGCGAGCTGCGCGACGCCGGATACCGCGGCCCCATCGCCGTGCGCGCGAACCCGGGCTTCGGCCACGGCCACGTGCAGGCGGTGGACACCGGCGGCCCCTCGTCCAAGCACGGCATCTGGTACGACGACCTGGCGGCGGTGCGCGCCTCGGCGGCGGAGGCCCGCCTGCCCATCGTCGCTCTGCACGTGCACGTGGGGACGGGACCGCAACCGGGCGAGTTCGACGCCAACATGCGCCGGGTGATCGACTTCTACGAATCGATGTTGCCCGAGTTCCCGGAGGTGAGCGCGGTCAACTTCGGCGGCGGCCTGCCCCACCCCTACCGCGCCGGCACGCCCACCTACGACCTGGGCAGCTTCCGCACCATCCTGCTCGAGGCGGTCGAGCGGCTGCGCAAGGCGGCCGGGCGGCCGATCCGGATCGAGGTCGAGCCCGGACGTTACCCGGTGGCGGGCATGGGCCTGCTGGTGGCGCGGGTCAAGGACATCAAGCGCACGCGGGACAACGTCAAGGGACCGGGCCACACCTTCGTCATGGTGGACGCCGGATTCAACGACCTGATCCGGCCGGCGATGTACGGCGCCTACCACCACATCTCGATCGTCGGCACCGGCGCCAGCCGCACACCCGAGCCGCTGGTGGTGGCCGGCCCGCTGTGCGAGAGCGGCGACGTCTTCACCCGCGACGACCGCGAGTTGCTGGTCCCGCGCTCGCTCCCCCGCCCCGAGCCCGGCGACCTGCTGGTCCTCCACGACACCGGCGCCTACGGCGCCAGCATGAGCTCGAACTACGTCTCCTTCGGCCGCCCCCCCCAGGTCTTCTGGGAAGACGGCAAGGCCACCCTCATCGCCCGCCGCGAGACCATCGAGGACGTCGTCCGCGCCGAGTGCGAGGAGCCGATCCTGGGGGCGTAGGGGAGCAGGATCACTGCGGGGCGGGCGGCTTTGAAGTAGGGTCGGCGGATGGGGCTCGGACCCGGGTTCGATCGCGCCTCGGTACGCGGGCTGGCGCCTCTGGTCGCGGCGGGGGCGCTGGCGCTGGAGGGTGTCAGCTGCACCTGCACGGGGATCGGCTGCTGGGATGATGCCGAGATCCGGATTCAGCGCGAAGGATCACCGCCGCGCTTCGCCGCCAGGCTGGACGTGGACGGCATGAAGGTCGAGTGCTCGGCGCCGCCCTCCTCCGGCAAGAGCGGCGAATGCCAGCCCAATATCGTGTCGCTGTTCGCTACGCAGGACACTCTCGGCGTCGACTTTCTCGGCCTCGCCCCGCGCCGCATCGTCATCACGTTGCTGGACGGAAGCACCGTCGTCGCCGAGCGGACCTTCACGCCCCATTACGAGAAGGTCCAGGTGAACAACGGCCCGCTCTGCGACAACCCCACCTGCCACCACGCGCGCGAGACCTGGACCCTCCCCTAGAGGAACCCTTTCGAGGGTCGGGCTCTAGTTGGCGGCGGTCTTCACCGGGCGCAACATGCGGATCTTGATGTTGCGGTATTCGACGTGGTCGCCGTGGTCTTGCAGATCGAGGAAGCCCTTGGTGGCCTTGCCGAAATTGGGGAAGTCCTTGAACTTGCTGCCGGCCACCTTGGCGTTCCAGTCGGCGCTGCCCTTTTCGTAGGTGACGATCTTCTCGCCGTTGAGCCAGTGCTCGACTGCGGAGCCATTGACCACCAGCTTGGCTGCGTTCCACTCGCCCACCGGTTTGGTCACGTCCTTGGTGGGGGCGTAGAGGGCGTAACAGGAACCCGCCGAGGTGAGGGGGTTCTTGCCGTCGCGGTGCTTGGCGTTGTCCAGCACCTGCATCTCGGGGCCGGTCTTCCAGGGGACGTCTTCGCTCTCCTGGACGTGGTACATGATGCCGCTGTTGCCGCCCTCGCTGATCTTCCACTCCAGCGACAGCTCGAAGTTCTCGTACTGATCTTTCGTGACCACGTCGCCGTGGGTGGCGCCGGCCTTGTTTTCGAACGTCAGGACGCCGTCCTTGACCACCCAGCCCGAGGGTACGGTCTTCTGCTTGTAGCCCCGCCAGCCCTTGGTGGTCTTTCCGTCGAACAGCAGCTTCCACCCCGCCTTCTTTTCCTGCGCCGTCAGCTTGTTGGGCGGTGTCTCACCGGCGGCATCGGCCGCGCGCGCAGGCGTGGCAGCGAGCAGGATGACAGCGAGGGCAATGGCGAGCGACCTGGTCATGGCGACCTCCTTGGAGCGGGTACCGCCTGCGAAGCTAGATCAACCCGGCGGTGCTGGCCAGAGGCGGCGCCCCCGACTTATTGCATCCACGCCCGCCGGGAACCCGGCCGTCGCAGCCCCACTTGCCGCCGGGGCGACCTTCGCGCTCTGCCGTCCCGCCGGCCGGGAACCCCCACGTCTCAGGCGAACACGTCGGCCACGTAGCGGCCCGCGCGCTCGAGGCCGTCGACCCAGGCCGCCGCCTCCGCGGCGGTGCCGCCGGCGGCCTCCTGGTGGATGCGGGCCAGGGTCTCGCGCACGGCGGGGGCCATGTGCCGGCCGTCGCCACAGACGTAGAAGGTCGCGCCCCGGTCCAGCAGCTCGCGCACCCGCGTCCGGTCGCGCCACAGCCGGTGCTGCACGAACCGCACCTCGCCGTCGGGCTGGTGGAAGAACGCCGGCAGGACGGTCACCAGGCCGGCGGCCTGCCAGGCGGCCAGCTCGTCGCGGTACAGGCAGTCGACCTCGGGGTGGTTGCAGCCGAAGAACAGCAGCGCCGGGCCCGCCGCCTCGCCGATGCGGGCGCGCAGCTCCCGATCCTCCAGGAACCCGCGGAAGGGGGCCAGCCCGGTGCCGGCGCACACCATGATCACCGGCGCGTCGTTGGCGGCGGGCGGATGGAAGGGGTTGCGGGGTGCGCGCACGGCCACCGCCACCCGGTCGCCCGGCTTCAGGGCGGCCAGGTAGCTGGAGCAGGTGCCGCGGAACTGCCCGATCCCCGACCAGGCCGCCGCGTGCACCACCGCCACCGTCAAGCTGCAGCGGCCAGGGTCCCGCCGCGGCGACGACGAGATGGAGTACTGCCGTACGCGCATGGCCGGCAACATCTCGAGCAGCTCGGCAAAGGTCAGCTGGCACGACGGATAGGCCTCCAGCAGATCGATCACGCTGGTCCGCTTCTCCAGCACCTCGGCGCGGTAGCGCGCCGGATCGCCAGCCAGGTCCTGCAGGTGCTGCCGGTGCGGCGGACAGACGTTCTTGGCCGCCAGCCGCTCGACGTCCTTGCGGGTGGCCGGCGCCGACAGCTCGACGTGGCAGCCCAGCAGCTCCTGCACCGACAGCGGGCGGTCGGTGGGCAGCGAGGCGGCCATGGCCCCGCGGCTGGAGTGCAGCAGCACCGCGGCGTCGGGCCGCAACCCGAAGCGCCGGGCCACCCGCTCGACCAGCTCGGGGCGGTTCTCGGGCAGCACCGCCAGGTAATCGCCCGCCGCGTAGCTCATCCCCTCGGGCAGCGCGATCTCCAGGTGGCGCTTGGACCGGCCCAGCGGGTGATTGGTGTCGACCAGCTCGCGGTTGGCCACCACCGTGCCCAGCTGCAGCCGGTTCTGGCGGACCAGCTCGCTGGTGGTCGAGGGCACCACCTCGACGGCGTACAGCGGGCCGCTGTCCACCGGCGCGGCCACCACGCCCAGCCCGCGGGCCAGCGCCTCCCAGAACGGGCCGTACCACTGCTCGAAGTCGCCGAAGAAATCCCCGCGCGCGTCGGCCTCGCCGCGCGCGAGCAGGCGGTGGGCGCCGGCCGCCGCCAGCCGCTCGTCGATCGCGGTGGGCACCCGCTGGTAGGTGGCGCCCCAGTCGCGGTTGCCGCAGCCGAACACCGCGTATCGCACCGCCGCCATCGATCCGGCCGACTGCTGCTCCAGCCAGCTGCAGAAGCGGCGGGCGTTGTCGGGCGGCTCGCCGTTGTACGAGGCGCTGACGATGACCGTGGCGCCGGTGCCGGACAGGTTCCCGGCACGCTGGTCCAGGCTCGCCACCTCGACGGTGTAACCGCGGGCCGCCCCGTCGCTGGCGATCCGGCGGGCGAAGCCCTCGGAGGCGCCGGAGTTGGATCCGTACAGCACCAGCAGCGGCGTGC
>JBKPRZ010000771.1:0-22089 GCA_046734815.1 Myxococcota bacterium | reverse complement strand
CACCGTCGCCTCCCGACAACCCCGGCGCGCCGTCGGTCGGCTGCGGCTGCCGGCTGGGGGCGAACGACGCGGGCGCGGGTGTCGCCGCCGCGGCCGCCTGCCTGGTCGGCCTCGCTCTGCTGCGGCGGCGCCGCCGCCGCTGATCGCCCCGTTCTACAGCGACAGACGGTCGCAGATGCTGGTCTCGATCTGGAAGCTCGAGTCCACCGAGCGCCGCTCGGCGTGAAAGACGTCCAGGCGGTAGGTGTTGCCCTCCACCAGGCCGGGGATCTGGTCCATCTGGACCGTCCCGCTGCGGGCGGTGTGCAGGCCTCCCAGATCGAGGGCCAACTTGCCCTCGACGAACACCCAGACGTCGTCGTCGCCGGTGAAGGTGAAGGTCTGGCCCTTCCGATAGGTGAAGTGGCGGAGCAGGTGGGTGGTGAAGCCGAAGTTGTGTGGCCGCCCGTCGCTCCCCAGGATCCGATCGTCGAACCCGCGCCCATCGACCGGGAAGAAGTTGCTGCTCTTGAACTCCACGGTCCCCCGACCGGTGTCGTAGAGCGGGATCTGGATGTCGAACACCCGGTTCACCTCCGGCTTGTTCTGATACCAGTCCTCGAAGCGGGCGATCTGCGGCCAGCGCACCCCCACCCCGGCGCAGGGTGGGCTGGTCAGGTTGGCGACCAGCTTGGGGGTCGCGTACAGCCCGTTGACGGCCAGCTGGCTGTCGACGATGCCCGGGCAGACCTCGAAGGGCCCCCCGCGGCGGTCCTCGAAGTCCGGGTGGCGCTGCTCGCCCTGCGCCCGGAAGTCGCGCACGATGGCCTGCATGTAGCAGACAGGCGTGGGGCCAGCGCCCGCGTCCGTGGGAGCGCCGTCGGGGCGGCCGCCCCCGTCGACGCCGCCACCGTCGGAGACTCCGCCGTCGGTGACTGGCGCGCTGGGCGGCACGTCGCCCAGCAGATCGCAGATGCTGGTCTCGATCGCGAAGCTGGATTCGTTGGTCTTGCGCTCGGCGTGGAACAGATCGAGCCGGTAGGTGCTCCCCTCGACCAGCGGGGGCGTGAAGCTGTCCAGGGCGTAGGTTCCGATCTTGCGGCTGTGCAGGCCTCCGAGATCGATCACCAGCTGGCCTTCGATGAACACCCAGACGTCGTCGTCACCGTTGAAGGTGAACGTCTGTCCCTTGCGGAAGGTGAAATGCCGGAGCACGTGGGTGGTGAAGCCGAAGTTGCGCGGGCCTCCGCCCCGCGCCGCCGCCAGCTGGTCGTTCCAGCCGCGCCCGTCGACCGGGAAGAAGTTGGCGCTGTCGAAGGCGACGGTGCCGCGACCGGTGTCGTAAAGCGGGATCTGGATGTCGAAGACGAAGTTGGTCCCGGGCAGGTTCTGATACCAGTCCTGGAGCCTCTCGAACTGCGGCCGTGACCCTGCCACGGTCGGGCAAGCAGGCGTCCCCGGCGCCACCGCCACCGGCGTGACGTAAAGGCCGTTGGTTCCCAGGGTGGGCTGCACCAGGCCGGGGCAGACCCCGTTTCCGTAGGATCCCGGTCGCTCGAAGTCGGGATGCCGGGACGGGCCGCTGGCGGCGAAGTCACGCACGATAGCCTGCAAGAAACAGCGCGGGGGACCGACGAACGCGGGAGGGGCGTCGGGCGCCGGCGGGGGCGCCTCGCGGATCACCAGATCCGGGCGGATGTCGGGCGGAGCGTCCACCGCCCGGTCGGGGGCAGCGTCCAGCGACGGGGTTGTCGCGCCGCCGGTACCACCGCCGCCCGCTCCACCCGAACCCCCGTCTCCGCCGGTGCTCACGCCGGCGCCGCCGGCTGATCCGGCACCTTCTCGCTCCAGCAAGGTCTTGGGCCCGCAGGCGACGAGCGCGCACAGGACGGATCCCGCGAGGATGAACCGGACCGATGTGGTGGCTGTCATGTCGCGCGACCCTAGCCTGAATCTGCCTATCCATGGGGCCTCGCGTACGAACGTCACCGCTGGATTCATGGCCCAACAGACGGGAACTTCCGCAACCGCACGGAACCCGAACCGAGCTCGCGCGTGAGAAACGAGGATCCTGGGGCGTCAGGGAGACGGGCGCAGCCTGAAGACCTCGACGCCCTTCTTGCCCTTGGGCACCACCGCCTGGCCTGCCTCCTGGAACACCCGCACCCCGCGCGCCCAGGGCGCATCGATGATCCGTTCGAGGGTCAGGTTCAGGCTGTCGTCGTAGCGGTAGGCGGTGGTGCGCGAGAGCAGCAAGCCGGGGCCCACCGCTTCGGGTGCCCAGGCGCCGGCCAGCGGGGCGCGCCCGGCCAGCGTCGGTCGGGTCGGATCGTGCAGGTCGATGGCCAGGACCTCCTTGTCGGTGTCGACGAACGCCGCTTCGCCCTGCACGAAGATGTGGTTGTCGTAGCGGACGCCCGGCAACGCCAGGGTGCCGATCACGGTAAAGTGCCCGTCGGCCTGACGGCGCGACACCCGCAAGGTGCTGGTCTTTCCCTCGCCGCAGCGGCCGGAGCTCGCCAGCGAGGCGCTGTACAGGAGGGAGCCGCGCAGGGCCACCGGCAGCCCCGGCGTCTCGATGGCGGAGCCGACCACCGGTTGGGCCGGGTTGGCAGCGTCGATCTCCGTGAGCCAGAAGCGTCCGCCGGGACCCGTGTCGGCGCCGAAAGTGTCTCGATCGGCGTGATGAGCGACCAGGACCTTCGTACCGTCGACCGCGATGATGGCGGCCCAGTGAGCCTCGGGGAGCGTCGCCGTCCCGGCCAGCAGAGGCGCATCCGGGTCACTGGCATCGACGAAGGAGATCTGCCGCGCGCCCTCCGGCGGCGGGTGCCGCAGCGCCAAGGTCGACGCACCGACCAGCGCCACGAGCAATCCGTCGTCGTAATGCGGAACGGTCAGGCCCGCGACCGAGAACGGGACCGTCACCGAGCCGCGGCGGCGCAGACCGGGAGCGAGGTCGAACAGGTCCACCCTTGTGTCGTGGGGCTGACCCTTGTGGACGCCGAGCACATAGGCCCGGCCGGCGCGCGCGAACTCCTGCGCGCCGATGGCGTTCGCGGGCTGGGTGGCCAGCGGGATCGCGATCTCCGGATCGGCGGCGGGCACCAGCTGCAGCTCGTTGTTTCCGGCGTCCGGATCGCCCACCAGCTGCACGGCGTATCCGCCCTCGACGTCCATGTCCATGATGAAACGTTCGAGGTCCAGCGGCGTGCTGGCCCGTGCTGGCGGCCGGGGATCGATGGCCTGCAGGTGAGGTCCGGCGGCCAGCAGGCGCCCCCCGTCGAGGGTTAGCAGCGCCCGGCTGTCCGCCCCGCCCGGCAGCGCCCCCCGGATGGCGAGCGTCTGCAGGATCGGGTCCACGTCCACGAGCTGCAGCCGACTCTCGGTGACGGTGCCTCCGGCGCGGATGGCGCTGAAAGGTAGCACCAGCAGCCGGTCGCCGTCGACCAGCCAGTGCGCCACGGCCCCGTCGCCGTCGGGCACGAGCCTGTTGTAGCCCTCGAGAGAAAGCGAGAGCTGCGCGCGGCGCTGGGGATGGGCCGGGTCGCGGACGTCGTGGAGAGCGACCTCGATCCCGGGTTGGTCGCCGTTCGATTCCTGGTGGCCGAACACCAGCACCGCGTCGCCCAGGACGTGCAGTCCGTCGGGATGGCCGGCGGCGTCCGCAGCGACGGCGAGCCGGGGCTCGGCCGGATTCGACAGATCGACCACCGACAGCCTGCCGGCCGCGGCGAACAGGCGGTTGCCGGAAAAGGCCGCCGCAGGCGCGGGGGCCGGCAATGGCAGCGTGGCCAGCGGCGCGAGCTCGCCCGCCTCGCTGACCTGGAAGGTGAGCAGGCTCGCCGCTGCGGGTATGTCCGCCAGATTGTCGTGGACCACCAGCCCGAGCGCGCGGCCCCCGTCCAGCAGCCCCAGGTGCTGGGCGGCGCGCACCGCCCCCGGCAGCGAGGCCTGGCCGCGCACCGCCACCTGACCGCCGGCGTCGATGTCCACGACGGTGAGGCGCAGCCGACCGCCGTCGCTGCCGAAGGCGTTGGCGATGTACAGGCGTCGGCCCGCCACCAGGACCGACGTGCCGTGGCCCCATCCGCGCAGCTCGGCGCCGCCGATGCGGGGGAGGTGGGGGCCGTCCAGTCCGAAGACCTCCACCGCCAGCATCCCCGATGCGGCGTCCGGCGATCGGTTGGTGACCAGCAGCAGCCTGCCGTCCAGGATCGCGGCCGCGACGATCCGCCCGCCGGCGTCGTGCTGCGCGCGCGTCTCCAGCCGGTCGGGGGCGGCCCGCTCGACGAGAGTGAGCCGCCCCGTCTGCGGGAAACGCGAACCGCCGGGGCAGTCGGGACACAGCTCCTCGCCCCGCAACCAGCGGGTGACCACCAGCGCGTTCGCGCCCCGGGGGAAGAAACCCATCGGCTCCCCGGACAGGGGAAGCCGGGCCTCCCAGTGCGGGTGGTCCGCATCGCGGACGTCGACCGCCTGCAGGCCACGCTCCGCCGAGAGCACCAGCAGATCGCCATCCGTGAGCGACGCTTGCACCGGCCCGACCACCTGTCCCCCGGTCGCGAAGACGGCCGAGTCCTCGCCGATGAACCGGCCGCCCGGGTCGACGGGGAAGCCGCTGTTGCAGGGCCCGGCCCCCGGATCCGACCCGTCGACCCCGGGATCCGCGTCGGGCGGCGCCTGCGTCGAGCCCTGCGAACAGCCACCCAGCAACGCGACGACGATCACAACCCCACACGCCCATCCCGCGCCCGCCTGCACTGCGACCGGGATGTCGCACGCCCGGTGAAACATCGTCGCACCGGACGGCCTCGGGCAAGACGAGCGTCGCATCACACCTTCCAATAGCAAAGCACGTACCCAGGAGACCAGCGCGCGGCCGAGGGGCCAGCAGCGAACGTCCCCTCGACCAGCGGCGCACGCACCTGTAAAAGAAGGTGGTGGTCGGCGCGCTCGTCGCCGTGCTCCTGCTCGCCCAGACCGCCCCCGTCGAGGTGGAGGCGGAGGGTTCACCTTCCTGCCCGCAGTCCGATCGGGTGACCGCGTTGCTGGCCGATCGCGCTGCCGCTGCGGGTGCGGGAGCGACGCCCTGGCGGCTGCGCTACCGGACCGGGCCCTCGGCCGCGTCACTGGAGATGGAGCTGGTCGACCCGAAGGGACGGGTGGCGTCCCGACGTCGGATGCAGGTGCCCCCGACGGAGTGTGAGGCGGGCGCCGTGGCCATGGTCGCGGTGGTCGACCGGTTCTTCCGCAGCGTGGCCTGGACCTCGGGGGCGCCCTTGCCCACCGTGTCCGCCGCCCCTCCGGATGCCGTCAGCCTCCGCCCACCGATCGAGATCGGGCTGGGCGTCGAGGCGGCGCTCTGGCTGGCGGATGCCGTCCGCCCGCGCGTCGCCGTCGGGGTGCACGTCACGGCCCCGGCCCTCCCCGTGCGGCTCGGCGCACAGCTGGTGTTGCCGCCCGGAGAGCGTATCGAGCGGCTCGGCGGGCCGGCGACCGCCTCCGAGACGCTGTGGCCCCTGCGGCTGTCGGCGGCGCTGGGTGGACGGTCCGGCGCGCTGTCGGCGTGGCTGGGGCCGGACGCGCTGTTCACCCTCGGCTTCGGGCGCGGCGCGGGCCTGCCCAGTCTCGACTCCGGGACCCGGCTGACCGTGGGCCTGGGAGCCGCCGCCGCCCTGCAGGTGCCGGTCGGCTCCTGGCAATTGCTGGCCGATCTGGCCCTCTACCGACACGTCGCGGGAAGGACATTCCACGTCGACGGCGCCGACGGCGGGCGGCTGCAGGTCCTCAGGTCACCCGCCTGGCAGGGTCTCGCCGGGATCGGGGTCGCGCGCTCGTTCTGAAAAAAAACCGGTAAGGTTTGGCCCGGCCGCGGCTCTAAGTCTCAGGACTGATCCATGGCCGCGTTGCCCCCTGCCCTGCCAGCCCGGCTGGTCGACCGCTGCGTTGACGGGGATGAAGACGCCTGGCGCGCCCTCCACCGCGATTATCAGCCCCAGGCCGCGCGCTTCCTCCGCCGCCTGGGGGTGCCCGCGGCCGAAGCGGACGATCTGTGCCAGGAGGTGTTCATCCAGGTGTTCCGCTACCTGAAACGCTTCGAGGGCCGGGCCGATTTTCGCACCTGGCTGTTCAAGCTGTGTATCAGTCAGGCCAACCGCCGACGACGGGCCCACCGCTGGTCGATCCCGTTCGGCAAGCGGCGGACGCCGGACGGCCCGCCCCCGGCCGGCCCCGACTGGTCGGCCGAGGAGATGGCCCGCCGGGCCCAGCAGGCGCTGGATCGCATGAAACCTGCCCACCGTCAGGCCTTCGTGCTGTTCGAGCTGGAGGGGCTGTCCGGCGAGCAGATCGGACGCGTGCTCGGCTGCCGCGTGTCCACGGTGTGGCGGCGGCTGTCGTATGCGCGCCGCGAATTCGAGAGCTGGGTCGAGGAAGGTCCCCTCGGCCGGCCCGGGGGCGACGGACGATGAAGAACGAACGGCTGATCCAGGAAAGCAGCGTGTCCGGCCGCGCGCTGGCGGCGTTCGACGCGCGCACCGCCGACCCCCGCACCGGCTCCGAAGAACGCACCTGGCGGATGCTGCAGACGCGGTTGACCGCTCCCTCGTCCCGCGCCTCGTGGATCGGGGCGGCGGCGGCGCTGGCGGCTGGCGCCGCGGTGGCGGTTGCGATCGTGTCTTTGCGGACCCCGCGCCCCCCCACGCCGGTGCCAGCGAGCGCACCGACGACCGTGGCGCCGCCTCCGTTGGCGGTCGTGCCCTCCGCCCGCCCCGTCGCGCCGCCGCCATCCTTGCTGCTGCCGCCCCGACTCCGCCGGCTTCCGGGCGGATCGGTCCGACTCGCGGCCGGCACCGTGGTTTCCGTGGGAGAGCGCACCCGGGCGCAGGGCCGCCAGCGCGCGGGTGCGACGCAGCTGGTGCTCGACTCCGGGACGCTGAAGCTCGACCTGACCGCGGACCCGCGCGACGCGGGCGTCAGCGTGCAGGCGGGGCCTTACCGATTCGTCGATCTGGGCACGGTCTTCCGGGTGACCCGCGAGGGCGGGCGCGTGCGCCTGTGGGTCGAGGCGGGCAAGGTCGCCGTGTGGCGCGGCGACCGGCTGGTGGCCACGGTGGACGCCGGCGGGCAGTGGTCCTCATCGAGGGCGGCGATCCCGGTCGTGTCCGGTCCGACTGCGCCCGCCGACCCGGTCCGCGCCTGCGCCGCGATGCTGGCCGACGCATCCGCCGCCGACGCCGTGGCCTGTTACGGCCGGCTGGCCGATGGCGAGAGCCTGATCGCGGAGACCGCCCTCTACCAGGAGGCCCGTCTGCTCGCGCAGCGGCTTTCCGATCTGCCGGCGGCGCTGGCACGCCTGCGCGAGCACCGCCGCCGCTTTCCGCGCGGCGCCCTGCGGGCGGAGGTGGATCTCACCCTGGTCGAACTGTTGCCCCGTCTGGGCCGTTTCCAGGAGGCGCTCGACGAGAGTACGGCGCTGCTGTCGCGCGAGCCGCGGCACGAGCGCGCGGCCGAGCTGCACCTGCTGCGCGGAAACATCCTGCGCGAGTCGTTCCAGGACTACCGGCGCGCCGAGGTGGAATACGCCGCCGTCGCCGCCGTCGCCCGCCCCGACGGCAGCGGGGCCGTCGCCGATGACGCCGCGTTCTTCCAGGCCGCGTGCCTGGAGGTCGTCGGTCGCGACCAGGCGGCAGATGCTTACCGCCGTTACCTGGCGCGCCCGGCCCCGCGCCACGCCGTGGAGGCCCGCGCCCGACTTTCCGCACTCGTGCGGTGAAGGTCGGTGCCCGGACGGGCTCAAATGCACAGGAGGTGAAAGATGCACCAGCTGTCGACGAAGGTTCGCACCGTAGATGTGATTGCCGTGCTCCTCTTGCCGGTCTGGCTGGCGTCGGGTTGCGAGAGCGACAGCGTCCGCCTGGGCGGATGGGGCCCGCTCGGGTCGCAACCGACGTCGAATCCGGCTCCGCCGCCCGCGGTCGCGCCCCCAGCCGCGGCGCCCCCCGCCAGCCCCGTCGTGCCGTCGCCTCCTCCGCCGCCGCCACCCCCTCTACCAGCACCAGCGGCGGAGGTACCCCTCTCGGTTCAGGAGATCCTGCAGCAGCGCTGCCAGATGTGCCACCAGTATGGCGGGCGCGACCCCTCGGGCTGGGGCTCGGTCATGGACCTCAGCCGGATGATCGACGCCCAGATCGTCACCCCGGGCAATCTGGAGGCCTCGCGGATGTGGTACCGGCTGGCCGTGCGGAACGACATGCCGTTCAATGGCGCGCGGCTGACCCCCGAAGAGAAGGGTCTGCTCCAGCAGTGGATCCTGGAGCTGAAACGACCCGCCCTGCGCCCGCGCACCCAGGCCCAGATCCTCGATCTGCTGGTCCAGGACCAGCCGGCCGCGGGCAGCCGCAGCGACACCCGCTACGTCAGCTTCGCTCACTTCGTCGACGCCGGACGACCGGCCAGCGAGATCGCTGCCGCTGCGGCCGTCTTCAAGGTCGTCTTGAACTCGCTGTCCCGACGTCCGGCCATCGTGGACCCGGTCCCGGTCGATGCCGAGCGGTCGATCTGGCGCTTCCGGCTGGCCGATCTGGGCTGGAGCGAGCGCGACTGGCAGCGGCTGATCTCCTTCAATCCTTATTGCGTGCGCTCGGACAGCGCGCCTCACCTGGATCTCTACCAGCGTCTTCGCACCGAGAGCCCGCTCGTGCGCGGGGACTGGTTGGTCACCACCGCTCTGCAGCCACCGGTGTATGACGACCTGCTCGATCTGGGAGACAACCTGGACGACATCGCCCGCACCCAGCTGGGCGTCGACATCAACCAGGACATCGCTCGGGGCAACGTCCAGCGTATTGCCCAGCATTGGGGCGCTGCCGGGGACTTCGACCTCGTGTTGGAACGACATGCGACCAGCCAGGGTGGCTACCTCTGGCTGCGCTACTTCCTCCGGTCCGGGGAGGACGTCCGCCGCAGCCCCCTGGGACCCCGCGAGCGAGACAACGTTTTCGCGAACAGCTTCTCCACCGAGATGACCGAGGCGATCTGGTCGCTGCCCAACGGACTGCAGGGCTATGCCCTGGCCGACGCTAGCGGAAACCGCATCGACGAGGCGTCGACCAGGCTCGTCCAGGACCCGCGCGCCAGGGACGGCGCGGTCCGCACCGCCAGCTCCTGCAACACCTGCCACGGCCTCAGCGGGCTGCAGGACCCCCGGATGGTCGAGGACATCGGCAGGTACGTGCAGCAGCAACGCCTGAACTTCAGCCAGGCGGAGCTCGACCGCATCCGGCAGATCTACGCGTCCGACGCCCAGCAGATCCTCGCCGCCGATGCCGGCCGCTATCGACAGACAGTCGATGGACTGGTCGTCGATGCCGGGCCTCGCCCGGACATCCGGGAGTGGGATGCTTTCGTCACCCTCCGCGGACAGTACGAATCGAAGGTGGGCCTGCGCCAGGCTGCCGCCGAGCTGGGCTCTGATCTGGCCACCACCGAACGGCAGCTACGGATGACGGCGCGCGACCCCGGGACCATCCCGGTGAAGCTGACCGACGCACTGCTGATGCGTGACGAGTGGACGTGCAACTTCCGGCGGATCACCCGTCAGGTCCGCGGCGCCGCTTTCTGCGCCGACACCTTCGCCGCGACCGAGGTGCGCTCTTTCTGTCGGAACCGGTAGCGCCTCGTCGGAGCGTTTGGGCAGAACCAGTCACGCCGACGACGTCTCCATCGGCGCGGGTGTCGCGGAATGTGCCGCCTGCGCCGGGGGCTTGTCGTTGACGGAGCTCCGACGAAACGAGAACGTCGGCCGCGGCGGCTGCGCGCACCCCGCGCCCTTCGAAGCCGCCCGCCGCAGGAGCAACCATGAGCAGCAGGGCTGAAGCGATGGCCTCGAGCAGCAGCGCCGGCGCCGCTCGACGGTCGCCGCTGGTGGTCGTCGTGGCTCTGCTTGCCACGGCGGTGGCGGGGTTCGCGCTGCTGCTCCTTGTCCGCACGCGTACCACCGGGCGGCCCCCGGTGGTTCGCGCCAGTGCCGGCATGACGACGGCGCCGTCCCCCGGCGCTGTCGGCGCGCGAGGCGGCGCCGGTCGTGGGGTCCCCCGGCTGGTCGGTCCGACCGATCACACGGCCGCCCAGCGCGCCGAGCTGGCGGAGGTCGACCACCTGGCTCGTGCCCGGGCGGCCGAGACGGTCGGCTTGACCGCGGTGGAAGCGCAGAAGGCAGCGGGCGTCTACCAGGCCGCCGACCGCCGGAGGGACCAGCTGGAAGCGGAGATCGATGACGGCGACATCAGCAAGCCGTCCGCGCACTATCCCTCCCGTCTGTGGCGACACGAGGCCCGGGTCCTGGCCGACATGGAGGCCGCGCTCGGGCAGGCGCGCGCCCACGCGCTGCGGGCGGCCGAAGCAGCCGCCTACGTGGAGCAGATCCGGCAGGCGGAGAGCCGTCCGGGACGGACCTTCCCCATCAGCCAGCGCCACGCCCGGCGGCGCTCGTCGGCGATGCTGTACCTGGAGGCGACGATCGAGGCTGCACACGACGGCGAGCAGACGACGGAAGGTGAGTCCACCGCGGTCAGCGATCACTGACCGCGGAGCTCAGCTCGCGGGCGGCGCGCTCGCCGCTCTCGAGGGCGCCGTGCACCGTTCCCATGTCGAGCAGGTTGGTCGCCTCCCCGGCAAAGTAGAGCGTGTCGTCGACCGGCGCGGCCAGCGCCGCCGGCGCATCGATCGCGCCCGCGGGCACGTAGCTGTAGGCCCCCCGCGCGAGCGGATCGCGCTGCCAGTCGAACAGGCGAAATCCCTCCAGATCCGCCGCCAGCGCCGTCCGCGTGACCCCCAGTGCCCGGGCCAGGCTGTCGAGCGCCTCGCGCAGGCGCTCGGGCTGGTCGAGCTTCGCCAGAGTGTCGGCACGGGGGCCGGCGGCCCAACCAACCAGCACCCCGTGCCGCGGATGGGGCGGCCACCAGGTCGGCACCGGCCGCCCGGGCGCGTGCACCAATGTCGGCCGGAAGGGAAGCCGCGCCAGCGGGTCTCCGCGGAAACGCAGCACGATCTTGATCACCGCCCCGACGCCCAGCTTGCGCATCGCCGCTCGCTTGCGAGCCGGAAGCGCCGGCGAGAAGACCACGTCTCCGGCCGCCAGGACCGCCACCGGCAGGGTGATCAGCGCCCGGGGCGCGGTCAGGGGCGCCAGCCGCTGGCCGGTGGGGCCGAGGCTGTCTATCTGGACGTGGCCGCGCCGCCAGCGCACGGCCCGCACCTGCGTTCCCAGGCGCACCTCCAGGCCGCGGGCCAGCGGTGCCAGCACGCGATCGTACCCGCCGTCGAAGCGCCGCAGGCGATCGGCGTGCACGCGGTTCGCGGCCTCGGCCTGCAGGGCCAGTGACAGCATGCTGACCTCGTCGGCTGGTGCGGCGTTGAAGCCCTCGACGTAGGCGCGGGCCATGGTCCACACGGCGGCGGGCGCTCGCCGCCGCCAGCGTGGGTCGCGCAGGAAGGCGAGGAACGATCGATCCCGCTCGCGCGCGGCCTCGTACATCTGATCCAGCAGTTCCTGGGCCCCCTCCCAGTCCCGATCGCCGCGGCGAGGGCCCGAACGTTCGCCCTCCCAGTGCCGCTGGCCCAGCGAGCGCACGGTCACCCGCGCCTTCCGTCGCAGGCGCTCGAGCACCGGCGGAAGTCCGTGCTCGAACTCCGCGCCGGCCTCGATCGGGCAGGGCCACCCGGGCTCGCGCCGGGTGTCGACCCTGCCGCCCACGCGGTCGCGCGCCTCCAGCACCAGCACCCTCTGGCCGGCGCGCGACAGCCGCGCCGCCGCCGCGAGGCCCGCGGCGCCGGCGCCCACTATGATGACATCACGACCCGCGGCCACGGACGGCACTGTACTCCAGCGACGGGCGGCCTGCCCGCCGTCGGTGACCTTCGCCGGCCGCGCCCCGGTCAGGGCGGCGGGAGGTTCGGGCTGTCGGGGTCGATCGGGTTGTGCCGCTCGGGGTTGATGCCGGTCGAGCGCTCGGCGGTGGCGACGGCGAACAGCGGGTCCTGCTCGTGCATCCCCCGCACCCGCTCGGCCTTGCGCACGCGATTGCCCTCGCGCACGCCGCGGGTGTGCGCGGGCGCGGCCGGGTCGGTGCGGGCGGGGCCGATGCGGACGTTGGCGATGCTCCCGTTGGGCTCGGCGTCCCGGACCCGACGGACGATCTCGTCCTGGCGGCTCTGCAGATCAGGGTTCACGGTGACCTCCTGCTGCCCCCAGCATGGGGACGTGTTGCAGCTCGAGCAGCTTGCCCGCGCCGGTGTAGACGTGCACCCCGCAGGGCAAGCAGGGATCGAAGCTGCGCACGGTGCGCATGATGTCGATGCCCTTGAAGGACTCGGGACCGTTCTCCTCGAAGATCGGCTGCTTCTGGACCGCGTCTTCGTAGGGGCCGGGGGTCCCGAAGCGGTCGCGTGGGCTGGCGTTCCAGGGCGTCGGCGGATAGGGGTGGTAGTTCGCGATCTTGCCGTCGCGGATCACCAGGTGGTGCGACAGCACGCCCCGGACCGCCTCGTGAAAGCCGCAGCCGATGCCCTCGTCCGGCACATCGAACTGCTGGAACACCTTCACGTCGCCGGCGTGCACCCGTTCCATGGCCTTTTCCACGAAGTGGACGGCCATGGCGGCGGCGTAGGCCAGAAAATAGGCCCGCGCCCGGTTGCGCTCGAGGGTGTTGGCCCAGGGCGGGACCTTCCAGCGCAGCTGCATCTCGGGGAAGCTGGCCGACTTGGGCAAATTGATGATCACCCCCTCGCCGGTCGACTTCACGTAGGGGGTGTCGACCAGCCTGGCCAGGGCGGTCACCCACAGCCGGGCCAGCGGGCCTCCGCCGGTGTCCAGGGCCAGGTGGTCGCCGGTGCGCCCGTCGAGCCAGCGCGGGCTCATCACCCAGCTGTAGGGCCCCTCGCGCAGGTTGCGCTTCTGCGGGCGCGGGATGGTGGTCTGGTTCCAGGGGTGCCGCTGGTCGACCTTGTTGCCCAGCGGGTCGGTGCGCACGAAGGTCTCCTCGCTGTGCCAGTCGTCGTAAAAGGAATTTCCCAGCAGGATGCGGATGCCGAGGTTGATCTCCACCAGGTCGGTGGTGATCAGCTTGCCGTCCACGACGATCCCGGGCGTGACGAACATGGCCCGCCCCCAGTCGGTCATGTTCTCGTAACGGTAATCCACCACCTCGGGGTCCTGGAAGGCGCCCCAGCAGCCGAGCAGGATGCGCCGGTTGCCCACCTGCTCGTATCCCGGCAGCGCGCGGTAGAAGAAGTCGAACACGTCGTCGTTCAGCGGCACCAGCCGCTTGGCGAAATCGATGAATCGGATCAGCCGGGTGAGATAGTCGGTGAACACCTGCGGGCTGGCCACCGTCCCGGTGCCGCCCGGGTACAGGGTCGAAGGGTGCACGTGCCGGCCCTCCATCAGGCAGAACATCTCGCGGGTCAGCCGGCTGACCTGCAGGGCCTCCTTGTACATCGCGCCCGTGAACGGGTTGAACGAACGCATGATGTCGGCGATGGTGCGGTGACCGTGGATGCGGGCGTTGGGCGCCTCGGTGCGCTCGGCCTTGTCCAGCACCCCGGGGTTGGTCTCCTTGACCATCTGCTCGCAGTAGTCGACGAACACCAGGTTGTCCTGGAAGATCGAGTGGTCGAACATGTATTCGGCCGCCTCGCCCAGGTTGAAGATCCACTCGGCCAGCATCGGCATCTTGATCCCGTAGGCCATGTTCTGGGCGTAGACCGAACAGGTGGCGTGGTTGTCGCCGCAGATGCCGCAGATCCGGCTGGTGATGAAGTGGGCGTCGCGCGGATCTTTGCCCCGCATGAACACGCTGTAACCCCGGAACATGGACGAGGTGCTCTTGCACTCGACCACCTCCCGGTTGGCAAAATCGATCTTGGTGTAGATGCCCAGGTTGCCAATGATCCGGGTGATGGGGTCCCAGTTCATCTCCACCAGCTTGCGGCCGGACTCCTCGATCACGTTGTAGGTGGCCATGGTCAGGTCCTCCCGGGGGTCAGGGCGGTGGTCGGTTCCAGGCGGGGCCAGCGCGGGTTGTAGCCGCTGGTCAGCGCGGCGCCGTCGTGATGCCAGATCGGTTCCTTGTTGGCGGTGTCGTTGCTCAGCGCGCGCAGGCGGCGCACCAGCGCGCCGTAAGGACGGATCAGGCGGGCCGAGAATGAGGCGCCCGGCGGCTCGTCCATGAAGGGCATGAACTTGTCGGGAAAACCCGGCATCGTGCAGCCGATGCACACGCCGCCGACGTTGGGACAGCCGCCGATGCCGCCCATCCAGCCGCGCTTGGGCACGTTGCAGTTGACCACCGGGCCCCAGCAGCCGATCTTCACGATGCACTTGGGGAAGTTGTAGTCGGGCGCAAAGTCGGCCTGCTCGTAGTAGCCGGCGCGGTCGCAGCCCTCGTGCACGGTCTTGCCGAACAGCCAGGTGGGGCGCAGGCCATCGTCCAGCGGGATCATCGGCGCCGAGCCGGCCGCCTGCTGCAGCAGCCAGGTCAGCGTCTCCATGAAGTTGTCCGGCTGCACCGGACAGCCCGGGATGTTGACGATGGGGACACCGGCGGTCGAGCGGAAGTCCCAGCCCAGGTAGTCGGCCAGGCCCATCGACCCGGTGGGGTTGCCGGCCATGGCGTGGATGCCGCCGTAGGTGGCGCAGGTCCCCACCGCTACCACCGCGAAGGCGCGGGGAGCGAGGGCGTCGATCCAGGTCGGCAGGGTGATGGGATCGCCGTTCTCGTCGTTGCCGAACGCGCTCCAGAAACCGTCGCCGTTGATGTTCTCGTTCGGGATCGATCCCTCGATCACCAGCACGAAGGGCGAAAGCTCGCCCCGGGCGGCCCGCCGGAAGGGGATCAGGAAGTCTTCGCCGGTGGCGTAGGCCAGCACCTTGTTGTGCAGATGCACCTTCGGCAAGCCGGGGATCAGCCCCAGCACCACATCCTCGATGCTGGGCTGGGAGGCGGCGGTCACCGAGACGGTGTCCCCGTCGCAGCTCATGCCCTCCGAGATCCAGAGGATGTGCACCTCCTCGACGGCGGGTTTGCGGTCGGCCATGTGTGGTCCCTCCTTTGTCGCCCTCAACAGATCCGGGGAAGCAGCTCGGTGACCGGCAGGTCGAGGATGCGTCGGCCGCCAATGGGCGTGCGCAGCAGGACCAGGCCGGCGTTCTCGGCGGTGACCCGCCCGATGATGTGCGCCTCGCGTCCCAGCGGGTGCGCACGCAGGGCGGCCAGCGCGGTCTCGGCCTGCGCGCCGGGAACGAAGGCGCACAGCTTGCCCTCGTTGGCCACCAGCAGCGGGTCCAGGCCGTAAAGCTCGCAGGCGCCCCGCACCTCGTCGCGCACCGGCAGGGCCAGCTCGTCGATCTCCACCCCCAGCTGCCGGCGGGTGGCCACCTCGGTCAGGATGGCGCCCAGCCCGCCCCGGGTGGGATCACGCAGGGCGTGTGTGTCGGGGCAGGCCTCCAGCAGCGCGGCCGACAGCCCGTGCAGGGGCGCGCTGTCGCTGGCGATCGGTCCGTCGAGCGTCAGTCCCTCCCGCTGCGACAGGATGGCCACCCCGTGATCGCCCAGGGTCCCCGACACCAGCACGGCATCGCCGGGCGCGATGCGCACGGAGGACAGGGTGCATCCGGGTGGGATCAGCCCGACGCCGGAGGTGTTGATGTACAGGCGGTCGGCGCAGCCGGGGCCCACCACCTTGGTGTCGCCGGTGACCACCGGGACCCCCACCGCCGCGGCCGCCGCCCGCACCGACTCGACCACCCGGCGCAGCTCGGCCAGGGGCAGGCCCTCTTCGAGGATGAAGGCCAGCGACAGGGCGAGCGGGCGCGCGCCGGCCATGGCCAGATCGTTGACCGTGCCGTGCACGGCCAGCGAGCCGATGTCGCCGCCGGGGAAGAACAGCGGCGTCACCACGTACGAGTCGGTGGTGAAGGCCAGACGCTGGCCGCCGGGCAGCGGCAGGCAGGCGTGGTCGTCCAGCGGCTCGAGGGCCGGGTTGCGGAAGGCGGGCAGCAGCAGGGTCTCGATCAGCTCGGCGGTCAGCCGGCCGCCGCTGCCGTGGGCCAGCAGCACCCGCTCGCCGTCGGCAAACGGCAGCGGACAGGCGCCGAACAGCGCGGACACCGTCGCTTCAGAGGACATCGTCTTGCCCCAGCGCCAGGTGGACTGCATCCCACAGCAGGTGCAGCAAGGTGGTGTGCGCCTCCTGGATGCGGTGGATGGACCAGCTGGGCACCACGAAGGCGAAGTCGCACAGGTCGGCCATCGATCCGCCGTCGCGGCCGGCGAAGCCGATGGTGACGAGCCCGCGCTCGCGGGCCCGCCGCAGGGCCCGGTTGACGTTGGCCGACGCGCCCGAGGTGGAGATGCCCAGGACCGCGTCGCCGGGCCGGGCCAGCAGCTCCAGCTCGTCGGCGAGCACCCTCCCGAACTCGCCGTCGTTGCCCACCGCGCTCAGCAGCGCCGGCGAGCCCCCCAGCGCGAAGGCCGGCAGCGGCCGGCGTTTCTCGATGATCGGGTGCTGGAACTCGACCGCCAGGTGCTGGGCGTCGCAGGCCGAGCCGCCGTTGCCCATCACCAGCAGCCGGCCGCCCGCCTCGAACCGGCCGGCCAGCGCCGCCGCGCAGGCCTCCAGGTCAGCGGCGGCGCGATCGAAGAAGGCGCGTTGCACCTCGGCCGACTCGCGGGCCTTGCGCGCCACCGCGGCGGCGATGCCGGTGGGGCTCATGGCGGGCCTCCGGTCATCGGCGGCGCCAGCGCGAGCTCGCGGTGGCGGCCGTGCTGATAGTAGGCGGCGCAGGCACCTTCGGCCGAGACCATGGTCGCGCCCAGCGGGTGGCGTGGGGTGCAGGTCTTGCCGAAGGCCGGGCAGTCGACCGGCTTGCGCAGGCCGCGCAGCACCAGACCGCTGATGCAGTCGGGTGATTCGGCGGTGGCCACCTCGCTGACCTCGTAGATCGATTCGGCGTCGAGCTCGCGATATTCGGCGCGGATGCGGTAGCCCGACTTGGGGATGGAGCCCACGCCCCGCCACTTTCGATCGGCCACCTCGAACACCTCGTCGATCAGCGCGCGCGCGGCGGGGTTCCCCATCGGTCCGACGGTGCGGCGGTACTGGTTCTGCAGCTCGGCCCGGCCCGCCTCCAGCTGCTCGACCGTCATGAGCACCCCCTGCAGCAGATCCAGGGGCTCGAACCCGGTCACCACGATGGGAATGCGGTAGCGGTCGCACAGCGCCGCGTAGCTACGGAAGCCGGCCACCGCGCAGACGTGGCCCGGGCCCAGCAGGCCCTGCACCCTGTTACCCGGCGCCTGCAGGATGGCGGCGATAGCGGGGGGGACCAGCACGTGCGCCACAAGCATCGAGAAGTTGCCCAGCCCCAGGCGCCGCGCCTGGATCAGCGCCAGGGCGTTGGCAGGCGCGGTGGTCTCGAAGCCGATCCCGAAGAAGACCACCCGCCGGCCCGGGTTGTCGCGGGCGATGGTCAGCGCGTCCAGCGGGGAGTAGACCACCCGTACGTCGGCCCCGCGGCTCTTGAGCGACAGCAGGTCGCCGCGCGAGCCGGGCACCCGCAACATGTCGCCGAACGAGGTGAAGATGACGTCGGCGCGGCTGGCGATGGCGTGGGCGCGATCGATGGTCTCCAGCGAGGTCACGCAGACCGGACAGCCGGGGCCGTGCACCAGCTCGACTTCGGGGGGCAAGAGGCGATCGATGCCGTAGCGGACGATGGCGTGGGTCTGCCCACCGCACACCTCCATCAGCACCCAGGGGCGGGTCACGCTCTGGCGGATCTTGCGCGCCAGGGCGGTGGCCAGCCCGGGGTCGCGGTACTCGTCGAGGTATTTCACGACGGCTCACCTCCGTCCAGCTCGTCCAGCTGTCCCAGCTCGGCCAGGGTCTGGAAGGTCTGCTCGGCCTGGGCGCGGTCGATCCGCGCGATGGCCATGCCCACGTGCACCAGCACGAAGTCGCCCGGCATCGCCTCGGGCTGGCAGGCCAGGCAGACCTGCCGCTCGACGCCGCCGAAGCGGACGGTGGCGTAGGGCAAGCCGTCCCGCTCCGACCGTTCGGTGATGAGGCCCGGTATCGCTAGGCACATGGCGCACCTCCTGGTCGCAGCCGGAAGGCGGCGACCGCCGCCTGGCCGAACGACAGCCCACCGTCGCCGGGCGGTACCCGGCGCGGCAGCAGCACCTCGAAGCCGTCCTGCTCCAGCAGGACGGCGGACCGCTCGGTCAGGATCCGGTTGGCGAAGCATCCCCCGGCCAGCGCTACCAGCGACGGGCCCCCCGCGGCCCGCGCCCGATCACAGCCGCGGTGGATGACCCGGGCCAGGGTCTCGTGAAAACGGGCGGCGATGATTGGCACCGGTCGCTGCGCACGCAGATCGGCGGCGATCGCGCGGATGGTCTCGCGCAGATCGACAACGAACGGCCCGGCGCCGGCGGCACGCAGCTCGAAGGGGTAGGCCTGGCAGGGGCCCGCTGCCGCGATCGCCTCCAGCTGCGCCGGCGCCTGGCCGTCGTAGCTGACCTCGCGGCCGACCCCGCACAGCGCCGCCACCGCATCGAACCAGCGGCCGGCGGAGGTCGCCAGGGCAAGCGCGCGTCCCGGGTTCTTCAGCACAGCGTCCACGGCGGCGGTCTGATGGGACGGCACCGCTCCCGGTCCGCGGTTCAGCAGGTCGCGCGGCTCGCCCGCCGCCCACAGCGCCGCGGCGGCCAGCTTCCAGGGCTGGCGGATCGCGGTCTCGCCACCGGGCAGCGGCAGCGGCTGCAGATGGCCCAGGCGCTGGAAACCGGAGAGGTCCGCGTTCAGAAACTCGCCGCCCCAGATCTGGCCGTCGTCGCCCAGCCCGGTGCCGTCGAAGGCCACGCCCAGGCAGGGGCCGCTGCGCCCGTTCTCGGCCAGGCAGGCGGCGACGTGGGCGTGGTGGTGCTGCACCGCCAACAGCGGCAGGCCCCGCGCCCCCGCCCAGGCGAGCGCCCAGCGGGTGGACCGATAGTCGGGATGGCGGTCGTGAACCACCGCTGCGGGCGGACAACCCACCAAGCCGATCAGCTTGTCGATGGCCTCCTGGAAGAAGCGGAAGCTGCCGAGGTCCTGCAGGTCGCCCAGGTGCTGCGAGAGGTAGGCCCGGGCGCCATCGCCGAGGCAGACGGTCGCCTTCATCTGTCCGCCCACCGCCAGCAGCGGCGGTCCACCCGGCGGCAGCGGCAGGGGCTCGGGCACGAACCCACGCGCCCGTCGCAGGCAGCGCGCGCGCCCGGCCACCACCCGGACCACCGAGTCGTCCACCCGGGTGTGGATCTCGCGGTCGTGCAGCAGGAAGGCGTCGGCCAGCGACGCCAGCCGGACCAGGGCCTCGTCATTGTCCCGGGCGATCGGCTCCTCGCTGAGGTTGCCGCTGGTCATGACCTGCAGCGCGGGCCCCTGCTGCACCAGCAGCGCCTGCAGCGGGGTCGGTGGCAGGAAGAAGCCCACCTCTGCCAGCCCCGGCGCCACCTGCGGGTCGATCACCGCGCCCGCCGTCAGCGGGCAGAGCACGATCGGCCGTGCAGCGGAAACCAGGGCGTCGGCCGAGGCGGCGTCGACCTGCGCCACCGCGCGCACGGTTGCGAGATCGCGCGCCAGCACGGCGAACGGCTTGTGCCGCCGACCCTTGCGCTGGCGCAGCTCGGGCACCGCGCTCCCCGGTGCGGCGTCCGCGGCCAGCACGAACCCGCCCGCGCCCTTGACCGCCACGATCTGTCCGGTGCGGATGAGGGCGATCGCGCCGGCGAGGGCCGCCGATCCGCGAAGGGGGGCCTGACCCGGCACGATCAGCGACAGACGGGGACCGCAGGTCGGGCAGGCGTTCGGCTCGGCGTGAAAGCGGCGGTCGGCGGGATCGTCGTATTCACGGCGGCAGCGGGGGCACAGCTCGAAGGCCACCATGGTGGTCCGCGCTCGGTCGTAGGGCAGCTGCCGCACGATGGAGAAGCGAGGGCCGCAGGCGGTGCAGTTGATGAACGGATACCGGAACCGTCGGTCAGTGGGGTCCTCGAGCTCGCGCACGCAGGCGGCGCAGGGACCCAGGTCGGGTGGGATGCGGGCGCCGACGCTGCCCGGTGCCTGACTGGGCTCGATCCGGAACAGCGTCTCGCCCAGACGCTGCGCCGGTCCGGTCTCGAGTGATTCGATCCGGGCCGGCGCGGGAACCGCGGCCGGCAGCGCGGCCAGGAATCCCTGCACGGCCGCGACACCGCCTTCCACCTCGATCCAGACGCCCTCGCCGTCGTTACGGACGAAACCGGCCACGCCCAAGCGCGCGGCGAGTTTGCAGATCGCGGGCCGGAAGCCGACGCCTTGAACACAACCACGCACACGGATCGTCCGCCGCTGGCCTGGTTCAGGCGTTGGCCGGACATACGTCGAGCAGTCCGCGGCCGCCACGCCGCTGAGAGTGCAGCCCGGAGAACAGAGCGCCCATAGGGGTAATTGCGCAATCGATGTCCAATCGGCGATCCCCCGATTGTCAGCGTCGGTCGATCGTCCGACTTTCGTGTGCATGCACGAGCTGGCAATCGTGGAGAGCCTGGTGTCGGCCGGCTCGGAAGCGGCCGACGGCGCGCGGGTGCGAGCCGTGCGGCTCGAGATCGGCGCTCTGTCGGGCGTGGTGCCGGCGGCGGTGCGCTTCTGCTTCGATCTGTGCGCGCGCGGCACCACGCTGGAGGACGCTCGCCTGGAGATCACCGAGATTCCGGGACGGGCCCGCTGCGACAGCTGCATGCGGGAGCTGCCCATCGACAGCCTGGCGGCGATCTGCGCGTGCGGAGCAGCCGGTCTGCGCGTGATCGCGGGTCAGGAGCTGCGTCTCCGCCATCTGGAGCTGGCCTGATGTGCGCCACCTGCGGCTGTGGCGGGCCCCACCAGCACGACGACCATCACGAGCATCACCAGCACGAACGCGGCCACCAGCCGCACGATCACCAGCACCCGCACGATCACCACCACCCGCACGATCACCACCACCCGCACGACGGCCCCGCACACCGTCACCAGCCGGAGGCGTCGGACCGGCGCCTGCTGCTGGAACGGGACCTGCTGGCCAGGAACGACGCTCTCGCCGCCGACAACCGCCGCTGGCTCGAGCAGCGCCGCATCCTCACCTACAACGTCATGAGCAGCCCCGGCGCGGGCAAGACCACCTTGCTCGAGCGGACCATCGCCCGGATGTCACCCGCCGTCCGCGTGTCCGTGCTGGAGGGAGACCAGGACACCGCCCGCGACGCCGATCGCATCCGGGCCGCCGGGGCCGAGGCGCTGCAGATCAACACCGGCACCGGCTGCCACCTCGACGCCGCCATGGTGGGCGATGCTCTCGGCCGGCTGGATCCGCCCGCCGGCGCGCTGCTGTTCCTCGAGAACGTGGGCAACCTGGTGTGCCCGTCGCTGTTCGATCTGGGCGAGAGCGCCAAGCTGCTCTTGCTGTCGGTGACCGAGGGTGAAGACAAGCCGCTCAAGTACCCGCACGCCTTCCGCGCCGCCTCGGTCCTGGTGCTGACCAAGATCGATCTCCTGCCCTATCTGGACTTCGATCTCGGCCGCTGCGTGGGCTGGGCGCTGCGGGTGAACCCGGCCTTGCGCATCTTCCAGCTGTCGGCCCTGCGCGGGCAGGGCATGGACGCCTGGTGCGCGTGGCTTCGCGCCGGCCTGGATAGCCGGTCACGCCCGGACGAAGGCACCCCGGCGGAGGCCCGATGAGCAGCGCAGGTGCGCAACCGCCCCCGCCCGAAGACGAGGCCCTGGCCCGCGAGGCCGAACGCATCGATCACCTGATCGAGGACCTGCATGGGCTGACCGCCGGCCCGGTCTGGCAGCGCGTGAACGAGCTGGTGCAGCGACTGGTCCGGCTGTACGGCGCCGGTCTGGCAGGTCTGCTGTCGCACCTGCGCGACCTGGGCCGCCTGGACGAGACCCTGGCCGATCGGCTGGCCGCCGACGAGTTGCTGACCAGCCTCCTGCTGCTGCACGACCTGCACCCGTGGCCGGTCGAGGAGCGGGTCCAGCGCGCGC
>JBKPRZ010000770.1:0-8525 GCA_046734815.1 Myxococcota bacterium | reverse complement strand
GCCCGCCACCGTCGCGATCGAGCGGCTGGCGACGCGTCTCGCCCGCCAGCCCGCGACGCCGCGCGAGCGCGCGCAGCTCGAGCGCCTGGCCACCGACGCGCGGGCTGCCCTGAAGCAGGACCGGCCCGCCTCGCTGGCAGGACGGCTGGACGTCCTCGAGGGCGCGCTCGATCAGCGGCAGCTCGCCCTGCTGATCGCGCTGGCCGACGACCTCCCCACCTTGCGCACCCCCGACGGCGCGGTCGATCGGATCGGCACCATCGCCCAGCTGCGCCGCGCCCGCTCCTTCCTCCAGTCACTCTGACCCGCGGCCGGGATGGTACATCCGTACCAGGATCGTCGCGGGGCCGGCCGCGTTTCTCCCAGCAAGCAGCCACGAACGGCTGCTGAAAAGGAGAACGAACATGAACAGCGATGCACACGGATCCCCTCTCGCGCAGGTCTCGCCGCCGCCCGCGCCAACGCCCGCGAACGTGGACTACGATGAGCTGCGCCGGCGGTTCTTCGCCCGGACCTCCTGGCGAGACGCGATGGCCGGGCATACCCTGGCGCCCCGGCGCGCGCCGCGGGCGGCCGAGGCGGAGCCCCGCTTCTCGGTCGTCGTGCTCGGCTTCCGGGTCAACCACCGGTCCAACGACCACCTCATCGGCACCGATGGCGCCGGAGACGAGATCTCCGTGTTCCACTCGGTCACCCTGGCCGACTCGACCGGCACCGCCCAGATCCAGGCGCAGGACCGGACCAAGGTGATGGGGCGGGCCAAGAACGACCCCACGCGCGTGCAGGCCGGCAGCGCCTCGCGGTTCGGCGGGTTGACCACCGGCGACGCCTTCCCCGATGCCTCGCCCGAGCAGATCCGACGTCAGCTCAACGCCAGCCCCGATCGCGTCCCTGTGCTGCTGTTCAACGGCCAGCTGCCTCCGGGCGACGCGGGGATGGCCGTGATCGTGTCGCTGGTCGAGGAGGACCGGGCCACGAACTTCCTGCAGGAGTTCACCAAGGCCCTTCTCGACTCCGGGCCGGCGCTGCTGCAGCTGGCGGGGGCCTTCACCGGGAATCCGGCCCTGGTCGCCGGCGCCGATGCCGCCGCGTCGGCTCTGCCCGTCATCTCCACCCAGGCCAGCAAGCTGTTCCGTCCGGTGGGCAGCCACCCCATCGGCATGGTCAAGCAGGGCGACGAGTTCGTCTTCTCGCCGACCGTGCTGGTGCTGAACAACGAGCTGGCCACCCGGATCGCGGAGACGAACCTCGGGCACGGCAACGGCATCATCCCCCTCACCTTCCAGGACGACAGCCACCTCAGCCGGGCCAACTACACGGTGTTCGTCTCGGTCACCCGGATCGTGCCGGTGGAGGGCGGCGAGATCGGATAGCCGGCCGCGGCGCGCCCGATCGCTCGGGAAGAATGAGCCGGCCACACGTTCTGGGGCTGAGATGTCGGCTCGAATCTCGGAGATCGAGCGCGCCGCCCTTCACATCGTCGAGTGCGGCGCGCAGGCGACGTCCCGCGAACACCTGAGCGGCGAGGTGTTCACGGTCTTCCAGCGCCTGCTCGGCTTCGACGCCGGCTGCGTCTTCTCGATCGACGGACGCAACCTGGCCGCCGTCAACAAGGAGCAGGCGCGCGTCCGTCGCTTCGAGCGCCGCGGGGGCAGCTACCTGCGCGAGCTGTCCGCCTTCGAGGTGGCCTCCCGTCTGGCGGGCGACGTGCTGCTGGACACCGAGACGTACACCGCGCGCCAGCGGGACCGCTTGCCTTTTTACGTCCAGTACGCGCGCCCGTTCGGCATCTCGAGCATGATCGGGTTTTTTCTGCGCCAGCGCGGCAAGATCCGAGAGATCGTCAACTTCACCCGTCACGGGCACAGCCACTTCACCGCGCGCGATCTCGAGGGGTTGCACCGCCTGGTCCCGGCGCTGGCGCTGAGCTACGGGCCCTGGCGGATGTCGCTGCCCGCTGCGCCGCTGACGCCCCGGGAATCGGAGATCGTCGGGTATCTGTCCCGCGGGCTGCAGAACGCCGAGATAGCCTCGGTCCTGGGCACCTCGCCGAACACGGTTCGCAATCAGCTGGCGTCCCTGTTTCGCAAGCTGGGTGTCTCGACGCGGGCCGAGCTGGTGGGGCTGGCGCTCGACCTTTGACCGCCGGCGCGTTCGGGCCGATGATGGGCGCCCCCGTCGGCTCAGCGCGAAAAGCGGAGGCTTCATGGCGAACAGACCCGGGCTTCGTTGTTCTCTGCTGGCGCTGGTGGCGCTGGCCGGGTGTCGCGGCCCTGATGGCGAGGCGATCGGCACCGAACGAGGCCAGGCGCTGAGCGCCTACGGACCGGCGGTGGGTGTGGTCCTGTGCCGCGAGAGCTACGACGCCTCGCCGCGGGTGGTGCAGATGAGCAGCCAGGCGCTGGTGGGCCTGGCCGGTCTGGTGGGCGCGCCCTACGAGACCGTGACCCTGGACCAGCTGCTGGCGCTGCCGCTGGACGCGTTTTCCAGCCTGTGGCTCAGCCAGTGCTCGGTGCTGTCGGACGGCAGCCTGGGGGCGCTGGCCGGCCGACTGGCCGATCACCTGGCCCAGGGCGGAACCGTGCTGCTCGACGGGCCGCTGGGGATCTACCGGCCGGGGCCAGGGAACGAGGTCACCTTCCGCGGCTCGGCCCACAGCCAGGCGGTCCTCCAGATCGAGTACCGCGGCTGGGAAGACGTGGCGGGCTTTTCCGTCCGCACCGCCGCGGGAACCCATCCGCTGTCGACGCGACCGGGCTGGGCGCCGGACACCACCCTCACCCAGGGGCTGGCCGAAGGCACCGACCTGCTGGGCATCGCGGGCGGCGCCCGCCCCGGCGCGCACACCTTGCTGCAGCTGGCGGGCGGCGGCGGCGAGCGGCACCCGTACGCGGTCGTCACCCAGCCGGCCGCGGGCCGGGTGCTGGCGATCTCCGGTTACGGCCAGGATTCCGGGGCCGCCAGCCCGTTTCGCAATGACCCACCGGCCGGGTTCTTCGACAACCTGCTGCTCCCCCGCCTGATCGATGCCACCGGCTGGCTGCTGGGCGGCGGCGCACCGGTGGTGGGCCTGCAGGCCTCCCACGCCCCGCTGACCGCGATCGTGCGGCTGGACGGCGACGTCAGCGACGATCCGGACAGCACCGACAAGACGCTGGATCGCTTGCTGGCGCTGGGCCGGCGCACCGGCGTGGCCACCGCTTACGGGATCGTCAGCGCGTTCGCCGCCAGCGCCGGCTGGCAGGGATTCTCGCCGGCGCGGATGAAGGAGCTGGAGGACCTGGGCGGCGCGGTCGGCTCGCACTCGCACACCCACAACGACGACATGAGCGCGAACCTGGACGACGCCGGGTGGGACACCGAGGTGCGCGGCTCGTTGCAGACCATCCGCGATCACTTCGCCAGCCCCTCGTTCCGGCCCGCGGTCGACGTGTTCATCAACCCCGGCGAGACCATCGCCTGGCACGACTACCCGCGCTTTCTCGACCATGTCCGGGCTTACTTCACCCACGGCTACGAGCTGTCGGTGCCCTACACCACCGGGGTCTCCGGATTCGACCGGCCCTCGGGCAGCGCGGTGCCCCTGTTCGGCAACACGCCGGTGCCGGATTTCCAGTGGTTCTACGATCCGTCGTTCCACTTCAGCGTGGGCCAGGCGACCGACCTGCAACGCAAGATCCTGGGCTACTTCCAGCGCCGGATCGGGCGCGGCGCGGTCTACAACCAGATGTGGCACGACTACGCCATCGCCGGGAACCCGCCGGACCACGACCCCGGGGCCGGGCCCTTCGACGCGTTCTACGACGCCATCGAGGACCACTTTGCCAGCGAACGGATCTACGCCCCCTCGATCGTCGAGGCGGCGGAAAAGCTGATCATCGCCCAGCGCAGCCGGTTCACCGCCGAGGCCAGCGACGGCGGCGACGTCCTGACCATCGCCCTGGACCTGTCGCGGATCGCGCCCGACCAGCGGGCGCAGCTGGCCGGCATGGGGCTGCGGATCGATCGGCCGGGGGCCGCCGTGGTGGACGTCGAGCTGGACGGCCTGGCCCACCCCGCCTTCAGCGCCGACACCGTGATCCTGCCGCCGGCGTCCGCGCCGCTGGTGACGGTGAAGGTCACCACCGGCGACGCGGCCGCGGCGGTGCGGCCGCGGCTGACCTATCTGTCGAAGGCGCCGGCCGCGATCCGCACCGCCGACGGCAGCTTGCGGGTGCAGCTGGCCCACCCCGGGCTGGCCACCCGCTTCTGCCTGGTCCCGCCCGTCCGTCACGTGGTGATCGGCGCGGACCGCTACGCGCCCGACGGCGGCGAGACCTGCGGGGGGCTCGACCATGGCTCTGGCGCCACCGCCGTCGAGGCGCGGGTGCTGGAGGCCCCGGGCGACCTGTCCGTCATCGGGAGCGACCGCCGCATCCTGGACCACCGCTCGACCGACGCGGAGCTGACCGTCGAGCTCGCCGCCGGCCAGGCCAGCGACGGCCTGCGCTTCCGGGCCAGCGCCACGCCGGCGGTCGTCCAGGTGGACGGCCGCGCCGTCACGCCCATCGCCCGGGACGGCGCGTTCCTGGTTCCCCTGGACACCGCCGCCGCCGCGACGGTGACCTTCCGCTTCTGACGGTCGCGGCTCAGCCCGAGGCCAGGCCGGCGTGGCGCAGGAGCGCCTCGGTGCGGGCCGGGCGCCCGCGGAAGGCGGCGAACACCTCGGCGGGGTGGCGGCTTCCACCGGAGGCCAGCACGGTCTGGCGGAACCGCCGCCCCGTCGCCGCCAGCGCCGCCGCGTCGTCCAGGCCCGCCTCCTCGAAGGCGGCGAAGGCATCGGCCGACAGCACCTCGGCCCACTTGTAGCTGTAATAGCCGGCCGCGTATCCGCCGGCGAAGATGTGCGAGAAGCCGCACAGGAACCGGTCCTCCGGCAGCGGCGGCAGCACGGTGTTCTCGGCGGCGACCCGGGCGCGGACCGCCTCCAGCTGATCGCGATCCGGATCGAAGCGCGCGTGCAGCTCGAGGTCCAGGGTGGCAAAGTGCAGCTGCCGCAGGAACTGCGAGCCGGCCCGGTAGGTGCGAGCGGCCGCGATCTTGTCGAACAGGTCCGCTGGCAGCGGCGCGCCGGTCCGGTGGTGGCGGGCGAAGGACAGCAAGGTGGGCCGGTGGTAGCACCAGTTCTCCATGAATTGACTGGGCAGCTCGACCGCGTCCCACTCGACGTTGTTGATGCCGGCCGCCTCCGGTTCGTCGACGTCGGTCAACATGTGTTGCAGGGCGTGTCCGAACTCGTGAAACAGGGTCTCGACCTCGCGGAAGGTCATCAGCGAGGGCTGACCATCGACGGGCGGCGCCTGGTTACACACCATGTACGCCACCGGCCGCCGGACGTTGCCGTCGGGCCGGCGCTTGCGATCCAGGCAGGTTCCCATCCAGGCCCCGCCGCGCTTGTCCGCGGGCCGGCTGTACGGATCCAGGAAGAAGGCCGCTCGCGGGCTGCCGTCCTCGTCGGCCACCCGGAAGAAGCGCACATCCGGATGCCAGACCTGCGCCTCGCCGTCGGCCGGGCGGATCACCACCCCGAACAGCCGGCGGGCCAGCTCGAACAGCCCCTCCAGCACGCCCGGCAGGGGAAAATACGGCCGCAGCTCCTCCTCGCTGAATGCGTACCGGTCCTCGCGCAGCCGCTCGGCCCAGAACGGCACGTCCCACAGGGCCAGCTCCAGGGCGGGGTCGCCCGACCGGACCCGCGCGAACGCGCGCAGCTCCTCGTGCTCGCGGACCGCGTGGCGCCGGCTGGCCTGTCGCAGCTCGCCCAGCAGCGCCTCGACCGCCGGCACCGAGCGCGCCATCTTCCGGCGCAGGCTGAGCTCGGCGTACGAGCCCAGCCCCAGCAGCGCGGCCTTCTCGCGCCGCAGGCGCAAGGTCTCGAGGATCAGCGGCTGGTTGTCGACCTCGCCGGAAGACGCGCGGGTGATGAAGGCCCGGTACAGCTTTTCGCGCAGGTCCCGGCGCCGGCTGTGCTCCATGAAGGGCACGTAAAGCGGGGCCTCCAGGGTGATGCGCCAGGGCCCGTGCTCGGGGGTGGCCGCCGCCAGCTGCGCATCGTCGCCGGCGTGGCCGCGGGCCGATTGCGCCGCCGCGGCCCGCAGGCTGGGCGGCAGCCCGTCCGCCTCCTGCGGCGTGCGCAGGATCAGCGAGAACGCCTTGGTGGCGTCCAGCAGGTGATTCGAGAAGCTGGTGGCGATCTGGGCCAGCTGGGTCTCCACCGCCACGAACCGGTCCCTGGCCGCGCCCTCCAGGGCCACACCGGCCAGCTCGGCCTGCTCGATGTTGGCCTCGACGATGCGCCGGCGCGCCGGGGGAAGCGCCGTGAAGTCCGCCGAGCCGCGCATCTTCACGAACCCGTCGTAAAAGGGCCGGCTCTGTCCCAGGCGCAGGCTGGCCGCCACCACCTCGGGTTGCAGCTCCTCCTCCGCCTCGCGCAGCTCGGGGCTGTTCTTCACCGCCAGCAGGTGCTGGACCACGCCCCAGCCGTAGCCCAGCGGCTCGGCCAGCTGGGCCAGCGGGCCGGCCAGCCCGTCCCAGGTGGGCTGGTGCTGTCGTTCCAGCGCCTCGCGCGCGCTCTCCTGCGCCGCCACCTGCGCGCGCACCGCCGGGGCGACGTGTTCGGTCCGGATCTGCTCGAACCGGGGGAGCTCCTCGTGACCGAGCAGCGGGTTGTCCTTCAACGAGGCATCCGGATCCGACATCCGGACATGATACCCGACGGCGACGGCGCGCGCCGTGACTAGGGCTGGGCGGCGTGCGCCGATCCGAACTGCGCGTTCGAGGCGAGGCCGCGGGTCAGGTCGGCCTGGCGGTAGCCCTTGCTCACCAGCGACCCCAGCCGGGGCCGGCGCTCCATCAACCGCCGGCCCAGCCAGCTGCTGCCCGCGAGCGCCAGGGCCGCGGGTAGCAGCCAGCGCGCTGGCCCCCGGGCCCGCCGCTTGCGCCGCCCACCACCGCGCATGGCGAGCAGCAGCGGGATCGAGCCCAGGGTCAGACCACGCGACAGCCAGGCGGCCGGCCGCCAGCGGCGGCGCAGGCGGCTCTCCAGGCGCGGCGCCTGGGCGAAGCGCTCGATCATCGCCGGGATGAACCCGTGCAGGTCCAGCGGGCTGCGGCTCGAGACCCAGTTGCGGTCGTGCACCACCGCCTCGTCCACCCACTCGCCGCCGGCGTTGCGGACGTCGTCGCGGATGCCGGGCCAGGAGGTCAGCTTGCGGCCGCGCACCAGCCCGGCCGAGATCAGCACCTCGGGCCCGTGGCAGATGACGGCGATGGGCCGCCCCGCCTCGTCGAAGGCCCGCACCAGCGCGCGCGCCTTCTCGCTCTGGCGCAGCAGATCCGGGTTCACGAAGCCGCCGGGCAGGAGCAGAGCCCCGTAGTCCTCGACCCGGACGTTGTCCACGATGTCGTCGACCGCCAGCTTGCGCCCGGGCGACACGAAGTTCATGCCCCGGATGCGACCCGGCCGGAGCGAGATGATGCGAACGTCGGCGCCCGCCCGTCGCAGCGCCGCCATCGGCAACGTGACCTCGACCTGCTCGAACCCATCGACCGCCAGCACGGCCACGCGCACTTTGTGGAGCGATTTCATGGCCCCTAACGTGCGCTCCCGTCACGCCGGCGGCCACGCCCGCGCCGCGGATTGCACGACCACCCGGACCGGTACCCACCCCAGCTCGGGCCTGCCCCGGGCCTGGGCGCAGTCGCGCCGTCCGCCTACGGTTCGGGCCGGAGGGAGATGTGCAGCCGGGTGCGCAGACCCCGCGGGGGCTCTGACCCGTCGTCACTGGACAGCAGGTGGTACCCCGCCGGCAGGGCGGCGCCGCCGAACAGCTCGTCGGCGATCGGTCCGGGGGGGACGTCCTGGCTGAGGTACACGAGGTCCCAGCGTGATTCTTCACCGCGCACGAAGTCCGTGTCCGCAGCCTGGTCCGCCGGCACCGTGCGGGGGACATCGGACAGCTGACCCTCGCGCACGGCGATCACCCGACCGGTGGCCATCTGCAGACCGGAGTTGCCCACCCGCTCGACAAGATTCTCCTCCTGCAAGAAGGCCTCCGGCGGCGGGGGATCGCACAGATGCAGCCGGAAGCTCGCCGGAAAACGGCCCTTCACGTCCACCGTCATGCCCACGTAGGCCTGGTCGGTGCCCTGGTCGTTCTCGTCCACCAGCCACAGCACAGCGGGATTGACCGCCGCTGCGGTCTTCTGCAGGAGAACGTCCGGCGCGTCGGGATCATCGGCCGCGGCGGAGGGCGGCGCGCAGCCAGCGCCGGTCAGAGCCAGCGCGAGCAGGGACAGGGGCACACGGGGCGGACGGAGAGCGTGGTTCAGCATGAGACGGGCCTCGCTGTGATCGGGGTCTGGTGCGCCACCCGCCCACCGGGCAGACGCCCCCGATCAACACGCAACTCCGCCCGCCACGGGACCCGCGTGCGCGGTCATGCCGGGCGATCGCTGGGCCGGGACCGCTGTCTCTACTTCTTCGG
>JBKPRZ010000769.1:0-4307 GCA_046734815.1 Myxococcota bacterium | reverse complement strand
GGCCGTGGCCGCCGGCGTGGCGGCGCCGGCCCCCGCGCCGCCCGCTTCGGCGCCGCCATCGGCGGCCACCCGCCCCGCGCCCTCGCGCGCCTCGATGATCCCGACGGCGCGTCCGTCGGCGCAGATGGCGGTGCCCGTGCCCAGCGCGCCCGAGCCGCGCCCCCACTACCCCGCCCCGTCGGCGCCGGAGCCCGCCCACGAGCCCCGGTTCGCCGAGCTCAGCCCCGAGCCGCCGCCCCGGCCGGATTTTCATCCCTCCCACAACGACGGCTTCAACGAGGCGACGCTCAGCGCCTCCGAGCCGATGGGCGACGATGGCGAGCACACCCGGCAGGACCTGAAGGCCGAGGCCCTGGGGCGCATGGCCACCGAGTCGGACCTGGCGGCCGCCCGGCCTCCGCCCTTCATGCACGCGCCGAACGAGCGGCCGCCCTTGCCCATGCCGCCCATGCCCGGGCTGCCGGCGTTCGAAGAGGACCCCGACGCGCTGTCGGAGCTGCAGCCCAGCCGCCTGCGCCGGGCCGCGCCCATCGTCCTGGCGACAGCGGCGGCGCTGCTGATCGCGTTCGTGATCTGGATGCGGGTCAACCGTCCGGGCCAGCCGGCGCCTCCGGTCGAGGCGGTGGCCGCCGATCAGACGCCGACGCCCGCGCCCGCCCCGCCCGCTCCTGCGCCGGCGCCGGCTCCGGTCGCGAAGGCGGCGCCGTCCGAACCGAAGCCCGAGGCCGAGCCCCTGCCGCCGCCGACGCCGCCCGCTCCCGCCCCGGTGGCCCGCGAGAAGCCGGCCGAACCGCCGCCTCCGCCCGCGCCGAAGGCCGACTCGAATCGGCCGCGCAAGTGCCAGGCGCGGATCGACTCGAAACCGCGCGGGGCCACCGTGACTTTGGGTGAGCTCACCCTGGGGCGCACGCCCATCGCCCGCGCGGCCGTGCCCTGTGGACCGGCCAGCGTGACCATCGCCCACGCGCGCTACCAGTCGGCCACCGTGAACCTGCAGGCGGGACCCAGCGCACCGGTATCGGTCTCGGCACGGCTGTCCCGGCCGAGCGCCCAGCTGAAGCTGGCCTCGTCGCCCGAGGGAGCGGTGTTCAAGGTGAACAAGGATCGTGTGGGGCGCGGGCCTCGCAGCGTGACCGTCTCCCGGTTCGAGAGCGTGCGGGTGGAGGCGAAGCTGCCCGGGTCCAAGCCCTGGGTGCGGAAGATCTACGTGAAGGACTCGGTCACCGAGGTGATGGCCACCTTCAGTCGCTGACCGTCCGGCCGCTGCCGTTCATCGAGATCGGGCCGGCGACCTTCAGCACGATCGTCGACGAGATCGGATCGGGCGCCCGGGGCGGCACCAAGACGGAGAGGCCGTCCTCGCGCCGATCGATCTTGAGCCTCCTGCCGCCGGCGAGCAGGGTCGCCGATTCGACCTTGCCGGAGATGGCCGGCAGCGGCAGGCGGCCGTCGGCCGGCCAGTCGAACACGTGCAGGTACAGTCGGGCGCTGGCACCCGAGCCGCGGCGGGTGCAGCGGCCCCAGGTCAGCTTGCCCAGCGGACAGGCGGTGGTGCCGTGGATGGCCTCGGCGTTGGTCTTCATCCAGCGTCCCACCTGGGCCAGCCGCTCGACCGAGGGCGCGGGGATCACGCCTGCGCCGGTGGGCCCCACGTTCAGCAGGAAGTTGCCGCCCTTGCTGGCCACGTCGACCAGTGTGCGGACCAGGGTCTCGGGCGTCTTCCAGTTCTCGTCGAGCTTGTGATAGCCCCAGTGGCGGTTCAGGGTCATGCAGCTCTCCCAGGGCTGCACGTCCCCGCTGTCGGGGACCTTCTGCTCCTGCACCAGATAGTCGCCCAGACGGTTGCCGATCCGCGCGTTGACGATGGTGTCCGGCTGCAGGCCGCGGATCAGGCGCAGCAACTCCTCGCTCTGGGCGCGGGTGATCAGCTCGGGGGTGTCGAACCACATCACGCCGAGGGGGCCGTAGCCGGTGAGCAGCTCGCGCACCTGCGGTTTGGCCTTCCGTTCGAAGTAGCGGGAAAAGTCCTTCTTGCTCTCGTCCGGATAGTCCCAGGTGTTGCTGCGCTGGGCGCCGCGGGTGGGCACGTCGGGGTCTTCCCAGTCGCGGCCGAGCGAATAATAAACGCCGAAGCGCAGGCCGTGCTTGCGGCAGGCGCGGGCCAGCTCCTGGATGGGATCGCGGTGGAACGGGGTGCGGTCCACGATGTTGTAGGGGCTGCTCTTGCTGCCGTACATGGCGAAGCCATCGTGGTGCTTGGCGGTGATGACCATGTATTTCATCCCGGCGGCCTTCGCGATCCGGACCCACTGGTCGGCGTCGAAGCGGGTGGGATTGAAGGCGTCGGCGATATGGGCGTATTCGGCCAGAGGGATGCGGAGGTGGCGCATCATGTGTTCGGTCTTGCCGTCCTGACCCTTGTACTGGCAGCCGTCCTGGGCGTACAGGCCCCAGTGGATGAACATCCCGAAGCGGGCCTCGCTCCACCAGCGCAGGCGGCGGGCGGCGGCCTCGGGCGACCCATCCGCGATCAGACCCTGTCCCTCGTGCGCGTCTCCACTGTCGACGGGCGCCGGCGTCTGTGCGCGCGCGGCCAGCGACAGCAGCAGGGCCGCGGCGGCCGCTGCGCTCGACGCGAACCTCGATCCCGTGTTGGTCATGGCGGCGCATCCTGCCACGACTCGGGCGCCGGCATCTGGCATGCTGGAAGCGGTGGCGAGCGCGGCATCCAACCAGCCGGCGCAGGACCCGGACCTGGAAGGCCTGATGGGCCTGCTGTCGGCGGGGCGGGTGGCGGTGTTGACCGGCGCCGGCTGCAGCACCGAGTCGGGGATCCCCGACTACCGCGGGGCCGGCCGTCCGACCAACCCGCGCGGGCCCATCCAGCACGATGCTTTCCTGCGCCGGCCGGAGGTACGCCAGCGCTACTGGGCCCGCGCCACCGTGGGCTGGGTGCGGTTTGCCGGCGTGCAGCCCAACGCTGCTCATCGTGCGCTGGCGGCGCTGGAGCGGGCCGGTCTGGTGGCGGGCGTGATCACCCAGAACGTGGACCGCCTGCACCAGCAGGCCGGCAGCCGGCGGGTGGTCGAGCTGCACGGGGCGCTGGCGGACGTGATCTGCCTGGGCTGCGGCGACTACGAGGCACGGGCGGATCTGCACCGGCGCATCCTGGCCGGCAACCCGGGCTGGCTGGACCGGGTGGCGCCCCAGGCTCCCGACGGCGACGCCGAGCTGCCCGACGCCGAGGTGGCCGGCTTCCGCGTCCCCGCCTGCCTGGGCTGCGGCGGCGTGCTCAAGCCGGACGTGGTGTTCTTCGGGGGCAACGTGGGGCCCGACAAGCTGGACTCGGCCTTCGCGCTGCTGCACGGAGCGGGAGCCCTGCTCGTGGTTGGATCTTCGCTGGCGGTCTACTCCGGGTATCGCTTCGCGGTGCGCGCGCGCGAGCGCGGGATGGCGATCGCGGTGGTGAACCTGGGCCTCACGCGCGCCGATGGTTTCGCCGGGCTGCGCCTGGAGCGTCGGGCTGGCCACGCGCTGGCCGAGCTGGCCCGGCGGCTGGGCGTGGGCGTCGAGGATTAGAAGCTAGGACGGTCGCGGCCGAGCTTCCCGGCTGCGGCGAACTTCGATCGCGTCCCGTACCGCGCGCACCAGCTTGTCGGCGTCGATCGGCTTGCGCAGCACGCGCATCGCCGAGGGGTGACCCCAGTGCGGTTCGGTGGCGGTGATGACGATGACCGGGATCCGGCTCAGCTCGCCGCTGCTCTCGATGGCGCGGACGGTCTCCCACCCGTTCATGACGGGCATGAACAGGTCCAGCAGGATGGCGTCGGGCGCGGGGTGCCGGCCCAGGAACGCCATCGCCTCCTGCCCGTTGGTGGCGCAGGTGACCCGGAACCCGGCGTGCTCGAGCGTCTCGGCCAGCGCGTCTTGCACGTCCCAGTCGTCGTCGACGACCAGTACCAATCTCTCGGCAGCGGAGCTCGGGTTCGTTTCAGGCATGGGCCGGCAAAGCGGTTTCCTGGATTGTTGTACAACCTGGGGTCGTCCTGACGGTCGGGCAAGCCCCGACAAACGCGCGGGATTATCGGACGGGCCCGATGCCGCAGCCCGCCAGCGGCGGCCACCTCAATATCGGCCCTCATGCGGTCGATAGGGGGAAGCAGGTCGTACCGTGGGGGAGCTGGGTGGCCAAGCGTAAGAGCAAGGGTGACAAGTCGCGTGAGGCGGATGTCGAGAAGTCGCCCGAACAGACCGAGAACGACGGCGAGGCTGAAACAGAGTTTCCGACGGAGGCGTTCGCCGAGGCG
>JBKPRZ010000768.1:0-2697 GCA_046734815.1 Myxococcota bacterium | reverse complement strand
GTGGTGCACGCCGCCGCCGGTGTTGACGAACATCACCAGGCTGCTGTCGAGCATGGTGCCGTTGCCTTCCGGCGCTTTCGCCAGCTGATCCAGCAGGCGGCCGATGATCGTGAACCACCAGGTCTCGATCCGCTGGATCACCGGGAAATCGCTGGCGTGGTTGTCGTCGTGATGGTTGCGCGGATCGGTGACCCAGTCGTACTTGATGTGCGGGCCCTCCATCCCCTCGAACGAGATGTAGGTGACGTGGGTCAGCCCGCAGCGGTGCTTCTGGAACGTCAGATCGACCAGTTGCTCGATGCTCTGGTTCAGCGGCAAGGTGCCCGCCGGCGGCGCGGCCGGCTTCTGGCACGCGTTCTGGACCGCGCCGCGGGTGCTGATCTGGCGCTCGAGCGCGCGCAGCGATTCCAGATACTGGTCCAGCTTGGCCTGCTCGGGCGCGGCCAGGCGGGCGTTCAGCCGGCCGGCGTCGGCGCGCAGCAGGTCCAGGATGCTGTGGTCCTTGGCCACGAAGTCGCCGACGAAACCGCTGCCGCCTGCGGTCGCGCCCCCGAAGTAGGTGGCGAAGGCCTTGGCCGGGCTGCTGACCAGCGGGAAGGGCTGGTTGGCCCCGTCGGCGCTCACGGTGATGCCGCGGCCCACGGCCGTCGACGAGAAGGCGTCGCCGGCGCCGATCTTCTTGCCGATGTAGCGGTCCAGCGAGATGCCACCGGCCGGCGCGCGGAAGTGCGAGGCGCTCGGGTTCGTGCAAGGCATGACCGTCAGGGTGGAGGTCTGGCTGCCGTGCAGGTCCCGGCTGTGGGGGATGAAGAACCGGTGGGCGATCGTCATCCGGTCCTTGTAGGCCGCCACTGGCTGGTAGATGGGCCCGAGGTCGAACTCCCGCTCGCCCCGGGCCGGGCAGGTGCTGAAACGTTCCAGCAGCCCGTTCGACCCGGTGAACAGGAACAGGCGCCGGTAACGCGCGCCCGCCGGCCCTTCCTGCCCGAAGGCCTCACCGATCAGAGTGCGGCCCAGGGCGGGCAGCAGCGGGCTGGCGGCGCCCAGACCCAGGCCGGCCAGGAACTTGCGACGGGATTGGAGATTCATGGCACGGCTCCTCATCGGCTCAGGCGCTGGACGAAGCTGTCGTCGGTGGTCAGGGCGACCGCCAGGTCGAGGATCCGACCGCCGCTGCGGTCGAAGGCGCGGGCCAGGCGATCCAGGGCGCAGGCGTCGGCGGCGGCTGGCTCGCGCCCGTGGCTGTAACGGAAGGTGGTGAGGACGAAGCAGCGGGCGGTGTCGGGCGAGCCCGCCAGCAGCTTCATCAGCTCGATCCCGTCGGAAAAACGCGCACCCTCGGGCGCCGCGCCGGTGAGGGTGCCGGTGGCATCGATCGGACGGCCCAGGTCCTCCCGGCGGTGGCGACCGATGCCGTCGTAGATCTCGAACGCCAGCCCCAGCGGGTCCATCATCGCGTGGCAGACCGCGCAGGTCGGGTCGGCCGAGTGCTGGGCCAGCCGCTCGCGCATGGTCCGCTTGCCGTCGGGGGGCGGTGGCACCACCCCCAGGTTCGCGGGCGGCTCGGGCAGCTTCTGGCACAGCAACGTCTCGCGCAGGAACCGGCCCCGCGCGACCGCGTCGCTGTCGTTGTCCTTGGCCAGCGAGGCTTGCATGGCGCCCAGGGTGAAGATGCCCGCCCGCTGCCCGGCGGGGAAGGTGACCTTCTGCAGGCCCGTGGCGGGCAGGCTCTGGTCGACGCCGTAATAGGCCGCCAGCCGCGCGTTCAGCATCGAGAACGGCGCGGTCAGCAGGGTGGTCAGCTTGCCGTCCTCGTTCCAGATCACCTGGCGCAGGAAGGCGTCGGACTCCGCCGCCAGGTCGGCGTCCAGCGGGGCCTTCCAGTCGGCGAACACCATCAGGTCCTTGTCGGCCTCCAGCACGGCGTCGGTCTGGAACAGCTCGCCGGTGAAGCGGGCGAAGCCGGGCGCGCGGTCCGCGCTGGCCAGCAGCCGGCGGGTGTGTGCCTCCAGCTGATCGCGCGACTCCAGGGCGCCGGCGCGGGCGGCCGCCAGCAGCTCGGCGTCGGGCGGCCCGTCGGTCAGGAAATACGACAGCGCGGCGGCCTTCTCGAAGCTGGTCAGGTTGACCACCGTCCCGGGGGTGCTGCCCGGCGGCCCCAGCTCGGTGCGGAACAGCAGGCTGGGCGAGGTCAACACCGCCATCACCAGCTGCCTGAGCGCCCCGCGCGCGTCGCCCGCCGCCAGGGTGCGGGCGTGCTGGCCGACGAACCCGTCGAGCTCCGCCGGGTCAAGGTCGCGCCGGAACGCGCGCCCGGCGAAGGCCGAGACGAAGTCGCGCACGCAGGCCGGTGTGGGCTGGGGCTCGGCCAGGCAGGCCGCCAGCCGGGCCGGGTCGGCGGAGGCGTCGCTGGCCAGCTGGTACGACAGCTCGAGCAGCTGGGCCACGTGCGGCTCGGTCATGCCCAGGCGTGAAGCGTCGTTCGAGAAGCCCTCCTGCCGGGCGATGGTTCCGGTGAGGGCCTCGCCGTTGATCGCCGCCGCCGGCAGCAAGGTCTTGACCGTGCGCACGTATTGTTCCGGCGTCAGCGCCCAGATGCGGGTCGGCGCGGGCGGGCAGGCGCCCGGTGCGGGCGTGGCCGTCGGCGGCAGCCCCGGGGGCTGGTCGCCCGGCGTCGGGCGCGGCGCGGGGTCAGCC
>JBKPRZ010000767.1:0-11853 GCA_046734815.1 Myxococcota bacterium | reverse complement strand
CACGTCGTCACCAGGGACGAGCTGATCCCGCTGGGCAGCCCGCCGGCGCTGGTCGCCAGCCTGACCAGCATCTACCAGGACCCGTCGGTCGAGCCGGTCGTGCGCATCAACGCCCTGGCCTGCCTGCGCTTCTTTCCCGGGCCGCAGTCGCGGGCGGTGCTCGAGCGGACGTTGATGTCCAGCGAGACCACCGACCCCGCCCGCCGGGCGGCGGTCAAGGCGTACGGCGTGGCCTTCGGCGCCGAGGCGGTTCCGATCCTCGCCCGCCTGCTCGACCACCCCGAGCTGCACACCCGCAACGCCGCTGCCGGCACCCTGGCCCAGATCCACGACGAGAAGGCGCGCCAGGCGCTGCAGCGCCGGTTGCCGCAGGAGAAAGAGCCCCTGGTGCGCAAGACCATCGAGGGCGGCCTCCACGGCAGCCGGTGACGGCACGACAAGACGGCACGACAAGGACGGCCAACACGCCACCCTCGCAACGGACGGCGCTCAGGCCGGGCTCGGGAGCGTCAGCAGGTTGAGGATCGAATCGACGTCGACCGGCTTGACCAGGTGCACGTCGAAACCGACTTCCAGCGAGCGCTGCCGGTCGGCCTCCTGCCCGTAGCCGCTGACCGCCACCAGCCGGATCTGGCTCTTGCCCAGCCGGCGTCGCACCTCGGTGGCGACGCCGTAGCCGTCGAGCTTGGGCAATCCGATGTCGACGATGGCCAGGTCGGGCCGGCAGCGCGAGATCAGCTCCACGCCCGACAGCCCGTCGCCGGCCACCTCGACCCGGTGACCCCAGCTGCTCAGCAGGTCGGACATTGTCTCGCGGATGTCGGGGTTGTCGTCCACCAGCGCGATCACCAGCGGGCGGTTGCTGGCCGGCTGCTGCGCGGGCGCGGGCGGTTCGGCGCGCGCGGTGGCCTGGGCCGGCTCGCCGATCGGCACCCAGGCGGTGAAGATGGCTCCCTGGCCGGGGCCGTCGCTCTGGGCCTGCACCCGCCCGCCGTGCAGCGCGATCAGCCGCTGCACCAGGGTGAGCCCCAGGCCCAGGCCGCCGCCACCCTCCTGTTCCTGGATGAACATCCCGAAGATGCGGGGCAGGACCTCGGCGGGGATGCCGCGGCCGTTGTCGGTCACCTCCAGCCGCACCTCGTTGCCCTCGCGTGAGGCGCGCAGCCCGATCTTGCCGCCCGGCTCGGTGTAGCGGATGGCGTTGCTGAGCAGGTTCGCGATCACCTGGGTCAGCCGCACGCTGTCGACGGTCAGGACCAGCGGCTCGCCCGGCAGGTCCAGGGTCAAGATGTGCTCGCGCTCGTCCAGCGCCGGGCGCACGGTGGCGACCGCCTGCTCGACCAGCTCGCGCACCCCCACCGTCTCGCGGCGCAGCTCGATCTTGCCCGAGTTGATGCGCTGGACGTCCAGCAGGTCATCCACCAGCCGGCTGAGGTGCTAGAGCTGGCGGCCCATCGCCTGCCGGGTGCGGCGCAGGCGGGCCAGGTCCAGCGAAGAGCTGCCCAGGTCCCGGTCCAGGATCTGCAGCCCCGCCATCAGCGGCGCCAGCGGGTTGCGCAGCTCGTGCCCCAGCACCGCCAGGAACTCGTCCTTGCGCCGGTCGGCCGCGGCCAGCGCGCGGTTGGATCGGATGAGCTCGCTCTCCACCCGCTCCTTCTCCTGGATCGAGGCGGCCAGCTCCTCGGTCTTGCGGGCCAGCGCCTCGGCGGTGCGGCGGGCCTCGTCGCGCTGGCCGCGCAGGATCTCCTCCTCCCAGCGCCGCCGCTCCTCCTCCAGGCGCCGCTCCTGCAGCTGCGACTGCTGCTCGGACAGCTGCTGCATCTGCTGCGCCACCTCGGCGGTGCGGCGGGCCAGCTCGACGAACACCGCCACCTTCGCCCGCAATACCTCCGGCGCGACCGGCTTGAGCAGGAAATCCACCGCGCCCAGCTGGTAGGCGGTCACCACCTCCTGATCGCTGCGCGGATAGGCGGTCAAGAAGATGATGGGCGTGTGACGCGCGCCGGGCTGCTCGCGGATCAGGCGGGCGGTCTGGAAGCCGTCCATGGCCGGCATGTTGACGTCGATCAACATCACCGCGAAGCTGTGCTGCCGGGCCAGCTCCAGCGCCTGCGCGCCCGACCGCGCACAGACCACTTCCACCCCGGGCTCACCCAGGGCGGCGCGGATGGCGACCAGGTTGCCCTGGTTGTCATCCACCAGAAGGATGTCTGTCGCGCTGAGGGCGGTTCGCATCGTCCAGCCGATCGGAACGCCGTGGTGGATGAAGCAAACGGCGTCGTCGGGGCGCGACCGAATTATGCGTGTGGCCCGCTCGGCACGCCAGCGGCAATCCGTGCGAACCGCCCGGTGCTCCAAGGCGGTCCTGACCGGTCATACCCGGGATCATGGTCGCGATCGTGCACCGCGGATCAGGGACCGGCATCGACCGCCGGCGGATCGGGCAGGCTGGGATCGATACAGACTCCGGCCGCGCATATCTTGTCGCCGGCACAGCCTTGCTGGCTGACCGGATCGCAACTGGTGCGGCAGGCGCCGCCCTCGCACAGAAACGGGCTGCAGCCGGTGGGGGCATCCGGGGTATTGCGGCAACTGCCGTTGCCGTCGCACGCGCGTGCCTGCACCGCGGTGTTCCCGTTCACGCAGACGCCGTCGCAGCTGGCCCCCTGCGCGCGCGGCTTGCAGGCGCCGTTGCCGTCGCACCTGCCGGTTGTGCCGCAGGGGTTGGTCCCGGTCTGGTCGGTGCAACTGTCCGGGTCGGTGCCATCGTCGGGCACGTTGGCGCAGGCGCCCTGCGCGTTGGCACAGGTCTTACAGGTGCCGCAGCTGGCGCTGGTGCAGCAGGTCCCGTCCACGCAGTTGCCCGAGCCACACTCGGCGCCGTTGCCGCAGGCGGCGCCCAGCGCCTTCTTGCCGCAGCTGCCCCCGCCGCAGCTGCCCATCGAGCAGTCGGCGTCGGTCGAGCAGCGGTCCAGGCACCGGCCCCCGGCCGGGTCGCACTTGAATGGACGGCAGGGCTGGCGGTCGCTGTCCGGGCAGCTGCCGCTGCCGTTGCAGAAGGCGGCCAGGGCCAGCTCGTCGCCCCCCGGCGCGCAGGCGGCCGCCCGGCACTGGGTGGTGGTGCTCCACTGGCGGCAACCCCCGGCGCCGTCGCAGCGGCCGTCGTTGCCGCAGCTGCTCTCGGGCGAGGGGGCGCAGCCGCCCTGCGGGTCGGCGCCTCCGGCGGGCACGTCCACGCAGCTGCCCAGCGAGCCGGGGACCGCGCAGCTCTTGCAGCGCTGGCCGCAGGCCGAGCCGCAGCAGACGCCCTCGACGCAGAAGCCGGAGGTGCACTCGGGTCCGCTGCTGCAAGCGCTGCCGCTTGGCTTGGTGCCGCAGCGCCCGTTGCTGTCGCACTGGTTGGGCGGCTGGCACTGGTTGCTGTCGGTGCACGAGGAGAAGCAGTCCGTGCCGGCGCTGTTGCAGGTGAAGGGCGCGCAGGGCTGGCTGGCGCCCGCCACGCAGCTGCCGGCCCCGTCGCAGGTCGAGACCGGCGTGCGCGCGCCGCCGATGCAGGAGGCGGACCGGCAGATGGTCCCGGGACCGTAGCGGCGGCAGGCCCCGCCGCCGTCGCACATGCCGTCGGTGCCGCAGCTCTGCGGCCCCTGGTCCCGGCACTGGCCGGCGGGGTCGGCCGCGCCGCTGGCCACCGGGGCGCAGCTGCCGGCGCTGCCGGCCTGGTTGCACGAGAAGCAGCTGGCGGTGCAGGCGCTGCCGCAGCAGACGCCCTGGGCGCAGAAGCCGGAGGCGCACTCGAGCGCGGCCGCGCACAGCGCGCCCAGCGGTTTCTTGCCGCACGAGCCGTTCTGACAGACCGCCGGGGCGACACAGTCGGCGTCGCTGCCGCAGGTGTTGCCGCAGCTTGCGCCGTTGCAGCGGAAGGGATTGCAGGAGGTGGCGGCCGGCGACAGGCAGCGCCCGCCGTTGCAGGTGCCGGCCTGGGTCTGGCGGTTGCTGGCGGCGTCGCAGCTGCCGGCGCGGCAGGGCGTCCCGGTGGGGTAGCTCTGGCAGCCGCGGTTGCCGTTGCAGGCGCCGTTGTTGCCGCAGGAGGCGGGGCCGGCGTCCTTGCAGCCGCCGCGCGGATCGGTCGTGCCGGCGGCCACGTTGGTGCAGCGGCCGCGCGAGGCGGGAAAGCCGCAATACACGCAGGTGCCGCTGCAGGCGTCGGCGCAGCAGAAGCCGTCCACGCAGAAGCTGGACAGGCACTCGCTGCCGGCGGCGCAGCTCTGGCCGTTCTGTTTCTTGCCGCAGGACCCGTTCTGGCAGACGTTGCCGCCGGTGCAGTCGGCGTTGCTGGTGCAGCTGGCCTTGCAGGCCACGCCCGCGCAGACGAAGGGCGCGCAGGGCACGGGCGCGGCCACCAGGCAGGTGCCGGCTCCGTCGCAGATGCTCATCGGCACCTCGCTGCCCGCCGAGCACGAGCCGGGGCGGCACTCGGTGCCGGCGGCGTACTTGGCGCAGCCGCCCAGTCCGTTGCAGGTGCCGCTGAGCCCACACTGCTGGCGCGGCCCCGGCTGGCAGACGCCGTGGGGATCGGCGGCGCCCGCGACCGAGGGGCTGCACTGGCCCATCCGCCCGACCTGGTTGCAGCTGACGCAGGCGCCGCTGCAGGCCAGGTTGCAGCAGACCCCGTCGGCGCAGAAGCCGGAGGCGCATTCACCGCCGGCGCCGCAGATCGCGCCCAGCGGTTTCTTGCCGCAGGAGCTGTCGCGGCAGTCGCGGCCGTCGCACTGGCCGCTGTCGGTGCAGCGGGAGAAGCAGCGACCCTGGCTGGCGTCGCAGGCGTAGGGCGAGCAGACGGTGCTGGCGCCGGCCACGCAGGCGCCCGCCCGGCAGGTCTTGCTGCCCACCACCGAGCTGCCCTCGCAGCGCCCGGGCGCGCACTCGCTGCCGTCGGGGTACTTGCGACAGCCCCCGTTGCCGTCGCAGGTGCCGTCGAAGCCGCAGGAGGCGGCGGGGTCCTGCTGGCATTGCCCCGGCACCGCGGGCGGCTGGCCGGCGGGCACGGGGCCGCACCAGCCGGGCCGGTCGGGCAGGTTGCAGCGCTGGCAGGTGCCGGTGCAGGCGCTGTTGCAGCAGACGCCGTCCACGCAGAACCCCGACTGACAGGCGGCCGAGCAGCCGCACGCGGCGCCGGTGGGCAGCTTGTCGACCGGCGGGTTCGCGCACTGCTGGGGCACGGTCTCGCGCACGAATGCGTCGCCGCCCCGTCCGTCGCCGACGGCGGCATCGTTGACCAGCACCACGGCGTGGCTGTCGGTCCGGCAGGCGCCGGCAGCCAGCAGGGAACAGACGAACAGAGCGAAGGCGGGGGCCCGGCGCGAACGACTCGGCATCACCACTCCTCGGACACGCCATGGACGGCGTGGAATGAAAAGTAAGTAATAGTACGATACTGATCCGGCGATACACGCCGCGGGCGGTCTTGCGGACGCCCCTGCGCGCGGTGTCGCGTTCCGCGGGGATTACGCCGCTTCCCGGCGGCGGTTTCGGATCAGCCGTGGATCTGCTGCGCCAGGTAGTGCGGCTCGCCCAGCTGGGCGATCAGGTTCAGCTGCGCCTCCAGCCAGTTCACGTGCTCTTCCTCGGAGACCAGGATCTCCTCCAGCAGTTCGCGCGAGCCGTTGTCACCCAGGCTGCGGCACAGCTCGATGGCGTTGTTCAGCTTCAGCAGCGCCCCGCGCTCGAGCTCCAGGTCCAGCTTCAGCTGCTCGGGCACGGTCTCGCCGACGTTGATCTTGCCCAGCCGTTGCAGGTTGGGCAGCCCCTCGAGGTACAGGATGCGGGTGATCAGCTTGTCGGCGTGTTTCATCTCGTCGATGGATTCGGCGCGCACGCGCTCCCACAGCCGGCGGTACCCCCAGTTTTCACACATGCGGGCGTGAAGAAAGTACTGGTTGGTCGACGTCAGCTCGCCAGTGAGGATGTCGTTGAGGGCGTCGATGACCTCGGGTTTGCCTTTCACGGTGCGCCGATATTACGCCAGGCGGCGGGCGGTTTGACAGTCGGGGCGGACCTTGCTATCCCAAGAAGGCGATCTTGAGAATCGTTATCAGAATCATCGACGAGCCCGGAGCCACCCTTTGATCGTCTGCGTCTGTCGGGGCATCTCCGACCGTCACCTGGAGGCGCTGGTCAGAAATGGCGCCGACACCCCCCAGCGGCTGGAAGAGCTGTGTGGCGCGGGCGGCGACTGTGGCTCGTGCCGCGACGAGGTCGAGCGCATCGTCGACCGCGCAGCCGTCTGCCCGCAACCCGTGGTGGCGTGCGCCGCGCTCCTGCGCGCCCGGCCCTGAGCCCGACCACCGCCCGCAGGCGACGGCCGGGCTCTCGCGCGCGAGCGGACGCTCGCTAGTCGACCACCACCGGGCGGCAGCAGCCGGTCACGCAGAAGGTGCCACCGGTGCAGCCGTTGGCGGAGACCTGACCGCCCGGGCCGCAGGTGACCTGTCCGGGGTCGCAAGCGCCGGGCGGAGGCGACCCTCCCGGCGGCGGGGAGCCTCCGGGCGGGGGCGAGCCTCCCGGGGGCGGTGAACCGCCGGGCGGGGGCACCGGCGTGGGGGTGCAGCTGGCGTCGGGGCGCGGGCGGCCGAAGCAGACCTCGCACCGGTCGCAGGGGTTGATGCACGAGCTGACCTGGGTGCAGCGCGGGCAGCGGGCGGGATCGCCGATGGCGGCGGCGGTGCAGGTGCCGGTCAGGCGCACGGAGAAGCCCTGGCCGGGGACCGCGCAGCAGCCGAAGCAGTCACAGCCGTTCGGGGTGGCCTGGCGGCAGCGGCTGACGCATGCGCGGCTCGGCTCGTCGCACTTGAGCCCGGGACGGTTGGGCGAATAGGGGCAGATGGCGGCGCCGGCGCGGGCGGGGTCGCAGCGCAGGTCGAAGCGGCACCCGTCGTCGCCGCTGCCCGAGTTGCCGTCGAAGAAGCAGTCCTGGTGGCACGAGTGCTCGTCGTCGCGGTTGTCGCCCGGCATGCCGGTGGCGAAGCTGCCCTCGTCGTTGTCGCAGGCGCCCGAGCATTCGGGGTCGTCGGCGTCCACCTTGCCGTCGCCGTCGTTGTCCTTGCCGTCGGTGCACTGCGAGGGCGAGGGACAGAACGCGCGCGGGCCGCCGTTGCCCTGCCCGCTGCTGGCGCCGTTGCCGTTGCCGTTGCCGTTGCCGCGGCCGTTCCCGTTTCCGTTGCCCGCCCCCGGAGGCATTCCTGCGGGATTGCCGGGCATCGGCGCGCCGGTGCCGCCGGCGGTGGGGTTGCCCGGCGACCCCAGCGCGCCCGGAGCGGCGCTGGACGTCGACAGGGGGGTGCGGGAATCGCAGCCGAGCGCCAGGTACGCCATCGCGGCGAACGCGATCGCGACACCGACACGGGATGAATGCGCCATGCGTGTCCTCCTCTTGCGGCCGAGGTACGACCGGCGCGGGTGGAGGATACAGACGCCGATCGCCCCCCAGCGCGGCGCGCTCAGCGCCGCGGCTTGACGGCCAGCTGCATGCTCGGGGTGGCGGAGCGCGCCTCGGAGCGGTTCTGGGCCCAGCGGCCCGACAGCACCAGCACCAGGACGCTGAGCAAGGTGGCGGTGGCCACCATGGCCCAGCGCCGGCGGGTGCGGCGAAAGCGCGTCACGGTGCCGCCGGCCGCCGTGGTCGCCCCGCGCTCGGCGCCCTCGCCCAGCGTCAGGGTGCCGGTGTCGGGCTTGGAGGGCCAGCTGCCGCCCGGCGGGAACTCCAGCACCGGCAGGTGCGGCGGCGTCAGGGAGATGCTGTTCTCCTCGTGCCCGAACAGGTCGTCGAGCAGCTTGGGGATGGCGTCGCTGCGGTAGTTCAGGTCCTGCACCACCGCCTCGAGCGCGTCGCCCAGCTCGCGCGCGTCGGCGTAACGATCGGCGGGGTTGCGGGCCAGCGCCTTCGCCACCACGGCGTCGAGGGCGGGCGGGATCTCGGGCCGCATGGTCGAGGGCGCCGGCACCTCGCGCCCGAGGACGTTCTGCATGGTCTCGTAGTCGGTGCGGCCCAGGAACAGGCGCTTGCCGGTCAGCGCTTCCCACATCACCACGCCCAGGGTGAAAAGATCCGAGCGCTTGTCGAGCGGCTGCCCCTCCACCTGCTCGGGCGACAGATAGGGCAGCTTGCCCTTGCACACGCCGGTCTCGGTGTTCTCGCCCAGGGTGAACTCGCCCTTGGTCTTCGCGATGCCGAAATCGAGCAGCTTCACGCCACCCGACCGCAGCAGCATGATGTTCGACGGGGTGACGTCGCGGTGGACGATGTTCAGCGGGACCCCGCTGGGCGAGGCCAGCCCGTGGGCGTAGGCCAGCCCGCGCGCCACCTGCAGGGCCACGAAGGCGACCAGGACCGGGTCCAGGTTCGCGCTGCGCGCGTACAGCTGCCGCAAGATGGTGGCGAGATCGCGGCCGCGCAGATACTCCATGGTCAGGAAGTAGCAGCCCTCGACCTCGCCGAAGTCGTAGGTCTGCACGATGTTGTCGTGATCCAGCAGGGCCGAGATGCGCGCCTCGTTGACGAACATGTCGACGAAGCTGGACGATTCCGACCGGTCCGACCGGATCCGCTTGAGCACGAAGGTGCGCTGGAAGCCCTCGGCTCCGTGGGCGACGGCCCGGAACACCTCGGCCATCCCGCCGGAACCGATCCGTTCGAGCAGGATGTACCGCCCGAAGCGTACACCCCAGTCTCCCGTGGTCCGTCTCCGCCGCACCGGATGATCTCCGACGTATAAATCGTAATTTTTATTACCGGACAATCCACAAAATTGGGACGGCCCGAGGCGGCGCGCAGAGGCACGCGGGGGTGCGCGGATCAGTCCAGGAAGAACTTCAGGTAGGGGCGATTCTCAGCCTGGCGCAGGAGCAGCAGGGCCAGCTCGCGGGCGTGGTAGTCGCCCCACATCGACGACTCGCCGGACGGCACCTGGCGGCCCTCGGGGATGTGGTCCCAGCCGTTGGGGCGGTGGTAGACCGAGTGCAGCAGCAACCCCTCGTGAGCCGGGTCCGCCGACAGGTAGGGCTCGGCGAACAGCGTGCGCGCGACGGTGAGGCCAGCCTGATGGTAACGCCTGGCCTTGTCGGCCTGACCGCGCGCCTGCAGGTGGTTGCCCAGCCGGATCAGCCCCTGCGCGGCGATGGCCGCCGCCGAGCTGTCGACCGGTTCGTGCGGGTTGTAGGGATCGGCGGCGCGGCCGAGGTAGTCGCCCAGCCGCGCCAGCCCGGGTGCGCCGGTATCCCAGTACGGCACACCGTCGGTGGGCGTGTGGGCGATGTAGAAGTCGGCGGTGGCCTCGGCGGTCTCGAGGAAGCGGGCCAGCACCTGGTCGCGGTCGCCCAGCCCGGCGAAGGCCTGGGCCGGCAAGGTGGACAGGAACTCGAGCTGCTCGGGGTAGCCGCACACGATCCAGGCCAGACCGCGCGTCCAGGTGGAGAAGGGCGAGTAGCCCTGCTGGCTGGAGGGGCAGCGGTAGGCGCCGTCGTTCAGGTTGAAGATCGATTCGTGCGCCACCCGCCCGCGCAGGTCGTACGAATCGCGCCCCTTGCCGAAGTAGACGTTGAAGCGGGCGGTGGCCTCGCCGTGCTGGAGCAGGCGCCCCAGCAGCGAGATCGGCTTGTCCCCCTCCCCCATCAGCGCGTGCCCCAGCTGGTGCGACACCGCCAGCGCGCGCAGCGACCGCACGGTGTCGGCGAACAGCGAGTGCGGGCCGTTGAACGAATAGATGTAGCCCGTCTCGGGCGACAGCCGGGTGAAGCGGGCCGCCTGCACCGCCCCGGTCACCTTCAGCGCCAGCTCGTAAAAGCGCCGCTCCCAGGGATTGTCGGCGATCTTGCCCTCGCGCTGCAGGCGCAGGAGGTTGCCGTAGGTGCTGACGTTGTTGAAGCCGTGGTCGTGCACCCCGACGTGGGTCAGGTGCGAGGCCATGCGCTCGACGGTGGCGGTGCGCCCGATCTCCAGGAAACGCGTCTCGCCGGTGGCGTCGAACTGCAGGATGGCCGAGCCGAACTGGAAGCCCTGGGTCCACTCGGTCCAGCCGCGGGTGGTGTATTGACCGCGCACGGTGAACACCGGCGTGCCCTGGGCGGGGTCCCAGCGTTTCTCCAGCCGTTCGATCTTCTGGCCGCTCAGCTCGAACAGCCGCCTGAGCGCGGGGACCAGGTCCTTGACGGTGAGCGCGTCGTCGATCTTCAACATGTTCAGAGCCTCTGCAGGTGGATGCCGCCGTCGACGTTGATGATGTCGCCGGTGGAAAACGGGAACGAGCCCTTCAGCAGGGCGCTGACCGCCAGGCCCACGTCCTGCCCGGTGCCCCAGCGCTTCTGCGGCACCAGCCCCTCGGCGATCAGCTTGTCGTATTTCTCCTTCACCCCCGCGGTCATGTCGGTGGCCATGATGCCGGGGCGGATCTCGAACACCTGCACGCCGTCGGTGGCCAGCCGGCTGGCCCACAGCTTGGTGACCATCGCCAGCCCGGCCTTCGAGATGCAATATTCGCCGCGGTTGATCGAGGCGAGGTAAGCGGAGATCGACGAGACGATGATCAGCTTGAATCCGCCGGGCAGCGGCGACTCGCCCTTGCGGCCCAGCCAGTGCCGCACCACCGCCTGCGACAGGAAGTAGGGACCCTTGAGGTTGACGGCGATGACCTCGTCGAAGCTCTCCTCGGTGGCCTCGGTGATGTCGGCGCGCACCCGCGGCGCGATGCCCGCGTTGTTCACCAGCGCGTCGATGCGACCCAGCCCGGCCAGCGTCTCGGCCACGATGCGGGCGCGGTCGGCTCCGTCGCCGACATTGCCGCCCACGGTGAGGAAGCGCTGCTGCGGGTCGCGGGCCAGCTGCCGGCAGGCGGCGGCCGTCTCCTCGGCGGCCGTGCGGTTCGAGGCGTAGTGGATCGCCACCGACAGCCCGTCTTTCGCCAGGACCTCGGCGATCCCGCGCCCCAGCCCCCGGCTGGCGCCGGTGACCAGCGCCACCGCCGGTGAGCTCGTCTGCACAGTCATGGGCCGCGCATCTAAGCACAGCTGCCCCACACCTGCCAGGGTGGGGCGGGCCCGGCGTCGCGTCCGGTCACGTCACGCGGCGCCGGGCCAGGACCTCACGGATACCATTTGCGCAGCCGGACCTCCGAGGACGCGCCGACCATCGACTGGAACATGTTCAGGTCCGACAGCGACATGTCCATGTTGCGGTAGTGGTACGGGTACACGATCTTCGGGGCGAAGGCCTTGGCGCAGGCCGCGGCGGCGGGGACGTCCATGGTGTAGGGCAGGTTCATGCAGAGGAAGGCGACGTCGACGCCGGTCAGCGCCTTGATCTCGGGGACACATTCGGTGTCGCCGGAGAAGTACAGCGTCTTGCCGCCCATCTTCAGCAGGTAGCTGTTGCCCGTGCCCATGGGGTGGAAGTTGGTCCGGCCGGCGGTGAGGTTGTACATGGCCACCGCGGTGATCGCGACACCGTTCATGGTCTTGGTGTCGCCGTTGGCCATGGTGACCAGGCCGGTCACCATCGGCGCGGCGGCGGCGGGGCCGATGACCACGGTGCTGTCCTTCTTCAGGGTGGTGATGTTCGCGGTCTTGAGGTGATCGCCGTGGGTGTGGGTGATGAAGATGAGGTCGGCCTTGGGGCGGGCGGCGAAGTCACCCTCGGACGGGTCGACGTAGATCACCTGGTTGTTCCACTCGAGCAGCACCGAGGCGTGCTGGATCCAGGTGACCTTGAGCGGGCCCATGGTGGTGTCGAAGCTGTCCGACCCCGCGGCGGCGGCCCCGTCGGGCGCGCGAGGAGCGTCGCCGGCACGCGGGGCATCCTTGGCC
>JBKPRZ010000766.1:0-17734 GCA_046734815.1 Myxococcota bacterium | reverse complement strand
TCGCAGTGGCGATTCCGCCGCCGGTGAGCGACGAGCGCCCGCCCTGCCGGCGCACGGTGGCGGTGAGCGGCGGCGGCTTGCCGGACGCGGTCTCGGCGGCGCGCCCGGGCGACTGCCTGGTGGTCGCCGACGGCAGCTACCCGGTGCTGACGGTGGGGGTCAAGGCGACCGCCGACGCCCCGATCGTCGTGCGCGCGGCCAACCGGCTGAAGGCGACCCTGGGCGGGCTGCGCATGACCGGCGCGGCCCACGTCGTCGTCGAGGGATTCTCCTTCGACAGCGGCGGGGTGTCGATCCGCGACTCAACCCACACCCGGCTCACCCGTTCGCTGATCCGGCTGGCGGGTGGCGGCACCTGGGTCGAGATCACCGGCACCAGCGACGGCACCCGGCTGGACCACTGCGAGATCGGGGGCGGTTCGTTGCCCAACGCCAACGCGGTCTACCCGACCGGGCTATCGACCAACACCCGCATCGATCACAACTACCTGCACGACCTGACCACCGGGCACGTCATGACCCTGGGCTGCTGCGGAGCCATGTTCGACTACCACGAGAGCGGGACGGTGGTGGAGCACAACCTGTTCGTCTCCGTCGACGGCGGCGGCGAGGTCATCTCGATCAAGAGCTCGAACACCACCGTTCGCTACAACACGTTCCGGCAGAACCGGGGGGACGTCGACATCCGCGCCGGCCGCAAGGACTACATCTACGGCAACTACCTGCTGGGGCCGTCGGGGAGCGGCATCCGCATGTACGACGCCGGCCACTTCGTGTTCAACAACTACGTCGAGACCAGCAAGGCGTTGCAGATGGGGCCGGTCAACGACATCCACGCCGCCGCCCGCGACGTCACGGTGGTCTTCAACACCTTGATCGGTCCGGTGCGCTGGTCGGGCGACAGCGGCACCAGCTTCGCGAACAACCTGGTGGTTGGCACGATCAGCGGCGGCGCCTCGCCCGGCGCCAGCTATCAGGGCAACATCGTCTCTGGCAGCGGTGCGCCCCCGTCCGGCTTTCGCGCCCTGGACCCCAAGCTCGAGCGCAGGGGCGATCTGCTGGTGCCCACCGCCGGTAGCCCCACGGTGGGCGCCGCGGTCGGAAGCTTCCCGTTCGTGATGGACGACATCGACGGGCGCCCGCGCGCCTCCGCGGACGTCGGCGCCATCGAGGTCTCGGGGGCGCCCGCCCTGCGCCGGCCGTTGACCCCCGCGGACGTGGGGCCCGACGCGCCCTGAGCGTCAGGGCAGGTGCACGTAGCCGCGCCGGACGGCGGCGTGGGTGGCCTCGGTCCGGTTGCTCACCCCCAGCTTGTCGAAGATGTGCTTGAGGTGGTTCTTGAGCGTGCCCTCGCCGAGCGACAGCGACGCCTGGATCTCCCGGTTGGTCAGCCCCCGGACCAGCAGCTCGAGCACCGACAGCTCGCGCCGCGTGAGGGCGCGTTCGCCAGCCCGTTCGGCCAGCCGCGCGCTGGCCTGCGGGCCGAACAGCCGGCCGCCGGCGTGAACGTGCCGGATGGCATCCAGGATCCCCTCGGTGAAGGTGTCCTTGAGCAGGTACCCGCAGGCGCCGGCCTGCGCGGCCCGGTGGACGTCCTGGTCGCCGTCGAAGGTGGTGAGCACGATGACCCGCGCCCCGGGCGCGACCCGCCGCACGCGCGTGATCACCTCGGGCGCCTCGGCGCCGGGCATGCGCAGGTCCATGAGCGTGACGTCGGGCTGCACCTCCAGCAGCAGGCGCTCGGCCGCCGGCCCGTCGGCGGCCTCTCCCACCACCGCCATGTCCGGCTGGGCGTCGATCATCCTGCGCAGGCCCAGCCGCACCACCGGGTGGTCGTCGGCCAGGGCCACCCGGATCTTCATCGCCGGCGCTCCAATCGTAGCTCCACGGTGGTGCCCTGGCCGCGGGTGCTGCGGATCTCCAGGGTCGCGCCGATGCGTTCGGCCCGCTCGCGCAGGCCGCGCAGGCCGAAGTGTCCGGCGTCCGCGGCGTCCACGGCCGCGGGATCGAAGCCAGCGCCGTCGTCGGTGATGATCAGCGCCAGACTGTGCGCGGTGCCGGCCAGGCGCACACGCACCAGCTGGGGCCGGGCGTGGCGGAGGGCGTTGGTCACCGACTCCTGGACGATCCGGTGCAGCTCGTCCTCCACCGCCGGCGCCAGCGGGCCCACCGGTCCCTCGATCTCGATGGCGCAGGCCACGCCCGCCTCGGCGCAGCGGCGGCGGACCATGCGCTCGACCGAGACGGCGAAGTCGCCGGCGCGGGCGCGCAGGCCCCACACCGCCTGGCGGCCCTCCTCGAGACAGCGGCGGAGCGTGTCCTGCATCAGATCGAGATCCCGCCGCCAGCCCTCGGGGGCGTCGGCGGCCTGCGCCCGCATGCCGCCGAGCTGCAGCGACAGGGCGGTCATTCCCTGAAAGAGCGTATCGTGCAGCTCGCGCGCCACCCGGTTGCGCTCGGCGAACAGCAACACGTAGCCGGCGCGCACCCGGGCCAGTCGCAGGCGGTGGGCGGCGACCGCGAGGGCGGCCAGCGCCAGGCCAGAGGCGGCCAGGAACCAGGGCGAACGGTGCCACGGCGGCGCCAGGGTGAAGGCGAAGCGGGCCGGCGTGCTCCAGACCCCATCCCGGTTGCCCGCCTGCACCTCGAACAGGTAGCTGCCCGGCCGCAGCCCCGGGTACGCCGCCTCGCTGCCAGAGCCGGTGTCGACCCAGCCCGCGTCCACCCCGGCCAGCCGGCGGCGGTAGCGGAGGTCGTGCGGCGCCAGCAGGCTGACCGCCCCGTAGCTGACCAGCAAGCGCCCGGGCCCGGCGGGGAAACGGGCCACCGCCCCGGCCGGGGCGCTGCGGCCGTCGACGGAGATCGATTCGATCTCGACCACCGGGGCCGCGGCACGGCCGCGCAGGTGGTGGGGATCGATCACCACCGGGCCCTGGTCGGTGACGAACCACAGGCGCCCGTCGCGCGCCTTCCAGGCTGACGGCTGGCGGATGCGCGCCGCGATCACCCCGGTCCGCCGGTCGGTGGTCTGGAAGGCCGCGCTGTCGGCGGTGGCGCGGCTGCCGGCGGCCACGGCGTCGAGGCTGGCCCGGTCCAGACGCAGGATCTTGTTGTGGGCCCCCACCCACAGGTCGCCGGCGTCGTCCTCCAGCAGCTGGTACAACATGTCGGCGGTGGCGCCCCCGGTGCGCGACATGACCAGGGTGTCGTCGCTGACCCGCGCGAGCCCGCGTCCGACGGTGGTCAGCCAGAACACCCCGTCGCGGGCGCTCAGCATCGCGCGCACGCCCCCCAGGTTGCGGCGGTCCCCGCCGGGCCGCCCCTCGGTCAGGCCGGGCGCGACGAAACGCCCGTTCTCCAGCCTCACCAGCCCGCCCACCCCGCTGACCCACAACCTCCCGCGCCCATCCTCGGCGACGGCGCGCAGCTGTCCGGCGGGCAAGCCGTCGTGCGGGTCGAAGCGGGTGAGCTGGCCGTCGGCCAGCCGCCCCAGCTCGCCATTCCCCTGGATCCACAGCGCGCCGGCGCGATCCTGGTACAACCCGGTGACGAAGCGACCCCAGACTCGCGGATCGGTCACCCGACCGTCGCGGTACCGCACCAGCCCGCCTTCGGTTCCCAGCCAGACGTCACCGCCCGCATCGGCGAGCACGGCGTGGACCACGCCGCTGGGCAGGCCGTCGGCGGTGCCGAGCACCGTCGTCTGACCGCCCCGGTAGCGGACGGCGCCGCGGCCGCGCGTGCCGAACCAGAGCGCGCCGTCGGGCCCCTCGCACACCGAATCGAACAGATCCCCGCTCAGCCCGGGGAGGGTCAAGGTCGCCAGAGTGCGGTCGGTCAGCTGGGCCACACCGCCATGGCGCGTGCCGACCCACAAGGTGTCCTCGCGGTCGACGAAGACCGCGGTGACGTCGTCTTCGGGCAGGCCGTCGCGGGCGGAGAAGCGCGCCAGCTGCCCGCCGTGCAGCCGGGCCAGCCCCGCGCCGGTGCCGATCCAGAGGTTGCCGTCAAGGTCGTCGGCCAGCGCGGTGATGGGCGCGCCGGCGTCCTGGCTGGTGCCGCCGGGCAGGGCCAGGAGGCGCGGACCCGCCGCCACCCAGAGAGTCCCGCGACGGTCCCTCAGCAGGGCGGAGATCGATCCCGGAACGGCCGGTGGCTGCAGGTCAGCGCCATGCAGGGCACGAAGGCCGGCGCTGGTGCCGACCCAGATCGTGCCGGCGGCGTCGACCTGCAAACCCGTGATGGACGCGCCGCCGAGGCCGCGCAGGGCGTGGGCGACGAAGCGGCCGTCCGCGTACCGGTACAGCCCGTCGGCGGTTGCCATCCAGACATGGCGCCCGTCCTCGGCCCAGGCGCGCGCCTCGGTCCCGGCGGGCAGGCCCTCGGCCGGTCCGAACGTGCGCGCCCCGCCGCCCCACCAGCGCAGGGGCGGCCGGTGCGCCGGGCTCCACCAGACCGCGCCGTCGGCGGTGGCTTGCAAGCGGCTGACGTCGCCGAGGGCGGTGCGCGGATCGGCGGCGGTCTGGACCGGCGCCCAGCGTCGCCCGTCGAAGCGCGCCACGCCACCCAGGGTGGCCGCCCACAACCGCCCGTCGGCGGTCTGGGCCAGCGCGCGCACGGAGTCGCCGGGCAGACCGTCCCGCGCCCGCCAGACCTGGACCGTGAAGGCGCTCAGCGGTCGATCCGGATCCAGCGCGTGGGCCTCGGCCGCTGGCAGCAGCGCGACCAGGCTGACCAGCAGCCGCTGCCCCCATCCGGCGACTCTGCGCGGCGGGGCCTTCGCGACCACCACCAGCCTGTAGCACGGCGTTCATGGCCTGCAAAGGCCCGCGGCGCGCCGTACGGTGCGGTGAAGAGGGAAGGGGGGCCGAAACATGAGCGCGAGTCCCGGGGCCAGGACGGTTCGAAGTAAGGTGGTGGCCGGCACGGCCCCGCTCCCCCTCGAGGCTCCGTTCATGTCCAAGGATCCCCTGCAGTTTCTGCTCGAGCACCTCCGCAACGACGAAGGCAAGCCCATTCCCACGTCGTCCCTCGGTCGGCTCGGCAGAACCGCGCTGACCGGCGCGCGGGTCGGGCTGGGTGCTCTTGCCGGAAGGATGCGTGGGCGGGACCTCAACCTCGGATCGCTCTCTCCCGAAGCGCTGGCCCGGCTGGTCGAGTCGTTCGGCGAGCTGAAGGGCGTCGCGATGAAGGTCGGGCAGATCCTCTCCTACGTGGACGGATCCCTCGACCCCGAGGCGCGCCAGTTCCTGGCCGTGCTCCAGGTTCACTCCCAGCCCACACCCTTCGCGCAGATCGAGCGCACCATCCGGGAGGACCTCGGGGCGCAAGCGCCCGCTTTGCTCGCCCGGATCCAGCGTGAGCCCGTTGCCTCTGCCTCGATCGGCCAGGTACACCGGGCAGCCCGCGAAGACGGAACAGCCGTGGCGGTGAAAGTCCGCCATCCGGGCATCGACACCGCCATCCGCGCCGACTTCAAGGCCGCCGCCATCGGCAAGGTCATGGCCCGCGCGTTCGCTCCGGGCCTCGACATCGCGGAGCTCATCGAGGAGGCGCAGGCCCGCTTCCTCGAGGAGTGCGACTACCCGCTGGAGGCGCGCCGCCAGGCTCGTTTCGTGGAGATCTTCGCGGGACACCCGGCGATCGCCATCCCCGCTGTCCATCTGGACTGGTGTGGCCCCCGGGTCTTGACCACCACCTGGCGCGAAGGGGCAGGCCTGGAGGCATTCCTCCAGTCGCGGCCATCATCCGAAGCGCGCGAACGCGCAGCGCGCGCTCTTTACGAGTTCTACGTCGGCACCCTGTACCGCCACGGCCTCTTCAACGCGGACCCCCACCCGGGAAACCTGCTCTTCTCGGCCGAGGGCCGGGTGACGATCCTCGACCACGGCTGCGTGCGGGAGTTCGACCGCCACACGATCGCGGGCCTCATTCGCCTGTCGCGTGCCGTTCGGGCCGACGACCGATCCCAGATCCAGGCCGCGCTCGGCGCGATCGGAATGCCCGACGCTGCCGCCGACTTCGAGGTCACTCGTGGCCTGCTACGCGGCTTCTTCGATCCCCTGCTCACCCCGGGTCGCCACGTCGTGGCCGCCGACCGGGCGGTGGCCATGGGCGAAACTGTCAAGCTCAAGCGCAAGCTGATGCGCATGCGCCTGCCGGGGAAGCTGATGTTCCTGTTCCGGATCCGCTTCGGCCTCTACGCCGTGCTCTCCCGCCTCGGCGCCGAGATCGACTGGGCTTCGCTGGAAGACGAGCTCGCGGGCGACATCGGTCAAGGGTGGTAATACGCCTGCAGCGCGACCGGGGTGGAGAGCGCGTCGTTGTTCCAGTGCTCGGCGCCGCGGGTGATGTCCGAGCGCCAGCGCAGCGTCGGTGAAGCGAACCTTTGCAGCAGGTCCGTCAGCCGATCGTAGGACGTCCGCATCGTCGTCTCCCGCTCGCCCAGGCTGAGGTACAGGAACCCCGCGGGCCCCGCCCCGAGCGACTTCTCCAGCTCCGTCCGCAGACGGTTCTCGGAGATCCAGACCGACGGACTGTAGGCGAAGCGCGCCTGGAACAGGCTCGGCCTGGCGACCAACGAATACAGCACGAACAGGCCCCCCAGCGAGTGGCCCGCGATCATCCTAGGCGCTTGTCCGCGGTATTTCCCCTCGACGTAGGGAATGACCTCGGATTCCATGAACTGCAGGAAGCGGTCCGCCTGGCGCAGGCGCAGGCGCGCGTCCTTGGCGTCGGCCTCCTCGGGCGGGTAGGGCGGGGTGTAGTCCCGCCAGCGTGTGTCTCGCCCGTTGCGCAGCCCGACCACGATGATCTCGGGCATCACGCCGATCCGGGCCATGACCCGAGCGGCGGCGTCGGTGTGAAGATCCTGCCGGCCGCCGTCGAGCACGTACAGAACCGGGTACCGCCGCGCCGGCTCGCGCGCGTAACCATCGGGCAGGTGGATGAGCAGGCGGCGATCCTCGTCCAGGACCTTCGACGGGAGCGTCTGGTGGAAGAGGTTCTCGTCCCGGGGTGGACTGGCGACGTGAGGCCCCAGGAGCGCGAGCGCGGCGATCCCGGTGACCGCCGCCGTGATCGCCACCGCCAGCAGCACCGGCCACCAGGCGCGCAGCCGCCCGTGCGCAACCCGCACGGCCGGCTGCAACTGAAGCAGAAGCGTCCCGACCCTGCCCATGCCCGATCGATGTAAGCAGGCGTAGCCGCCCGGTGTCCATCGGCGTCGTCGTGCGCGTGGTCACCCGACGGTGGCTTTTTCGGGCGGGCGCGCGATACTCGCGCCCATGCGTCTCGTCCTGATGGCCCTGGTGGTTTCGCTGGGATGTTCGACCGCGCAGCGGCCCGATGGGGGCAAGGGGCTGCTCGAGACCGGCGCCACGGTGCCGGACCTGAAGGCCTCCGATCACCGCGGCGCCGAGGTGGCCCTTCGCGACGGGAGGCCGTCGCTGATCTACTTCTACCCGAAGGACAACACGCCCGGATGCACGCGCGAGGCGTGCGCGATCCGCGATGTCTGGCAACAGTTCGCGACCGCAGGCGTGCGGGTGATCGGCGTTTCGACCGACACCCCCGAATCGCACCGCCGCTTCGCCGAGACGTACGGTCTTCCGTTCTCGCTCGTGGCCGATGGAGATCGGCGCTGGGCCAACGGGTTCGGGGTTGGCCGGTTCCTCTGGATGAGCAAGCGGGTCAGCTTCCTGATCGGATCGGACGGACGTATCTGCAAGGTCTACCCGAACATCGATCCCGGCCTGCATGCCACCCAGGTGCTGGCCGATGCCAAGCTCCTGCAGCTCACCAGCTCTCGTTGAGGGGACGTCCCGGCAAGGCTCATACAACCTGGTTGACCAGAGTCGCTTCGCCGCGCCACAGGCGGTCGAGGTTGGTGAGCAGGAGATCGATCACCCGGTCCTCATAGGCCTGGGTCTCACCGGCCGTGTGGGGCGTGATCAGCACGTTTGGCATCGCCCACAGAGGAGACACCGGGGGCAGCGGCTCATCGGCGGTCACGTCGAGACCGGCCGCGGCGATGCGCCTCTCCCGCAGCGCCTCGATCAGGGCGTTCTCCTCGACGACGCGTCCGCGGGCGACGTTGATGAGATGCGCGGATGGCTTCATGAGGCCGAATGCACGCGCGTCGATCAGGTTCTCGGTGTCGGGTGTGAGCGGGCAGGCGAGCACGACGATGTCGGCCTGCGCGAGCAGCTCGGGTAGCCGCTCGTGGCCGAACACGAGGTCGGCGCCTTCGGTGCCTCGGGCCGGATCGCGCCGGGTCGCCAGCACCCTCATGTCGAACGCCTTGGCCAGCCGGGCGAGCCGCGCTCCGATGCGTCCGAGCCCGACGATCAGCAGGACCTTGCCGGCCAGCTCGTCCTCGCGGGCGGCGATCTCGGAGATCATGCCGCGCCAGCGCCGGCTGGCCTGGTTGTCGCGGGCCACGTGCAGCTGGCGCTTCAAGGCGAGCATCAGGGCGATGGCGTGCTCGGCCACGGCGTTGGCGTTGACGCCGGCGGCGCTGGCCAGGCGAATGCCGCGCTGGCGCAGCAGGTCCTTGTCGTATTGATCGACGCCGGCGCTGATGGACTGGATGAGCTTCAGCTTGCTGGCCTCCGCCAGCAGCGTATTCCTCCACAGCATCGATACCACCAGCACATCGGTCTGCGGGAGATGAGTGGCCAGCGCCTCGGGCGAGCGCACCTCGACATGAACGATCCCGCAGTTGCGTGCCTCGAACCGCTCCGCCAGGCGGTAGGCAGCGTGGGCAAAGCAGATCCGGATGCGATCTCTGGGAGGCAACATGTTCAGGGCTCCTCGCCGAAGCCGTGGGCCCTTTGCCGCCCGAACCTACCACGACGTCATGGTGGGCAAAGCGCGGCTGCGCCTCGTCGGTTGCCCGTCGAGGTCAGCGGGCAAACACCACCAGCTCGCCGCGGTTGCCGGCGAACGCGCGGCGCCACCAGCCAGCACGAGGGCTCGCGTAGTTGAGCTCGATGCTGGAGATGCGCTGGGCATTACCGGGCAGGCGCAGGAAATGCGAGCTGCCCGCACGCAGGCGCTGGTGGACCGGCAGGACGTATTGGCGTCCGTCCCGCGCCGTCACCACCACGCTCGTGATGTCGACGCTGCCTCGGGTGGTTTCGATCTTCAGATCGTCGACGCGTCCCGCTCGGCGGTCGACGATCAGCGTGTCGTCCCGGCCGTCGGCCTGCACGACACCGAGGCTCCTCCAATCCGAGCGCTGCTCCTGGTACCGGTTACCCCACTGTTGCTGCTGCCGGTTACCCCACTCGGCTCCGGCGGGCGCGGCCCCGAGGGCCAGCAGGGCAGTGGACAGGGTGAAAGCGATGGTCTTCATTCGGTCTCCTTTCGATTGCGGACATCCATCCCCAGTGCAGCCGCCGGGCCAGCGGCCGAAATGGGCATGACCAGGCCACATTCCCTCGCCAGCGCCCCGTGTCCGCCGAACGAGGAGCTGCGGAAATCGCATCTGGTGTGGTCAGCCGGATACGGGCCGCTCGCGTCAGCCGCGGGCATCGATCGCCCTGGGGCCGTCGAGGATCGAGGCGCTCGCGTTGATATGATCGACCGCCTGCGCGCACGATCTGACTCTGGTGACCAGGAACACCCACGAACGGAAAGCCGCATGAAGGAGTCGATCGACATCGGCGTGAATCTGGCGCACCGACGCTTCGACGGAGATCGCGACGCCGTGATCGCGCGCGCCCAGGCTGCAGGCGTCAGCCAGATGGTGATTACCGGGACCAGCCTTGCCGCCAGTCGTCAGGCGCTGACCCTCGCGCGCCGGCGACCAGGCGTGCTCTTCTCGACCGCGGGCATCCACCCGCACGATGCGAAGGACGCGACGAAAGCGGCGCTGTCGGAGATCCGCGAGCTGGCTGGTGAACCGGAGGTGCGGGCGGTGGGCGAGTGCGGGCTGGACTTCGACCGCGACTTCTCGCCGCGACCACAGCAGGAGGCGGTGTTCGAGGCGCAGCTCGAGATGGCCGCCGACCTCGGCAAGCCCGCGTTCCTGCACGAGCGTGCCGCGCACCAGCGGTTCGTGGCGATCGTCAATCGCTGGCGGCCGCGGCTGAGAGCCGCCGTGATCCACTGCTTCACGGGCACCGCGGCCGAGCTCGATGCCTACCTGGCGCTCGACCTTCACATCGGCATCACGGGGTGGATCAACGACGAACGGCGTGGCCTGGACCTGCGCGAGGTGGTCGGCCGGATCCCGGCCCACCGGCTCATGATCGAGACCGACGCCCCGTTTCTCACCCCTCGCGACGCGAGACCACAGCCGCGTGATCGCCGGAACGAGCCGGCGTTGCTCACCTACGTGCTGGCCGCCGTGGCGAGAGCAACCGGGAAGTCGGAGGAGCAGGTCGCGCAGGAGACCACGCAGACCGCAAGAGACTTCTTCGGCATCACGGCCCCCTCGCCCTGAAGCAACCACGTCCGGAGAGAAGATCGTGCAAGCGGTCCACCACCAGGCGTCTGGCTTCCGGGTGAATCACGAAAGCGTGGGTCACCGGGGGCTGGCAGTGGTGAGCAAACGGAGACAGCTGTTGCTCGACCTGCTTCGACACCCAGCGATCCCGCGGCGCCAGGAGGACCGCGAAGCGGGCGGCGTCCGCGAACAGCGGGTCGTCGAAGAGGTAGCCCGCGTCGGCGCGGCCGGCGATCTCCCGGCGCTCGGCGCGCGCCAGCGCGAGCCAGCAACGGGCGCGGTCGTCGCGGGCGGCCTCCCGGGCAGAATGCGTCAGCTCGCCGGCGCCCATCAACAGATCCAGGGCCGCCGCCGGCAACGCGCGCACGAGCCCCAGCAGCGGCCGATGCAGCCAGGACCACGATGCTGCCGCGAGGATCATGCGACCGCTGATCCGCGGCCGGGCCAGGAATGGAAAGAGCATGATCAGAGCGCTCACGGACAGCAGGCGGTGAGCCACGATCAGATGGGCGAAGTAGGCACCCACCGAATGCCCGACCAGCACGATCTCGGTGGGCGCGGTGGGAGACCGGCTGGCGAGGTGCCTGCGGACGGTGTCGGCGTGGTGCTGGGCATGGGCCGCCAGCCCGGCCGCGGCGATCTCCGGCGACCAGCAGGGCGGGCTACAAAGGAGCACCGCGTGGCTGCGGGCGTCCAGCTCCGCAGCGACCTGCTCATAGAAGATGACATCGCCAGGGTTGCCGGGCAGGAGTACGACCAGCCGGGACGAGCCGGCGGCCGGCGACGGTCCCACCCGGTTGACCTCGGTCCCCACGGATCGGCCAGAGCTCAGCGAACCACCGAGGGAGAGCACCGCCTTTGCCTCGCCCGGATGATACCCGACTGGGTTCGCAGAATCTCAGGGGCTGGTCCTCCCGGCCGGCGGGGAGCGTCGGCGCTGGCGCTCGTCGCGTAGCTCCAGCGGGGAATGACGGGCCGTCGCGAGGCCTGCCACCAGCAGCGCAACCGTCAACCGCGCGCCAGCGCTGCCGCCCGATCGATGGCGATGGGACGGAGGAGAGGGTCCGCGTGCCGGTGGACCAGCTCCCAGTCGCCGCCGCTTCGACGGTAGACCTGGGTCACGCGCAGCGACCAGTCCTGATCCGGAAGGCCTCCCACCTCGCCGTGCTGTCGCTCGATCAGGACGAGAACGACGAGGTCACCCGATGCATAGGACTGCGTGAGCTCCAGCGTCGATTCGCCGCCCTTGAAGAAGCGAGCGAGCTCGGCGAGGTGCTCGGGCCGGAGATCGAACCCTCGGGTAGGCGCTCCGCCGAACGGCTGCATCAGGGTGTAGTCGTCCGCGTGGCGGATCAGCCCGAGGTAGGCGTCGATGTCTCCCCGTATCAGCGCTGCGGCCGCTCGTTCGGTACGTCTGACCAGATCGGCGACTGGTGCTGCGCCGTGATCGTTGCCCGAACCTCGGGCCATTGCCGCGCCCTTCGCCGCTTCAGCCGCGAATGGGGCGGCGACGGCTCCCACGATCGCGACCCGTCTGGAAAGGCTGGCCACCCGAGGTGGGTCACCGCTGTGTGCTCCGTTCTCCTTGCTGACTGCTTCCTGACTGCGCTTGGACATGTCGTCTCTCCTCACTGGGGGCTCCGATTCCCGGCTCCCGAGCAGAAGGCTCCCAGTCGGGACATGCTGAATCCAGTGATATGATTTCACCGACATGCTGAATGGAACTGATCTGTCGGGGACGGACCTCAACCTGCTGGTGCTGTTCGAGACCGTCATGCGCGAGCGTCATGTCCGTCGTGCGGCCGAGCGGTTGCACGTGTCCCCCTCGGCGGTCAGCCACGGCCTCTCGCGTCTGCGCCGGCTGCTCGGCGATCCACTGTTCCTGCGGACCCCACGGGGAGTCGTGCCCACCGATCGCGCGAATCAGCTTTCCCGACCCATCGCCGACATCCTGGTTCGGGTCCGCAGCGTCGTTGCGAGCGCGGAGCCGTTCGATCCCGCTCGCTCGACCCGCAGGTTCGTCATCGGGGCGCCGGACGGAGCCGTCTCGGTCTTCTTGCCCACCGTCCTCGATGCGCTCCGGCGCACCTCCTCGCGCATCGATCTCGGCATCCGCGAGCTCCTGCCCAGAGCGGGTGACTCGTCGCCGAACCTCGCCTGGAGCGACGCTCTGGCCGAGCTCGAGGCGCGCGCTCTGGACATTGCCGTCCTTCCTCTGCGGGACCTCCCCGCGCGGTTCGTGAAACGGCCGCTCTATGACGAGGAGTTCGTCATCGCCATGCGAGCGGGACACCCGTTCGCGCAGGACCGCAGTCTCCGCGGCTACTGCGCCCAGCGGCACCTCGTCGTCTCGCAGTCCGCCGACCCGAGCGGCTTCGTCGACCGGGCCCTCGCGCGGCGCAGTCTGGTGCGGCACGTGGCCCTCACCGCTCCGAATTTCCACTTCGCGCTCGCGATCCTTTCGGACAGCGAGCTCGTCTCGGCGATGCCCCGCCAGTTCGTTGCCAGGCACGGGCCCCGCCACGGCGTGGTGGCCGTCGATGCGCCGCTACCGCTTAGACGCTTCCGGGTGCACGTGGTGGCGCCCAAGGTGGCCCTCATGGATGCGGGAATCTCGTGGCTCGTCGGGTTGCTCGAGCAGGCCGCCTTCGCCGCCGCGCCACCATCACGGCGGCCACGACCAGGGTGAAGAGGGCGGCGCCCCCCAGCAGCGGGAGGGTGGTGCGACGGCTCTGGGCGCGGCGGAACGCCTCGCGGTCGGCGGGGTGGCCCAGCTTCCAGACGGCTCGGATGTTGCGCGTGGCGAGGATGTCGGTGGTGGGGTCGCCGCCGACGAGCAGCAGGTCGGCCCGCAGGCCGGGGGCGATGCGGCCGCGGTCGAGGAGACGAAACGCGCGGGCGGGAAGCGAGGTGGCCGCGCGCAGCGCTTCGATCGGCGACAGGCCGGCCCGCACCAGCAGCTCGAGCTCGCGGTGAAGGCTGACCCCGTGGGCGGTGCCGGCGTTGGGGGCGTCGGTGCCAGCCAGGACGGGTACGCCCGCGGTCTGGAGCCGGGCGACCGAGGTCAGGACCGTGGAGAAATCGAGCGGCCGGGGCGGTCGCAGCTTGAAGCGGTCGGCCAGGGTGCGGTGGGCGTATTCGCGCAGGTAGGGCGCGAGTCGGTCGTCGTGGAGCAATGCGATCCCCGTCCGCACGCCGCAGAGGGACTCGTTGACCGACAGCGTGGGGACGACGAAGGCGCCGCGCGCCCGGGCCAGCGCCACCACCGCCGGCGCGAGCACCGCCTCGGGGGAGAGGTGGACCAGGCCGTCCGCGCCCGCCTCGATGGCGTCGCGGGCACCGCCGACAGAACCGATGTGGACGACCGCCAGCTTGCCCGCGGCGTGGGCCGCGTCGACCAGCGCCCTCAACGTGGGGCGGTCCAGGGTCGGGATCGGCCGGCCGAACGAGGTGTTGTCGTCGTACACGATCTTGATGAAGTCCGAGCCCTCGGCGATGCGGGCCTGGACGAAGGCCGGCGCCTCCGCGGGCGAGGTCAGGGTCGGAACCGGACCGTATTCGCTTCCGTGCCCGCCGGGGACGGTGGCCAGGGTCCCGGCCGAGAAGAGGTCCGCGCGGCCGAGACCTGCTCCGGCCCGCTGCTCGGCCCGCATCTGGGCGGCCCAGTCGACCTCCGTGTTCATGTCCAGCACGGTGGTCACGCCGAACATGATCTCGTCCACCAGCCCCTGCCCGCGCACGTGGGCGTGGGCATCGAGCAACCCGGGGAGCAGCGTCGCCCCGGCGCCGTCCACCACCTCGGCCCCCGGCGGCACCGCCAGGTCGGGCCCCACCGCCGCGATCCGCCTCCCCTCCACCAGCACGGACGCCCGCGGCAGGACCGCCTCCCCGTCGAACACACGGACGTCCCGCACCAGCAGCGGCCGCCCCGCCGGCGGCTCAGCCCGGGCCGGCGCGGCGCAGACGACCAGCAGGGTCACCGCCGCCTCGCCGTACCACAGGCAGCGGGCGCGCATCCTCACAGCCAGGGCAGCAGGTAGCCGGAGCGGGCGCGGTAGGCGGCCCAGCCGGGGTGGCGGGCGAGGGACGCTTCTTTCGACAGGATGCCGGAGGCGAAGACGTTGCCCCACACCCAGGCCAGCACGACGAAGGGGAACCAGTGTCGCACCAGCAGCGCGTAAGACAGATAGAGCATCATCTCGCCGAGGTAGTTGGGGTGGCGGATGAAACGGAAAAGCCCGTCGGTGATCAGGCCGCGGCGGGCCTGCAGGGTGAAATGCTTCTGGGCGTCGGAGGTCATCATGATCACGACGCCGAGCGTGTGCAGGGAGATGCACATCGCCAGCCAGGCCCCGGAGGGATCGGGTGGGTGACGTGAGATGAGGATGAAGGGGAACGACCAGTACAGCGCCAGCACCAGGGCGAAGCTCATGAGCGCCCCGCCGAAGGTCACCCGCACCTGCCAGCGCGGGTCCGGGAAGGCGACGTCCTTGAGCAGCCAGCACAGGCCGTAGCTGCCATGCAGGGCCAGATACACCCAGGCCGCGGTCGACCAGTTGTGGTACAGCCACATCAACGCCAGGACGAACAGGAAAGTGCCGCCCTTCTGGAAGTTGATGACCCAGCTGAGCTTGAGGACCCTGGGACCGCCGCCCATCTCTGTGGAGAGATACTCATTGATGGCGGCCCAGGCGCGCAGCCAGCGGGGCGCGCCCGCGGGCGGGCTCTCACTGGCGCTGACGGCGGCGATCGGGTCTGTCACGTCGAGTACCTGGAAACGTACGCTGGACGCTAGTGCAGGTCGGCCCAGCGATCAACACGCCTGCCCCCGACCCGGCGGCCCCGTCAGCTCAGCGCGGCCAGGGACTTGGAGGGGGAGATGCCGAAGCGTCGCTTGAATTCGCGGGTAAAGTGCGCGGGGCTCTCGAAGCCGACCTCGACCGCCACCTCGCTCACGCGCGAACCGTTGCCCAGCAGGCGGGTCCGGGCGGCGTCGAGACGGACTTCGCGCAGGTACCGCATCGGGCTGACCCGGGCCACGGCCCGGAATCGGTGGGCGAAGTGTGAGGGGCTCATGGCGGCCTGGCGGGCGATCTGCTCGACGGTCAGCTTGCGGGCGTGGTTGTCGCGGATGAAACGCATGGTCTCGACGATGCGGCGGGCGTCGGCGCTGGGCACGCCGGCGCGGATCGCGGCGGCCGCGTCCGTGCGCAGCAGCCGGTAGAGGATCTCGTCGACCACCAGCGGCGCCAGCAGCTTGCGGTCCAGCGGATCGGCCAGCGCGCGCAGCAGCCGTTCGACGGCGTCGATCAGCGCCGGCTCCCAGGGCAACACGAACGCGGGAACCGACTCGCCCGCGGGCAGCCCGCCGGCCTCGGTCAGGGCCAGCAGGGCCTGGGCGACGCGTTCCGGTCCGAAGCAGAGGGCCAGGCCCAGGTAGGGTTGCTGGCGGCTGGCGCGCACCACCGAGACCTGGTGCTCGCTCTCGCGCGTGACCACCGCCAGGCGGCTGGGATCCACCGTGAGCTCGCCGCTGCCGAAGCGCAGGCGCTTGGCTCCCTGGAGGACTGCCCCCAGGGTGACGCCGAAGGTGGCGGCCTTCACGAAGGTGGTGGGAGCGGCAAACCGGTACAGGCACAGGTTCGGAAACATCAAGGGCGTGTGCCCTTCCTCGCGGGCCAGCGCCAGCGCCAGCTCCCGCAGCCGATCCAGAGGCGCCTCAGGCAGCGGGGCGGAGTCAGTCGCGAGCGGCGCGGTCAGGCTGGACATGGTCGGCAAGCATACGGCGCGGGCGGCTGGCCGTCGCCGGCGCGGAAGCTGACCGCAGAAACAGGCAAGACAATCGCAGGATGACGCACGTTCGCCGGGCGCGTCAGCAGAAACGCGACGATCTTCCGCAGCCCTGGCGGTGAAGCCGCCCTGGCCAGCGGCTACGTCTCCATCGCGTTCAGGAACGACGCAATCGAGAAGGAGACGCACATGGCAAGAGCATTCGAAGGTCAGGTCGCGCTGGTCACCGGCGGCAGCTCCGGCATCGGGGCAGCGGTGGCGCTGCAGCTGGCAGAGGCGGGGGCCAAGGTCCTCATCACCGGACGGCACGAGGAGACGCTGCGCGCGTCTGCCGCCCGGCACCCCGGGATCAGCACGGTGGTGGGCGACATCGCCCGGACCGAGGACGTCGCCCGCACCCTCGAGCAGGTGCGCAAGCGCTTCGGGCGGCTGGACACGCTGATCAACAACGCCGGCATCCTGGAGATCGTGCCGCTGGCCGACGCCGCCCCCGAACACGTCCGGCGCACCTGGGAGACGAACGTGCTCGGGCTGATCGAGACCACCCGGGCGGCGCTGCCGCTGCTGCGGGCATCGAGAGGAGCCATCGTGAACCTCACCACGGTGATCGCCGACCAGCCGTTCGCCAACATGTCGGTCTATTGCGCCAGCAAGGCGGCGGTCCTGGCGCTCACCCGGTCGTGGGCCCAGGAGCTGGCGCCCGACGGCATCCGCGTGAACGCGGTCAGCCCGGGACCCATCGAGACCCCGATGTTCTCGACGGGCAAGCTGGGCATCACCGCGCCCGCGCTGGAGCAGCTGGGGTCCTCGGTGCTCGGTCTGGTCCCGCTCCGGCGGTTCGGCAAACCGGAGGAGGTGGCGCAGGTGATCACGTTTCTGGCCTCACCGGCGGCCAGCTACGTGAGCGGGGCGCAATACACGGTGGGAGGAGGGCTCGAGGCCTAGCTCGACGGCATCGAGGCGTCCCCTCGAGTCCTGTCAGCCGCGCCCGGATCGCGCCTGCGGCCGGGTGAGCGATCGAGGAAGGGTCGGCCGCCCGACAGCTGCGGGCGGCCGCCGCGCCGCAGATTGTCCGGCTGGAGGGGAGCGAGCGGTGGCGATGGTTTTCCAGGCGTTCCTGGCCGGGGTGCGGCCGCGACAGCGGCGGACCCGGGCGGGCGCGCTGGCGGTGTCGGCCGGGGCGCACGCCGCGCTGCTGCTGCTGGCGCTGGTTCCGTCCCTGACCACGCTGAGTGGGCGCGCGATCGCGCCCGGGGCCAGGCCGGAGCCGGAGCCGATCTGGCGGTCAGTCCGGATCGCGGGTCTGACCTACCTCGAGCAACCCCGGCCGCAGCCGGATCCACATCCCGGTACGCTGCGATCGAAGGATCCGCCGCGGCCGCAGATGAGCCGCCGCCGCAGCCACGCCGGACGGACGGTCCGCCGGCCCGCTGCCGTGATGAGCGCGCGCGCGCCGGCGCCGTCCGTCCAGCCGCTGCCCGACCTGGCGAC
>JBKPRZ010000765.1:0-4270 GCA_046734815.1 Myxococcota bacterium | reverse complement strand
CGTCCAGCGCGCGGCGCACGCGCTCGAGCCCCTCCTTCAGCCGCCAGCGAACCGTGCCCGCCGGCGTCCGCAACCGCCGGGCGATGTCCGCCGCCGACAGCCCCTCGTAATAACGGAGCAGCAGCGTCTCCCGGAACGGCTCCTCCAGCGCCGCCACCACCTCCGCCACCGTGCGGTGGATCTGCAGATCACCCAGCAGCTCGTCGGCCGCGATCGGCGGGGGCGGCGCCAGGTCTGCCGACGTGAGCTCGCGCACCTCGCGCCGGCTCTCGCCCCGCCGGAAGTCGTGCGCCCGGTTCTGGGCGATCCGCGCCAGCCACGAGCGCGGGCGCGTGTCGGGCGCGGGCGGGTGCTGCCAGGCCGCCACCAGGGTGCTCTGCACCAGGTCCTCGGCGTCGTCCGCGTCGCCCAGCAGCGCCCGCGCGAAGCGGCGCAGCCAGGCCGCGTGGACCATCAGCTGCGGCAGCTGGCTCGCGTCGGTGTTCATGGCGCAACAACGCCGGCCGGACCGAAAGTGTTGGCGGCGCCGTCTGCTCGGGAAGTTCCCTCGTTTCCGACCCGCCCGCTCGTCGAAATGTCAGCCGAATTCAGCCTTGATCCCGCGAGGTTTTAACGGCAGGAAGGAGCGCATGCCCAATCCCCGTCCGGTCGTCCTGGCCGCCCTGGTCGTCGTGTTCGCCGGTGTCGCCGCCGGAGGTGGCGTCGGGGCTCTCGCCAAGGAGGCCGCACCCATGTCCCTGCACCAGCTGTCCGCCAACACCATCGACAAGAAGCCGCAGTCGCTCGCCGTCTACAAGGACAAGGTTCTGCTGGTGGTCAACACCGCCTCCGAGTGCGGCTTCACCCCGCAATACGAAGGCCTCGAGCACCTGTACGAAGCCTACAAGGACAAGGGCCTGGTGGTGCTGGGCTTCCCCTCCAACGACTTCGGCGGCCAGGAGCCGGGCACCGAGGCGCAGATCAAGACCTTCTGCAGCACCCGCTACAAGGTGACCTTCCCGATGTTCGAGAAGGTGAAGACCAAGGGCGACGGCCAGTCCCCCGTCTACGCCTTCCTCACCGCCAAGCACGGCGAGCCCAAGTGGAACTTCCACAAGTACCTCGTCGGCAAGGACGGCCAGGTCATCGCCGCCTTCCCCTCCAAGGTCAAACCCGACTCCGACGAGCTCCGCACCGCCATCGACACCGCCCTCAAGCACTAGCGGCCGCGCAGCAGCAGCAGCTTCGTGAGTGGTCGAAGGCGCGCGTCTGTCGCGAACGCACTCTGGCCGGGCGCGGGATCCGGGTTTCGGACCGCGACCGGCCAGGTGGGTGGTGTGACGGTCAGTTGCGCCAGCCGGGGGGCGGGGTGGCGTAGTGGTGGGAGACCGGGAAGGGCTCGGCGGTGCCGCGCAGCCAGGTGTCCTGGTCCGAGTAGCCGTACAGGCCGTCCACGTCGATGCCCCGGGCCAGCAGGCCGGCGCGGTCGTTGTAGCGCAGGCCCAGGACGACGCTGGGCTGGGTCGGGTTGGCGCGGATGAAGGCCACCTCCTGCACCGCCGAGTCCACCGACTCGCCGAACTGGGTGCCCAGCCCCGGTCGGGCGCTGGGAGCGGGCACACCCTGGGCCATCGGCGGGGCCTCCTCGGCCGAACGGGAGGCGCCCTTGTCGGCGGGGGCGGGCGCGCGACCCGGCATCGGGGCCTCGTCGCGGTACGGGTCGTACGAGTTGTAGGGGCCGGGCGCGCGCAGGATGCGGCGGGGCGGGTTGAAGCGCTCGGGGAAGATGGCCACCCCGATCACGCCCACGTTGCGGGCGCCGCCGGTGCGGGCGGCGTACGAGTCGGGCACGCTGGTGAAGCGGAAGGCCGCGGCCTGGTGCTGCGACAGCCGCCAGCCGTCGATGTCGACGGAGCCGTAGGCCGGAATCAGGTAGCCGCGCTTGCGCCGGAAGTCACCGGGCTGCCCGTCGACCACGTCGCGGCCGTCGACGCTGACCACCGCCTCCACGCGCCGGGGCGAGCGGTTCCAGATGCGCAGCGTGTACCGCGCGCCCATCTGTCCCAGGATGTACGACTCGCCGTCGTGAAAGAAGCGCGGCGCCGGCGCGCCGTCGACCAGCACCTCCAGCTCGTGCGTGCCGACGCTGTCGCGCAGCGGCTGGGCGTAGGCCTTGTCCAGCGGCGCCGCGCAGGACAGCAGCGCGGCGGCAACAGCGGCGCACCCGAACATCGACCCGGACCGACGAAAGCTCGACTTGGCGTTCATGACCAACCTCCGGGCCCCTGGAACGCCCCCGATCCACGAAAGATCTGCCGCCCCCCGGAACCGACCCCCGCCCACAAACCCCCGCGTCCGTCGCGCCCCGACGAGCCCGCCGGTCCGGCAGCCCCACGCGCCCGGCCCCACGAAACAGCCCCCCTTCCCCGTCCCCGTCCCCGTCCCGGTACCCGACTATCCCCCTTCCTGACACCTGTTATACTGGTGTCATGCCGTGGCCGCCGCGCTTCCTCTTCATCTCCGGCCGCCTCTGCCTGGACTTCGTCCACACGGGCGGGGAAGGGTGGCGCGCGCGCTGGGAGCGCTGGAACGCACCGTCGGATCTGGCCGACTGGATGCTCGCCTGCCCGGGGCTGGCGGTGCGCGCGCAGGTGGAGGCGGACGATGTCCGTTCGGCGCGCGCGCTACGCGAGGCGATCTGGGCGGGGGCGCAGGCGATGCTGCGCGGGCGCGGGCTGCCGGCGGCAGTGACCCGGACCCTCGAGCGGGCGGCGGCGCAGCCGGACCTGGTGCCCGCCTTGCGCGCGGGCAAGAAGGTCTGGGCGCCAGGCGCGCGCGGGGCGCACGTGCTGGCCACGGTGGCCCGCGACGCCATCGATCTGTTCGGCACCGACGCTCGAGCGCGCCTGCGCGAGTGCAAGAACCCGAGGTGCTCGCTGCTGTTCGTGGACCTGTCCCGCCCGGGCAAGCGCGCGTGGTGCACGATGCGCCGCTGCGGAAACCTCAACAAGCTCGCTCGCTACCGCGCGGGCCGGCGTCGAACGGACGAGAACGACGACAGCGCCAGCGATGACGCCACGACGACGACCACACCAACGAAGACGTCAACGGCATGACCGCCACCAACGAAGACGTCAACGACATGACCGCCACCAACGAAGACACAACGACATGACCGCCACCAACGAAGACATCAACGCCACCAACGACGAGGAGAGCACGTCATGAGCCAGATCCAGCATCTCAATCCTCCCGGCCTGCCGCGGAACCCCGCCTTCACCCAGGCCGTCGCCGTCAGTGGGCGCCACCGGACCATCTACGTCGGTGGGCAGGACGCCGTCGACGCCAGCGGCAACATCGTGGGCAAGGGCGACCTGCGCGCCCAGACCGAGCAGGTGTTCCACAACATGAAGCTGGTGCTGGCCGCGGCCGGAGCCGGGCTGGAGCACGTGGTGAAATGGACCCTGTACGTGGTGCAGGGACAGCCGCTGCAGCCCGGCTTCGAGGCGTACATGAAGGAGTGGGCCGGCCGCCCCAACCCGCCCACCATCACCATGGCCTTCGTCGCGCAGCTGGCGCGGCCGGAGTTCCTGGTCGAGATGGACGCCATCGCGGTGGTGCCGGAGGCCCCATGACGTCGCCCGCCCGCCGCCCCCGCTACCCGATGCCCACGTTCATCCGCCGCGCGCTCGGCGAGGCCGGGCTGATGCCCAGCTACCGCGAACGCCCGCCGTATCAGCAGAACGACTACATCGGCTGGATCACCCGGGCCAAGCGCGACGACACGCGCGATCGACGTCTGACCCAGATGCTCGACGAGCTCCGCGGCGGCGGCCGCTACATGAAGATGAAGTGGCGAGCCGGCAGCGACCTCCGTTCTCCCCCCACCCGCCGCCGCCCAGCTGCGGATTGATCGGGCGCCCGTACGATCGGCCGATCGGGAGCTGACCGCATCGGCCGATCGAGCGCTGACGGTATCTGCGGCGACGGCATCGGGCAGGAAGCCCTGCGCATCGCGGGGCGGCGGCGCGCTGTAATCGTTTTCGTTAGGCGGGCGCGCGGCGTTCGGATTACGTTGTCCTGCATGGGAGGTCGCTGTCTGGATCGTCCCCGCCAACCCGGTCGTCTGACGGGCGCGCTGTTCGTCGTCCTGCTGGCCGGCGGCTGCGGTGTCGTCGAGACGCCGTCCGCCTCCAGCACCGGCGCGCCCGGCGGCAGCGTCGACCCGACGCCGCCCGCGCCGCCAGGGTCTCCGCCCTCGCCCGCGCCCTCACCCGGAGCCAGCGGTGCC
>JBKPRZ010000764.1:0-4237 GCA_046734815.1 Myxococcota bacterium | reverse complement strand
ATCCGGGTCCGCGCGCAGGTCCAGCCCCTCCACCGAAAGCCGCCGCGGCGCGATCCCCAGTCGGCTCGCGCCCGCCAGCCGCCAGCTGGCCCGCGGGTACTCGAGCTGCAGCCGTCCCAGGTCCACCACCAGCTGCCCGGGCGCGGGCGCCCGCGCGCGCCCGGCCGCGCTGACCGCCAGGCGTGTGGGGGTGGCGGTGCTGGCCTGCAGGGAGAACGCCCCCGAGCGGGCGCTGTGCACCGTCGCCGCCACCTGCCCGAACCGCCGCCCGCCGGCGCGGATCGAGGCCACCTGCAGCTGTCCCTCCGCCTCGATGGGCAGCTGCCGGCCCTCGCTGCGCACCGACAGCCGCAGATCGTCGAGGGCGTTGCCCGCCACCTTCAGGCTGGGGATCTGCGCCCGCGCCTGCAGCTGCGGCCGCTGCACCGACCCGCGCAGCGAAGCGCTGATCTCCGCCCGCCCGGCCACGCCCGCGCGCGCCGGCACCCCCAGGCTGCGCGCCGCCAGCCCCAGGTCGTCGCCGTGCACCTGCAGGTCGAGCGCCAGCTTGCGGTCGCTGTCCACCTCGCCCTGTCCCGACACCCGCAGCCCCGGCAGCACCGCCACCAGCTCCTGCAGCCGGTAGCGACCGCCCTCGCCGCGCACGCGCGCCCGAACCGGCCCCAGCGCGCGTCCCTCCAGCCGCGCGCCCGGCAACACCCGCACCTGCGCCTGCAGAGAAGCGCTGTCCGCGTCGGTCCCGCCCCCCGCGCCCTCGACCATCAGATCGAAGCGCGAGCGCGGGCCGCCGATCAACAGGTGGGCGAGGTCGATCTCGTGCAGGGCCAGCTGCACCTGCTGGGCGTAGCGGCGCTCGACGTCGGCCTGGGCGCGCAGCTGCCCGCGCATCTCCGCCGCCGCCAGCGCCAGGTCCACCTTCAGCACCGGCGCGCGCAGGGCCGCCGACCCGCTGATCTCCACCGGCACCCGTACCGGGTAGCCGGCCAGGAACCGGCGCAGCAGGCCCGGTTCGACCCGCACCGTCTCCAGCTTCAGGTCGGCCGTGCGGCGATCCACCACGTTCATCTGCAGGTCGATCCGGCTGTCGCCCCAGCCCACCTGCACCCGGCCGTGGGCCTTCTCGGCCAGCGCCTCCGCCGCCACCTCCACCCGGAACGGCGCGCGGATCGGCGACAACGTCGATCCCGACAGCCGCAGCTGCGTGTCGACCGTGCCGCCCTTCGACCCCGCCCCGAGCGCCAGGTGCACGCCCCCCTCGCTGTCCAGCTCGGCCAGCTGGATGGTGGGCAGCCCGGCGGGCGCCAGGTCCCGCATCTGCAGCAGGCCGCCCTGGATCTTCACCTGGTGCACGTCCAGCTTCAGCGCCGACGGGTCCTGGCGCGGCGGCGGCGGCTGGGCCGGTGCGCTCGGCTTGCGGCGCGGGGCGATCGCCCGGGTCAGGTTCCAGCCCTCGTCGCCGCGCTCGAGCGCCAGCGCCGGCTGCTCGAGCAGCACCTGCTGCACGTCCACGTGCCGGCGCAGCAGGGCCAGCGGCGAGAACACCACCAGCGCCCGCTTCAGCTCGGCCACCTTCTCGCCTTCGGGGTCGCGCAGCACCACCCCGCGCAGCTCGACCTCGCGGCCGCGAAAGCGGAAGTCCTCCACCTCCAGCTTGCCCGCGATGGTCTGGTTGATCCGGGGCAGGGCCAGGTCGCGGGCCAGCCCTCCCCCCCACTCGGTGCGCAGCGAGAAGAACGCCGCCAGCACCAGCACCACCACCGTCGACACCAGGCTGAGCACCCCGATGACCACCCACCACAGCGCGTGGTGCCGCCGTCCTCCCCGTCCCCGCCGCATCAGAACGCCTCCCCGATCGAGATGTGGAACGCACAGAACCCGTCACGAACCCACGAATTGCTTCCGTTGCCGCCGATGCCGAAGCAGCTGTCGTTGACGTGGGCGCCGGTCTCGGTGCCCGGCACCGGGACGCCTCCCGCCAGCTTCTCGTAGGTGATCTCCTGGCCATCCTCGTCGTAAAGCGGCGGCGGCCGCCCCACCGGCAGGCGGAAGCCGATGTCCGCGCGCAGCGGCCCCACCGGGGACAGGTAGCGGATGCCGAAGCCCACCGCCCACAGCAGCCGGGGCATCTGGGTGAGCGGGATGCGGTCGACGGTCACCTGCCCGTAGTCGACGAAGGCCGCCGCCGCCAGGGTGTCCGAGAAGCGCGAGCGCACCTCGAAGTTGCCTTCGATCAGGCCGTTGCCCCCGATGGGCAGCGCCACCTTGGCCTCGGGATCGGTGGTCCCCGACGCCGGCACCAGGATCAGCGGCGACAGCCGCCGCACGCCGAAGCCGCGCATCCACATCGCGCCGCCCGAATAGAAGCGGGTCACCACCGCGCTCTCCTGCCCGCTGCGGGTCAGCAAGGTCCCCAGCCGCACGCGCGCCGCCAGGGTGATGTGGTCGTCGTCGCCGAAGCTGAGGTAGCCGCGCGCCTCGGGCAAGATGCGCAGGTAATCGAAGCCGCCGCCCAGCGGCCCACCGCCCTCCTGCAGCGACAGCGCCAGGTAGCGCCCGCGCCGCGGCTCCAGCGGGTCGTTGCGCGTGTCCCAGGTGACGGCCTGTTCCAGGTACGACAGCAGGATGAAGCAGGGGTCGGTCTTGCAGCCCAGCGCCAGCGGCGCCGTCTCGGCATTGGCGGTGCCGTTGAGCCAGTAGGCCTGCAGGTTGTAGGCCGGCTGAACGTTCAGGGTGGTGTGCGGCTGCCAGCGCACCCCGACCATGCCGCGGCCGCCGATGGCGTCGTAGGTCTCTTCCAGGGTGCGTTCGCTCTCCAGCAGGGTGTGCAGGTTCAGCGACGGCCGCGAGATCAGCCGCGGCTGCTCGAAGTCGCCGGTCAGCCGGTAGATGGGGCCGTGCCGGGGCCCGCGCTCGATCTGGTTGCGCACCACCGCCAGGGTGCTGGGCAAGAACGCCCAGCCGCCCATCGCCCGCAGCTGCAACCGGCGCAGGCCGCCCAGGAAATTGCGGTGGGTCCACTCGGCCAGCAGGCGCGCCTCCTGCCGCACCTGATCGAAACCGACGCCGCCGCCGGCGCTCATGCTGTGCAGCGGCCCGGGGCGCACGTGCACCACCACCGGCAGCCGATCCCCGCTGGCCTCACCGATGGTGTCGACCCGCACCGTCGCGAAGACACCCATCCCGAACACCCGGGATTGCGCCTCCTCCAGCCCGCTCTCCGAATACAGCGCCCCCTCGGGGATGGCCACCCGCACCTGCTCGGCCACCCAGGCCGGATTCACCACGCCGCGCTCGCCGGTGTCGACCTTGATGTCGCCGAAGTGGAAGCGCTGGCCGGGCGCCGTGCGCAGGTTCAGGTCGGCCAGCTGGCTGCCCACGTCCACGGCCGCCTGCCCGGACACCGAGGCGCGCGCGTAGCCCAGCTCGTGCAGCCGCCGCAGCAGCCCGGACTTGGCCCGCTCCCAGTCGTTCTCGCGGAAAACCTCCGCCTTGCGCAGCGGCAGCTCGTCCAGCACCGAGGCGCGCTCGCTGTCGGTCAGCGGGTCGATGCCCGAGACCTGCACGTCGTTGACCCGGACCGGTGCGTTCTCCTGCACCTGCACCAGCAGGTCCACCCGGTCGTAACTCCGCTTGGCGGAGCGCGGCTCGACCTTGACGTCGGCCTTGACCACCTGGGCCTGGTAGTAACCCTTGGCCTGGTACAGCCGCTCGATGCGCGCCAGGTCGGACTGCCATTCGACCGGGTCGAACGGGTTCTTGCGCTTGAGCGACCACCAGGGTGTCTCGGTGGTCAGGATGCGCTGCTTGATCTCGCGATCCGACACCGCCTGGTTGCCCTGGATGTCCAGCTGGTCCACCACCACGGCGTGCGATCCCGTCTGGTTCGCGCAGCTACAACACAGCGCGAGGGCCAGCAGCACCGGGGGCCAGCACCGACGGCAATCGACCATCGCAAGAGCAAGGTAGTGCTTGGATCTCGCAAGGGGAGACGGGTCATTGGATACGCCTTGCCGGAACGGTCACCTGGAATCTGCGTGACGGCCGGGGCGGCATTTCACTTTATGTGGAGTTGGCAGATCGCAACCCCGTGCTCCATGAGGTTCCCCATGTCCAGGTGGATTCGACTCGCCGTTTTTAGTGCGCTGCTCGCAGGCTGCGGCACCGACGCTCCGGATGAGCCCGGGCCCGCGCCCGGCCCGACCATGAACCCCGCGCCCGGCTCCGGGCGGCCCAACCC
>JBKPRZ010000763.1:0-4940 GCA_046734815.1 Myxococcota bacterium | reverse complement strand
GGGGGAGTGGGGGGGCTGGGGGGCGCCGGTGGCGCTTCTGCGGCGGCGGGTGCCGGGGGAGTGGCTGGCGGAATGGCTGCAGCGGGCGGCGGCGGTGGCGCGGGCTGTGCGGTCTCGTGGGGGGCTGGCGGCGGGGTGGGTGGCGGCGTGGGTGCGGGCGCAGCAACGGTCGAGATCGAGGCGGGCGGCGGAGGGGATTTGCTGCTGCCGCTGCGGGCGATCAGCAGGCCGGCCGCGAGCACCACCGCCGCCGCGGGTGCGGCGATCAGCCAGCGCCGGTGGTGCCCTCGGGCCGGCGGTTCGAAGGCGGCCACCACACCGCCGATGTCGACGGGTTCTTCGCACAGAAGGGCGTCGAACAGATCCTTCAGCTCGTCGATCGACCCGCAGCGCGCCGCCGGGTCGTCGCCGAGGCAGCCGCGCGCGATCGCGTGCAGGGTCGGGCGCACCGGATCGGGGCCGCGGGTGCGGGGCTCGCCCGCCAGCAGCCGGCGCAAGGTGGTCCCGAAGTCGCGCACGTCCCCCAGCCGGTCGCCGCCGGCCACCGCTCCGAAACCGGCCAGCCGCACGTAGTCCTCGCTGCCCGCGCCGCCCGTCAGCAAGATCCGCTCGGCGGCGAGCACCCCACGCCCGAGCCGCAGCCGGATCAGCGCGCGGGCGGCGTCCAGCGCCTGCGCCAGGATGAAGATGATCCGCTCGGACGGCAGCGGGCCCTCGTCCTTCAGCAGCTGTTCCAGCGATCGGCCGCTGACCGGCTGGAACACCACCGCGTCCGGCCCGCCGTCGGGTCCCGCTTCGATCAGATCGAGGATCGCCGGCAGGTGCGGGTTGGCCGCCTCGCGCAGCGCCCGCAGCGCGACCGTCAGCGAGGCGCCCGGGCCCAGCGGTTCGCGCTCCGGCACCCACAGCGCCGCGCGGGCGCTCTGCGACGTCGGCTGGACCTCGTACAGCGGCCCGCCGTCGCCTGCGTCGATCAGCCGCAGCAACTGGTAGGCGCCGATCTGGCTGCCCACCGCCGGCAAGGCCTCGGTGTCGTCCGTGAGATCGGGAATCGATTCACTCAAGTTCGCTTCATGTCGAACGACCAGCCGCGCCCGGCGATACAGGCGTGCAAGTGGGACGTCCCGCCGCGCCTGGCCGCCGCGTCTTCCTCTCGGGCGCCGAGAAACCAGGCCGCCGCCCCAGCCGACAGACCAGGTCGCCGCCGCCACGCGTGCATGGCCGGGGTGGGCGCGATAGTTTCCGGCCCCATGTCTGTCTTCGTTGCCGCGCCCGAGACCTTCGTGGTCGAGGAGATTCCTGCCTATCAGCCGGCGGGGGCCGGCGAGCACACCTACCTCTGGATCGAGAAGAGCGGGTTGACGACGGCGGAGGCCGTGCGGCGGGTGGCGCGGGCGGCGGGGGTGCCCGAGCGCGAGATCGGGTACGCCGGGCAGAAGGACCGGCACGCGATCACCCGGCAGTTCCTCAGTGTCCCGGGGCTGGCGCCCGAGGCGGCGCTGCAGATCGAGGAGCCGGGGCTGCGCGTGCTGCGCGCCGACCGGCACGGCAACAAGCTGCGGCTGGGGCACCTCAAGGGCAATCGCTTCGAGGTGGTGCTGCAGCAGGTGGCGGCCGGCGAGGGGGCGCGGATCGAGGCGGAGCTGCGGCGGCTGGGGCGCGAGGGGCTGCCCAATCGGTTCGGCGATCAGCGCTTCGGGGCGGCCGGGGACAACGTCGCGGTGGCGCTGGCGATCCTGCGGGGCGAACGCCGCGAGCGAGACCAGCGGCGGCGTCAGTTCCTGCTGTCGGCGCTGCAGTCGGCGGTGTTCAACCAGGTGCTGGAGCTGCGCGCGGCCGACGGCGGGCTGCTGCGGCTGCGCGAAGGGGACGTGTTGCAGAAGCGCGAGAGCGGCGGCCTGTTCGTGACCGACGATCTGGCCCGCGACGCGGAACGGGTGGCCGCCGGAGAGGTGGTGCCCACCGGCCCGCTTCCCGGCAACCGCGAGAAGGAGCCACCGCCCGGCAGCGAGTCGCGGCGTCTGGAAGACGAGGCGCTGGCGCGTGTGGGTGTGACCCGGGAGGAGCTGGCCACGCTGGGACGCGCGCTGCCCGGGGCCCGGCGACCGGTGACCGTCGCCGTCACCCTCGGGGAGCCGCCGGCGGCGGCCGAGGGTGAAGACCGCCTGCGCCTGCGCTTCTCGCTCCCGTCGGGCAGCTACGCCACCGTCGTCATCGAGGCGCTGCTGGGCACGCCCGCGCCACCGGCGCCGTGATGGCGGTTTTCGCGCTTGCGGCTGTACGGGCGATGGTTCACGTGCGCGTGATCATCCACGCGGCTGGCGTGCTGAGGTAGGACTGCTGCAACGACGAGACGCCCCATGCGAATCGAGCTTGGACAGATCGAGGCGATTTTCCGTTATCCCGTGAAGTCCATGCGGGGCGAGCGGCTCGAGACGGCCGCGCTGGGCTGGCACGGGCTCGACGGCGACCGGCGCCTCGCGTTTCGTCGGCTGGACGAGCGGGGCGGGTTCCCCTGGCTGACCGCCAGCAAGCTGCCCGATCTGGTCCTCTTCACCCCGCAGCGCCTTGAAACGCGCCCGGACGAGACGCTGCCCACCCACGTGCGCACGCCCGGCGGCGAGGCCCTGCCGCTGTTCGGGGAGGCGCTGGCCGCGGAGGTGGGGCGCCGCCACGGAAGACCCGTGGAGATGATGCAGATGAGGCACGGCGTCTTCGACGACGCGACCATTTCTGTCATCACCTCCGATACCGTCGGCGAGGTCTGCGGGCTGGCGCGACGGAGCGGAGACGTCCGTCGGTTCCGTCCGAACATCCTCGTCCGGTCGACCCGGGCGGTTCCCTTCGAGGAGGATGAGTGGGTGGGCGGCGTGCTCACGTTCGGCGAAGATGCTGACGCACCCGCGGTCACCGTGACGATGCGCGACCTGCGTTGCGTGATGGTGAACATCGACCCCGATGACGGCAGCTCGGCCCCTGAAGTGCTGAAGGCCGTGGCCCGCGCCAACCAGACCAACGCCGGCATCTACGCGACGGTCACCCGCGCCGGCCGCCTCGCCGTCGGACAGCCGGTCATCCTTCACCGATGACGGTTGGCCGTCGGACAGCCGGTCGTATCGGCGTGTCCACTGGATGAGCTCTGCCGCTGGCGGCGGTGGCGCCGTTGCGCTAACCCGGGGCGGGGGAGCGGCCGCGCTGGAGCAGGAGCCAGGCGGCGGCGCCGCCGGCGGTGATCAGCAGGGGCAGGGCGAGGTAGTTGATCAGCTGCCAGCCGACCGCGTTCACCAGCACACCCGAGCTGAAGGACGAGATCGTCATCATGCCGAACACGACGATCTCGTTGGTGCCCTGGGCTTTGGCCTTCTCGGCGGGCCGATAGGCTTCGGTGAGCAAGGTGGTCCCGCCCACGTACATGAAGTTCCAGCCCACGCCCAGCAGCACCAGCGCCCCCCAGAAATGCGGCAGCCGGTCACCCGAGACCGCGATCGCCACGCAGCCGAACATCAGCGCCACGCCGGCGAGGATCACCCTGGGTGCGCCGTAGCGGCCAATCAGGCTGCCGGTGATGAACGAGGGCGCGAACATGGCCACCACGTGCGCGGCGATCACGTCGGCCGACGCCGAGAACGAGTGGCCGCAGAACTTCATGGCCAGCGGGGTGGCCGTCATCAGCAGGTTCATGACCGCGTACCCGAGCGCGGCCGACAGCGCCGCCACCACGAACAGCGGCTGGACCACGATGGCGCGCAGGGGCCGGGCCTCTTGCCGTGACTGCGCCTGCTGGGCGGTCGAGATCCGCAGGAACGAGGCCAGGGACATCGCCAGCAGGCAAAATCCGGCCAGCGAGGCGTAGGAGGCGGCAAAGTGGGGCTGTACCAGGTCGACGGTTCGCTTGCCGAGGGCGGGCGCGAGCAGACCGCCGATGAGCCCGCCGGCCAGAACCAGTGAGATGGCGCGCGGACGGGAGGTGGGGCCGACCGCCTCGGCGGCGGCGAAGCGGTGGTACTGGCCGAAGGCCTGGTTGAAGCCGAGGAGGAACGTGCCGCCGCACAGCCAGCCGAAGCTGCCGGCCCGCACGGCCAGGGTGGCCACCGCCGACCCCGCCACGCCGAACGCGCCTCCGGTGAGAAACCCGCCCCGCCAGCCGATCCGCTTCATCCACAGCGCCGCCGGAAAGGCGGCCAGCGCCACCCCGATCACCTGGGTGGTCACCGGCAGGGTCGCCAGCTTCGGGCTCGACGCCAGCGCGGAACCGGCCAGGGCGTTGATCGACACCAGGGTGACGGACGTGCAGAGGAGCAACGCCTGACAGCAGGCGAGCAAGAAGACATTCCGTCGGCCTTCCACCGGCGGAGTGTAGCAACCCGGGATGCTGCGCTACCGGGTCGACATCGGGATCAGTGGTGGGGTGCCTTTGCCGGCGGGGTAGATGGCGATGGCGTCGAGGTCGGCGGCGTCGCGGCCGGGGGTGGCGAAAACGCGGATGCTGTTCTTGCCGGCCTTGAGCGGCAGCGGGACGGTCGAGGCGTGGATTTCGCCCCACGAGCCGGGGAAGCAGGGGAAGTGGTAGACGCCGGGCAGCTTCACGTCGTTGACGACGAAGACGTGCGGGCGGCAGCCCGACGGGGTGCGGTTGGGCTGGCCGCCGCAGTCCTTGTCGCCGAAGTTGTCGTTCTTGCCGCAGTGGAACCACCAGGTCACGTCGTACGTGCCGTCGGCGGGCACCTCGACGCCGTTGAATTGCAGCTGCGCGGTGCCGCGGATGACCTGCGAGACCTTCTTGCCGCCCGAGCAGCACTCGAGGCCTTCCTTGATCGCGTCGATCGACGGGCAGGTGCCCGCGCCGCAGTTGCCGACGGTGGCCCGCCCGACCAGCTGGTTGGGGGGCACCGCCTCGGCCTCGTACCAGGCGATGCGGCCCGACGGTCCCGGCGCGGCGG
>JBKPRZ010000762.1:0-7601 GCA_046734815.1 Myxococcota bacterium | reverse complement strand
GGTGCGCGGGGTGCCCGAGCCGGTGGTCGCGGCGCTGGTCGGGTGGGCCCGGGGCCAGCGGCCCATCGATCTGCTCGAGCGCATCCCCGCCGCCCGCCAGGTGCTGGCGCTGCAAGCGCAGGGGCGCCGCTGCGTCTCGCTGATCGAGGACGCAGCCGCCCGCGCCCACGGCGATCCGCGCCACCCCGACGGTCTCTCGTTCGCGCTGCACGACCTCTGCCACGTCGAGAAGTTCGTCAGCCCCGCTCACCACCGCGGACAGATCGGCTTCTTCCGCGCGGTCGAGCAGGCGCTGGCCCGCGGTCCCTTCGCCGACCTGCAAGCCGGCTTCGACGACCTGTGGCGCTCCGACCGCGACTACGTCATCGCCGACATGAACGGCTCGGCCATCTTCCTGTTCGCGGTGTTCAAGATGCGGATCAAGATGGCGGTGCGCCGACGCGCGGGCCCCCAGGCCGAGAGCGAGGCCTTCCCCGCGGCCATCGAGGCGCTGAGCGACGGCCTGGGCCTGCCTGGCGATCTGCGCGAGGCCGCCCAGCTGGTGTCGGCCCGGCGGGACCACCCGCTGCTGGCCCGCCGGCTGCTGGACCATTTCGAGGGACGCGGCGCCTGATCTCAGGCGCGGCGGTAGGTCGCCTCCATGAACGCGCTGAAGCTGCGACCGCCGTCGTTCGAGCTCTCGATCTTGAACCGGTAGCTCTCGTCGTCGGCAAATACGTAGGTGTAGCGCGTGTGGCGGTCGCCCTGGCTCTGCTGGAACACCAGGGTGTCGCCGGTCCACTGGCCGCGCGCCGGCGCGGCGGGCATCTCACCCATCGAATCGACCCAGTACCAGAGGTAACTCCTTGCCCGGTCGTCCCAGCCGAAAAGACCGTGTCCGCGGAAGGTGACCTGGCCGTTCCGTTCTTGCTGGTAGTCCTGGATGACGAAGAAGCCGTCCAGGTCGACGCGGCCGACGTTGCGGCCCGTGGCGCTGCCGCCCGGGCTCCAGGGGGACGGATGCAAGGTCTCCTCGCCGACATAGGTGCCCGCCAGGCGGTGCAGCTTCTGGTGGTGCTCGTTGGGCCGCGGCATTCCGTCCATTGGTCCCCCTCCGTGGTCGTGCGCGCGATCGTCGGTCCAACCCGGAAAATTGCAACCACAGCGCGGCCGCCGCCCACCCGCGCTAAGCTGCGCGGATGCCGGCGCCGGCGCCCCCCGACAGCCCCGCGGCCCTCGAGGGCCGTCTCCGGGAGCCCATGCTGGAGGCCGACAGCCGGTTCCGCGAGCTGGTCGAGGGTCTGGACGCGGTCTTCTGGATCTTCGACCCGGCGGCCGGGCGCGTGGACTACGTCAGCCCGGCCTACGAGGCGATCTGGGGACGCAGCCGCGAGAGCCTGTATGCCAGCCCGCGCTCTTTCCTGGAGGCGATCCATCCGGAGGATCTGCCGCTCGCCCGGCACCTGCTCGAGCAGCAGCCCGGCGATCGCACCGTGATCGAGTACCGGCTGATCCGCCCCGACGGGACCGTGCGCTGGATCCAGGACCGGCGCTTTCCCCTCCCCGGCGCCGCCGGCAGGCCCGGGCGCGTGGCGGGGATGGCCAGCGACGTCAGCACCGCCAAGGCAGCGGACGAGCGCAACCACCTGCTTGCCGAAGTGAGCCGGATGCTGGCCGGCACCCTGGCGGTGCCCACCATCTACGCGCGGCTGGCCCAGCTGGCGGTGCCGGCGCTGGCCGACCTGTGCATCGTCGATCTGCTGTCGGACGGCCAGCTGCATCGGGCGACCACCTGCGCCCGCCCCGGCCGCGAGGAGATGGCCCAGTGGGTGCGGCGTGCGCCGCCCAGTGTGCAGGACAGCCGTCACCCGCTGATGCGGGCCATGGCCCAGCGGCAGCAGCTGCACGAACGGGTTGACGACGAGCGCCGCACCGAGCTGGGCGGCACCGTGGATCGGCAGCGCCTGATCGAGAAGCTGCAGCCGCTGTCGTACGTGATCACGCCGCTGCTGGCTCGCGGGCGGGTGCTGGGCGGCCTGACGTTCGTACGCACCGAAGCGGAACGGGGCGATTTTTCCGCCGACGAGATCGCGCTGATCGAGGAGCTCACCCGGCGCACCGCGGTCTTCGTGGACAACGCCTCGCTGTTCCAGGACGCCGAGGAGGCGCGCGAACGGGCCGAGGCCATCGCCGGCACCCTGGCCGAGAACGTCCAGCGGCTGCGCCGGGCCGAGACCGACCTGACGGCGGCGGTGCGGCTGCGCGACGACTTCCTGTCGGTGGCCTCGCACGAGCTGAAGACGCCGCTGACCACCCTGCGCCTGCAGGTGGACGGGCTGCAACGCCACGCCACCGCTGGCCGCGATCTGACCTACGACCGCATCCGCGGCAGCCTGGACCGGATCCACGCCCAGGTCGGCCGGCTGGAGCGGCTGATCGAGGAGCTGCTGGATGTCTCGCGCATCCAGGCCGGCCACCTGGAGCTGCGGCCCGAGATGGTGGACCTGGCCGACGTGGCCGCCGAGGTGGTGGGTGTGTTCCGTCAGCACCCCGACTACGCCGGACGGATCGAGCTGCGCTCGGCGCCCGGCGTGCTGGGGATCTGGGACCGCTCGCGCCTGGATCAGATCTTGACCAACCTGCTGTCGAACGCCGTCAAGTACGGCCTGGACCAGCCGGTGGAGGTGGAGGTGCGGGCCGAGGACGAGCGCGCCATCATCGATGTCACCGACCACGGCATCGGCATCGCCGCCGGCGAGCAGACGCGCATCTTCCAGCGGTTCGAGCGCGCCGCCCCGGCCGAGCACTACGGCGGCATCGGCCTGGGGCTGTGGATCGTCAAGGAGGTGATCGAGGCCATGGGCGGCAGCATCTCGCTGCGCAGCGAGGTGGGGATGGGCTCCACCTTCACCGTGCGCCTGCCGCGCGACCGCGAGCCACGCTGACCGGTCAGGACGAGGCGCGCTGGACCTTGTCGATCATCTGGTCGACGGTCAGCACCTGCGCGAAGGCGAACCCCAGGGTGGTGAGGGTGGCCTTCTGCAACACCTCGCGGGAGATGCCGTTCATGTCCGCCGTGCCGGTGCCGTCGCTGAGGAAGAACACCCGGAAGTCACGTACGTTGGCCTCGCGGGCGGTGGTCTCGGCACAGACGTTGGTCGCGATGCCGGTGACGATGATGGTGTCGATGCCACGCGAGCGGAGGATCAGCTCGAGGTCGGTGCCGTGGAAGGCGCCGAAGCGCGGCTTGTCCAGGACGATGTCGCCCGCCTCGACCTTCAGGTCCTTGTGGAGGGCGGCCGGGAAGGTGCCCTGCGCGATCATGCCCTGGCGCGTGGGGGGGATGATCTCGCCCATGACGCCGACATTCGATCCGTCGGGCCGGGTGACGTGGGCGGTGTGGATGACCAGCACGCCGGCCTTGCGGCAGGCTGCCGCCAGCCGGTTGACCCGCGCGACTATCGCCGGACCTTCTGGCGAAGCGACCGGGGAGCCCTCGACGAAGACGTTCTGAAGGTCCACGTTGACCAGCGCGAGCTTCTTGGGATCGACAGGGAAATCGACCATTTTCGCCCCTCCTCTCGAAAGACCGGCGGGACGTTATCACGCCCCGCCGGTCCGGGCCTCCCCGACGTGCGGTCGACTTACGGGATACCGGATTCCCTGACAGTCGTGTCAGAGAAAGGATCATTGTGCAGCAGGTGGCGGAAGGCGTTCTGCCCCCTGACGAAGTACCCGTACCAGGCCAGCGAGTAGTAATCGCGGATCAGATGGGGCCGGTAGATCCAGTGGCCGGCGACGTTCTGCCAGCTCATGGTGTCGAACTCCGCGCCCACGAAGCTGGGGTCGGTCACCTCGGGGCCGAAGGGCAGATGGCGGAGGTGGTTGTCGAAGGCGACCAGGATCTCCCCGGCGGCCAGGCGCTGGCGGGGGAACAGGTAGTCGTCGTAGTCGGTCACGTCCCAGTGGGTGCAGTCGATCAGCGACAGCAACAGCTTGGGACCGGTGGCGCGCTCGTAGGCCGTGCGCACGACCGGCTCGGGGTTCTCGTGGTCGGGGGGGAAATACCGTTCACCGGGCAGGAACAGGAAGTCCGAGGGCTGCCCGCCCGGCACCACGTTGGGATAGACCAGGAAGGGCACGTTGGTGAAAAAGGTGCGGGACAGCTCGTCCTCGGTGGCCAGCGAGAAGAAGTGGGGCCGGTAAAGGCCGGTGAAGCGCGGCGGCTCCCACGAGTGGGGCAGGCCGTTGTTCCAGCTCATGCCCGTGATCAGGCCCGGGACCGAGCTGAGCGCGATCTGGGTGGTCATCGAGCCGAGCGAGAACCCGGCCACCGCCACCCGGTCGACGTCCACGCGGCCCTGGAGAAAGCCGCCCGGCTGGTCGTTCTGCGCGCGGACGGCGCTGATCACGCTGACCACGTCGTCGGTGCGCATCTCGAACAGCCGCTGCATCATCAGGTTCGCGATCGCCCAGCCGCCGGGCTGGAAGATCAGGCCCACGATGCGATCCGGGACCGCCGCCTGTGAAAACAGGATCTCGTAGGCGGCGTCGACGGCCGCCTGTCCCTCCTGCTGGCGCAGGACCGAGCCGGCGTCGTGGAACACGGTGGGCTGCCGCGAGTCGCCGGTGTGGTTCATGGCCACCACGATGTAGCCGTGGCTGGCCAGGGTCTCGGCCTCGCTGGTGAAGATCTCGCGGTGCGAGTCGGGCCGCACGTTGCCGGTGAATCCACCGTGCGACATCACGATCAGCGGGAACGGACCGGGCGCGGCGGTGGCGCCGATCAGACTGCCGCGCGGCCGGGCGGCCAGCTCGTCCAGCACGCCCTGGACCAGCGCCGCGTAGGCGGCGGGATCACTGGCCTGCAGGGCGGCCACGGTCTGCCCCGAGGCGGTGATCAGGTACGGCGAGACGCCGCGGCGATCGAAGATCGACCGATCGCCGAGCGCGTAGTCCAGGTAGGTGGCGCGGGTGGTGCCGGGCGGCACGCACTCCTCGGTGTGCACCGGCGGGCAGCCGGGCGGCCGCGCGACCGGGTACCACACCTCGGTCACCAGGGTGCGGGGCTCGCCGATGGCGTCCAGGTGAGCGAGCAGCGCCTGGTAGTCCGGCGAGCCGTAGATGGCGTTCCAGGGATCGAACGGGCGCGACGGGTCGCGCACGAAGATGGTCTTCGAGCCGACCAGGTAAGGACCCCGCAGCGGGGTCTCGACGGTCTCGGACTCTTGCAGCGAGCGCGAGACCGACAGCAACGCCTGTTCGTCCGGGCCAACCGCCGAGTCGGGCGGTTCGTTACAGGCGGCCAGGACAGCGACGGGCACAGCGAGCGCACAGAAGCTCGTCATACGCATGGGCACCTCCTTCACACCAAGGCCAACCAGAGCCCTGATTATAAGGCCCTGAAAGGGTCGGCGGCCAGCGGTCGACGGCCGATGCCGCCGCTGCGCTCGAGACGGCGGATTTCGTTGCGCTCGCAAGACAGCACGCGCACGCGCGCACATGACCGGCGAATCAGCGCGCGGACGCCCGCACACCGCGCGCGCGCAGCGGTGTGATCGAAATCCGCGCTACGGAGCGAACGCGAAGCCGAGGGCCACGATCCAGGGCCCGAGGCCCCAGGGGCTGCGGGCCCGTCCGTTGGCGTCCGTCTTCAGGCCGTCGTACTGATACGGCAGCGAGGCGCCGACCAGGATGGCCAGCCAGTCGGTGGACCACTCGAGCGAGACGTTGGCGGCGACGCTGTAGAGGGGCGAGCCCTGCTCTGCCCCGCGGTTCTTGTCGTGCGCGGAGAATCCGCTGGCCTGCAAGCCGACGGCGGGCGCGAACGGCCCCAGCAGGTAGCTGGCGTAGCTGTACACGGTGGCGCTGGGCGCGCGGTAGCTGCCGAGGTTGTTGGTGCCGCCGCGCCAGCTGGCGACGCCGCCGACGACGGTCGGGCCCCAGCCGTGGTCGACGGTGTGGTCCAGGGTCAGCGAGGCGGTGGGTTTGCCCAGGCCCAGCTGCCGGTCCTGTTCCAGCATCACCGACTTGTAGCTGACCAGGGTGGCTTCGTGCGCGCCGCTGGGGGCGCCCACCGACAGCGTGGCGCTCAGCTGCTTGATGGCGCCGAAGCGGCGGGTGAGCAGCATGTTGATGTCCCCGAGGCCGCGGTTGCGCACGTCGAAGCCCAGGCCGTAGGGGTCGCGCATGAACTTGTAGAGGTAGGGAACGCTGAGGCCCAGGTTCCAGCGCTCGGTGACATCGGCGGTCACCAGAGCGGTGCCGACGCTGTTCCAGCCGTACACGGTGTCGATGTAGTTGGCCTGGCACTCGACATGGAACATCCCGCCGCTGACGTTGCGGCCGATCCACTTGATGCCGGCGCCGGTGCCGCTGGAGGCGCCCGCCCCGCAGCCGGCCACGCTCTGCCAGCTGGCCAAGGTGGGCCCGCCGCCTGCGCTGGCCAGCGGCAACGACAGCGGGATGCCGCCTGCGCGACACAGCCCGGGGGCCGACCCGGCCAGGCGATCCAGTCGCGCCTGCGCGTCGGTGGCCGCGATCCGCAGCGCCGCTCGATGGCTGCCGAACGCGATCAGGCTCAGCAGCGCGGTCGCGGCGAGCCGGAGCCTCATCTCATCACCGCCCAGGGCGCCCAGCCCTTGTCCTGGAGGATCTGCACGCCCCGCAGGCCGAAGTCGCGGTAGCCGGCGAGGTTGAAGTGGTGACTGCCGTCCATGCCCAGCTTCTCGGTGGGGATGATCGCCGAGCGGGGGATCTTCATCTGCGCCTGCCGCAGCTGCTGGATGATGACCTTGGCGTAGGGCAGGTCGGGCGAGGTGTCACCGGTGGCCTCCATCTCGAAGTCGGACATCAGCAAGGGGATGTTCGGGTCGCCGAGGTCGGTGCGCATGGCACCGACGATCTCGGCCAGGCAGTCGGAAAACCCGTTCTGGGTGGCGGTGTCCAGGTGGCGCTCGCTGGTGCCGAGCATGGTCCAGATCGCGCCGAAGGTGACGTGCCCGCGCAGCCGCTGGGCCGGCCCCATCACGACGTTGTAAAAGAGGCCGCCCTTCCGGTAGTTGTCGCACACGCCTCCGGCCATGCCCGACTGGCCGTGGCCGATCGACACCAGCTGCACGTCGGGCCGGGCGACCATCAGGCCGGCGCGCAACATGGCCATGCCGGGACCGGCGCTGCCCATGGTCTCCACGTCGGGAGACAGCGGCTCCTTGGCCGGGCGCCACAGGAACGGCGGGGCACCGCTGATCATGTTGGTGCCGTGGAAGGACCACAGCCGCGGCGCGGTCTCGAAGAAATACGGCCGCAAGTCGGCCGGGGTGTTCGTGCGGCCGGCCATGTTCGAGTGGCCGATGTGCAGGAACACCACCACCTGATCGCGCGTGGCGCCCTGGGCGAAGGGCCCGCCGGGAGGCGGCGGCGTGGTCGGGGGTGGCGGGGTCGCGGGCGCTCCGGCGTCGACGGCGGACGGGTTTCCCGCCATCGGAGGAGGCGGCGGGGCTCCGGACCCGCCGCTGCCACCGCCGCCGGTCACCGGTCCCGGCGCCGCGCCACCGGTGCCCTCGGGCGGGCCGGGAGCCGGAGGGGCACCGCTGGCTCCGGGTGAGGGCGCGGGCGAGGGC
>JBKPRZ010000761.1:0-3250 GCA_046734815.1 Myxococcota bacterium | reverse complement strand
ATCACCTGCTGGGTGGGCTGCGCCTGGACACCAGCTATCCCTGCGCGTCGCTGATCGAGGGGCTGACCGGGCGGGAGGCGAACCTGAACGTCGCCGGGCAGCCGGTGGCGGTCTCGCGCATGCCCGGCGACGGGCGCGGCCGGCTGATCCCGGCACACGACTTCGCCCGCGTGCGACGCACCTTCAACGACGGTCGCAACGACGGCTTCGTCACCGTCAACGAGGGACCGTACGCCTCCGAGGTCATGACCTACCTCGGGCGCGACCAGGTGCCCTTCTTCCACGAGCTGGCCAACCGCTTCACCGTGTTCGACCACTGGTTCGCGTCGTACATGGGGCAGACCTGGCCCAACCGCTATTTCCTGCACGCCACCACCTCCGACGGTCGCAAGATCAACCGACCGCTGGGCCCGGGTGCCCCCATCGGCATCTGGGAGCGGATGGCCGAGCGCTGCCTGTCGACCCGCAATTACGCCGCCGGCAAGGTGCTGTGGTATTCGGTCGCCTTTCCCACCCGGCTGTTCTCCGGCGACAGCGCCCTGGTGCCCGGGCAGATCGAGGACTTCTTCCACGACGCCCGCAGCGGCAATTTGCCCAACTTCTCGCTCATCGATCCCGACTTCAAGATCAACGACGGGTACCCGACCAAGAGCCTGGCGCTGTGTGAGGCCTTCGTGGCCAGCGTCGTGCGGGCGATGGCCGAGAGCCCGCAGTGGAAACGCAGCCTGCTGCTCATCACCTTCGACGAGCACGGCGGCTACTTCGATCACCTGCCTCCGCCGCAGGTGCCCGACCTGCGCCCCGACTTCCGTCAGCTGGGCTTCCGCGTGCCGGCGCTGGCGGTGGGACCGACGGTGTGGCAGGGCGGGGTGGTCTCGACCCCGCTGGAGCACGTGTCGGTGGCCGCCACCATGCGCGCGCGCTTCGGGATCCAGAGCCTGTCTTTACGCATGGACGCGAGCAACGACGTCTCCGAGTGCATCGACCCCTCCCGCATCGACGACCCCTCCCCGCCGCCGCTGAACCTGCCGCGCGTCGAGCTCCCCACCGCCGCCCGGATCGTGGCCGAACGGTCCGACGCCACCTGCGAGATCGAGCAGGCGGTGCGGGACGGGCAGGTGCCCGCCGACCAGGTGGACGGGCGCTCGGACGAGGAGCGGCTGGGCAGCTGGCTGCGGTGCGCGCAGGAGCTGGACGTCGTGAAGGTGCGCGGGTGAGGCGGGCCCTGCTCGCGCTGGCGGTGCTGCTGGCCCTGCCGCCTGCCGCCCGCGCCCAGGAGGCCAGCAGCACCAGCGTGCTCGCCCCGGCCCTGCCGCGGGGGATGACCCGCTTGCGCGGCAGCGTGCGTCCCTTCCTCAGCGTGATGGACAAGGGCGGCGGCGTGCTGGCCGAGCTGGCGGTGGACCACTACTTCCGGTCGCCCTGGCGCCTGTCGCTGGAGATCGCCCCGCTGGCCTTGGCCATCCAGCCGGACGGCACCGGCACCATCGGCCACTTCCGGGTGGGCGGCGCCTACGCCACCGACTTCATCGAGCTGGGCCTGGCCGCCGGCAGCCGCCTGCAGAACTTCGGCGCGGGCGGGATCTCGCTGGCCGCCTTCGCCCGGCTGGGGGCGCTGGACGGGCTGAACCTCACCCTCACCAACGGCTACAACTGGAAGCGCAACAAGTACACCGGCGAGGCCAAGGTGGGTCTGGGCAGCATCACGGGCGCGGTGAACGTGCCGCTGTCAGCGCGCTTCGCCGTGTTCGCCGAGGGCGCCTTCAGCACCGACCCCTGGATGTACTTCAGCGCGGGCCTGCGCCACCGGCTGACGGGTACGGGCGGATCGGGCACCTGGTTCCTCTCGGGCTCGCTGGGCGTGGCCTGGGTGGTCGACCGCCCCGACTGTCCCTATCCCGACACCGGCTGGTGCAGCGGCTCGGCCTGGGCCGCCGGCCCCACCATCGGCCTGGGCCTCGAGCGCCGCTTCTGACCTCGTTCAGAAGCCGATGCCCAGCGCCAGGCTCAGCACCTGCTTGGTGTACTCCTTGTCGTCGAAGGCGTAACGCACGTTCGACCGGTTGACCGACAGCTCGTAGCGGATGGTCAGGTCGACGACCTCGGTGAAGGCGAAGCTGAGCCGGGCCCCCGCCGCGAACCGGTCGTCCTTGCGCCGGACCCGGCCGCTCTCGACGGTCCGGCCCAGCGGTCCGGTGATCAGGACGACGTTGTCGCCGTCGTAGCGCAGGCGTTCCGCGGCTCCGTCCACCCCCAGCCGCAGCCGGTCGCCCAGGGCCAGGCTGGCGTTCGCGATCAGGCCGTTGGACTTGTAGCCATAGGGCACCAGGTAGCGGCCCATGGCCAGGTCGCGCCGCCCCAGACGGCCCAGGTCGACCGTCCGCGTGCCCAGCTTGTCGCGCCGATGGCGCACGCCGATCTCGGCGCGCAACGACCGCGACCGCCAGATCTGGTCCAGCCGCACCTCCAGCCGCCGGCCGTCCAGGTGGTCCTCCGCGGGCTCGGCGTCCTGCACCCGTCCCTGCAGGCGCAGCACGGTGGCGGTGCGGGCACCCTCGTCGAAGGCGAGCTGGGGCTCGACCGCGAACGAGCGCTGGAAGAAGCCGAAGTCGCGCAGGCCCGCCAGCTGGTATTCGCCCTCCAGCGCCAGACCGAGGCGCACCGGTCCGCCCGGGGTCAGCTCGGCGCGCGCGCCCACCAGGTGGCTCTGCAGGTTGTACAGATCGAAGGCCGGGTCCAGGTAGGCCCGCTGCTCCAGGGCGTATTCGACCTCCGCGAACAGCGCCGCGCCCAGGCTGCGGTCGTAGGCGAGATCCAGCGAGGTCAGTCCCCAAAAGTCACCGGTGGCGCTCGGCGCCTCGCCGCTGATGGCGTCGGGGCGCCCCTCGCTCAGCTGGGCCACGTTGCTGTCGTAGCCGCTGCCGAGCTCGAAGCTGAGCGAGGGCCCGGACCCGACCCGGCGCAGGCCCAGCGACAGGCTGTCCAGCCCGCTGCGCGCGGTGGCCGCGTCGTCCGGGTCCAGCCCCAGCGCCAGGGCGCGCTCCAGGGCGTGGCGCGCGGCCGCGGGTTCGTCGGCCTCCAGCGCCGCCTCGCCCCACATCAGCGGGTAGTCGGCCTGCTGCGGATCCAGGCCGGCGGCCTGCTGGAACAGGGCGCCCGCCTCGCGCGCGCGGCCGGCGCGCAGCAGGGCGAGCCCGTCGACGTAGGTGCGCTCGGCCTGCTGCACCCGCTGCTGCGACTCGCGCCGGTC
>JBKPRZ010000760.1:0-7478 GCA_046734815.1 Myxococcota bacterium | reverse complement strand
GCCCCGGACCGGGCGCCCGACCGGCAGGTCACCCCGGTGGACGCGCCCTTGCCGCCCGATCTGCGGGTCGACACCACCCCGCCGCCGCCCCCGCCGGACGCCGCCCCGCCCGACACCGCCCCGGCGGTGCCGATGCCTCCGCCGGGCGTGAACCTGAACGACGGCCTGGTCGGTCGCTGGAAGCTCGACGAGGGAGCGGGCAACGCCGCCGTCGACAGCTCGGGCGGCGACAACAACGGTGCGCTCAACGGGCCGGCGCGCGTGGCGGGCGGATTCCCGGGCGCGAAGTACCCGAACCCCGGATCGCTGCGCTTCGACGGCGACAACGACTTCGTCGAGCTGGGCACGCGCAACCTGCCCCGCAACAACGCCCGCCAGAGCGTCTCGTTCTGGTTCAACTTCACCACCATGCCCACCGACGGCGCGGTCTGCGTCTCGATGACCGACGGCCCGACCAACAACACCCGCCTGAAGATCGGCTTCAACGAGGGCCGGGTCATGGTCTGGAAGTCGTCCGGCGACAACCTCGCCTCCGCGCCCGCGGTCAGCCCCGGCTGGCACCACTACGTCTACACCTTCGACGGCACCACCCACCGCCTGTTCCTCGACGGGGTGATGCGCGGCTCGTCCACCGCCGCCCCCGACAACGGCCCCGCCGGCAACGCCCGGCTGGGCGCCATCTACAACAACGCCGAGAACTACGGCGGCCTGCTGGACGAGGTGCGGATCTACAACCGCGCCCTCGGCCAGGCCGATGTCACCGCCCTGCACGACGGCTTCGAGTGATCAGCCGCCCGCGGCGGGCTCGTCGTCGTCGTCGGGGTCGCGCAGGCCCAGCCGCTTCATCGCGCGCTGGATGAACTTGCGGTTCACGCCGGCCAGCTCGGCGGCGCGGGTGATGTTGCCGCTGGTCAGGTTCAGCGCCTCGCGCAGGTAAGCCTGCTCGTACTGGTCGATCAGCTGGTCGCGCGCCTGCTTCAGCGGCACCGACAGATCCAGCGGCACGGTGATCGACGGACTGGTGGTGGTGCCTTCGAGCGGCGTCTGGGGGTTGGCCGGCGTGGGGGCGCGCAACGACAGCGCGCGGGCCACGAAGTTGCGCAGCTCGCGAACGTTGCCAGCGAAGCTCTGGTTCTCCACGGTCTTGACCAGGCTGTCGGGCAGCGGGACGGCGTCGGGGCCGCCCAGCTCGCGGGTGAAGTGCGCCACCAGCAGCGGGATGTCCTCGGGCCGCTCGCGCAGCGGCGGCAGCACGAGGTGGATCACCGCCAGCCGGTAATAGAGGTCCTCGCGGAAGCGCCCCCGCTCGACCTCGAGCGACAGCGAGCGGTTGGTGGCGGCGACGATGCGCACGTCGACGCGCCGGACCTGGTTCGAGCCCACCCGCCGCACCTCGCGCCGCTCCAGCGCGCGCAGCAGCTTGGGCTGCAGGTCCAGGGGCAGCTCGCCCACCTCGTCGAGAAACAGCGTGCCTCCGTCGGCGGCCTCGAAGGCGCCGGCCCGGTCGGCCACCGACCCGGTGAAGGCGCCCTTGACGTGACCGAACAGCTCGCTCTCGATCAGGCTGGGCGACACCGCCGAGCAGTCGAACACCACGAAGGGGCCGCCGCTGCGCTGGCTCTCCTCGTGCACGCCCTCGGCCACCAGCTCCTTGCCGGTGCCGGTCTCGCCCTCGACCAGCAAGGTCGTGTCGGTGGGCGCGATCCGTTCCAGGATGGCGAACACCCGGCGCATGGCCGCGCTGCCGCCCAGCAGGGCGCCGAAGCGGTCGCGCGAGGAGAGCGGGACCTCGACCACCTCGGGCAACATTCCCAGCCGCAACGTGGAGGTGCCGGCCTGGATGCGCGAGTCGGGGCGCGCGAACGCGTCGCGGACGTGCAGGCCGTCCAGCAGGGTGCCGTTGGTGCTGCCCACGTCCAGCACCCGGATGCGCTCGCCCTCCACGCGCAGGGTGAGGTGGTGCCGGCTCACGGTGGGATCGCGCAGAGCGAGATCACAATCGGGCGCGCTGCCGACACGGACCTCGGGCCCGGGCAGCTCGGCGTGGCGGCCGGAGTCGGGGCCAGCGAGGACGTCGATCCGGACCTTGCGCGAGACCAGCCGCGCCGGCTTGGCCGGCGTCAGCCAGAGCGTCGTCACCGGTAGGTCCTTGGGGTTGAGCATCCGACCCGGGAGTCTATCGCAGCGTCGCCCGACGGGCGTGCAAGTCCTTGCTTGCAGTCGCCGGGCGGTTGATCTAAAGGTCGCCTGACGCGTTTTAGGTCCCGGGTGGTCGAGTTTTGCCGCCTTGAGTTTTGTGTAAGTTCTATTAACATAAAAGCTTACAGTGACCCCCACCGAGGCCTCCGCCAACCGTCGCACCCGCCGGCGCCACCCACGCGCCGACCTGCCGGCCACGGCCATCCTGTTCTCGGACCGCCGCCCCATGGGCCCCTGCCTGATCGAGGACCTGTCGGCCGGGGGCATGCGCGCGGTGGTGGGCGCGCCGGTCCGGCGCGGTCGGGTGGTCTCGGTGCTGCTGGACCTGCCCGGCAAGGAGCCGTTGATGAGCTTCGCCCAGGTGACCCGGTACGAGCGGCGCCGCGCCGGCGAATATGTGCTGGCCCTCTCATTCCTCGACCTGCCGCGCGCCGAGCACGACCGCCTGCAGGCGCTGATCGCCGGGCTGCTGGCCGAGCATCACCCCTGTCTCGAGTTCTTCGACACCGAAGACGACGGCCGCCCCAAGCGCCTGGTCCTGGCCGACGACGCCCCGCTGGTCGGCTAGTCGTGACCGGCTGCTGAACGGGCGGTCGGCTAGCCGCTGCGGTTCACGATCGGCAGGTAGCGGGCCACGGTGCCCTCCAGGGTGTGATCGAATGCCTCGCACACGAAGGCGTGGCCGATCGAGACCTCCAGCACGCCGGGCACGCCGGCGAGGAAGGTTCCCAGGTTGGCGAGGTTGAGGTCGTGCCCGGCATTCACGCCCAGGCCCACTTCGCGCGCGCGCCGGGCGGCGGCGGCGTAGCTGTCCAGCACGCGCGCCTGATCCGGCGTTCCGAAGGCGCGCGCCCAGGCCTCGGTGTAAAGCTCGATGCGGTCGGTGCCGACCGCGGCGGCGGCGTCCACCTGGGCGGGCACGGGGTCGAGAAACAGGCTCACCCGCACGCCCGCCGCCTTCAGCTTGCTGATGATCGGCGCCAGCGTGCCGGCGGCCGCGATCGCGTTCCAGCCGTGGTCGGAGGTCAGCTGTCCGGGATCGTCGGGCACCAGGGTGGCCTGGTCGGGTCGCACCTCCAAGACCAGGTCCAGGTAGCGCTGGTCGGGAAAGCCCTCGACGTTCAGCTCGACCTCCGGGAACGCGCGCACCACCTGGGCCAGGGTGCGCACGTCGTCGGGGCGGGCGTGGCGCTGGTCGGGGCGGGGGTGGACGGTCAGGCCGTGGGCGCCGGCGGCCAGGCAGCGGCGGCCGATGGCGGCGACGTCGGGCAGGTTGCCCCCGCGGGCGTTGCGGAGCAGGGCAAACTTGTTCAGGTTGACGCTGAAGCGGGTCACGGCGGGGCCGCCCGCAGTATGCACCGCCGGATGTTATTTGGGAGCGCTGGTCGCCAGGGCCGGCAGCGCGGGCGGAGCGGGCGCGGGCGGCGCCAGCGCGGCGGCGGGGGCGGGGGCCTGCCGCTGGATGCTCGCCAGGTCCACCCGCACCTCGCCCACCGGCAGCGGCATCACCAGCCGCAGGGGCGTGCGGTAGCGATCGTTGTCCAGCCAGATGGTGAAGCCGCGGGCCGAGCGCTCGGGATCGGGCTGCCCATCCCAGAAGATCGGGGTCGCCCGCCCGCGCAGCATGAGGGCGGCGTGGTTCCGGTCGAGGGTCGCCGCCTGACCGGGCTCGACCGTGATCAGCCACAGAGCGCGACCGTCCAGCACCTCGTAGGCCTGCGCCGTCTGCGGCGGGCGGTTGCGCAGGCGGTACAGGAACGTCAACGGGTCCAGCACCGGCTGCTTGCGCACGAAGCGATGGCCCTCGTCGGGGCGGCCGCTGCGGCGGCGGACCACCTCGATCCAGCCGGGCGTCGGCTGCTCGATCGAGTCGGTGATCGTCTTGCCGGCCTGGATGCGGCTGGAGGTCCAGCGGCGGGGCATCCCGCGCACGTCCAGCTGGCTATCGAGCCGCTTTTCCACCTGCCCGAAGCCCAGCAGCGAGCCCTTGCCCACGCCGCTGGCCCGGACGGCGTCGCCCGGGAAGGCGAAAGAGATCTGGATCTCGCCGAGATCGCCCAGCATGCCGTACTTGACCCGGTAGCGGATGGCCTCGGTCGGCTGCACCGGCCGCGGTGGCGGCGGCGCGGGGATGGGCATCGGCGCGGGCGTGGCGGTCTCGGGGGGCGCGGGCGGCGGCGCCTCGGAGGCGGGCGGGAGCAGATCGGTCGGGCGCGGTGCCGTGTAGCCCAACTCCTCGGGCAAGCAGGGAATGCCGCCCAGCGCGATTAGCAGCAGAGTCGCCGTCACGAGGAGGGGACGCCTCGATCCCCTCCACTATTCTAGGCGTGCCCGCGCGACGCGCCCGAGAAAACCTCGCGCGTCAGGGAGGCGCCGATGTGGGTGGCGCGCTGACGGCGGGCGGACGATGTACATTCGGGCGTCGCCCCACAGGAGGCCCGTATGTCCGAACCGCCGCGCCCCGGGCTCGTGCGCATCATCGGTCGCTGGGACCTCACGGCTGCGGTGATCAACGCCGTGATCGGCAGCTCCATCTTCGGGCTGCCCTCCGAGCTGGCGCGCCTGACCGGCGCCGCCAGTCCGCTGGCCGCGCTGTACGCGGGGCTGGGGGTGCTGGCCATCGTGCTCTGTTTCGCCGAGGTGGCCAGCCGGTTCCAGGAGCCGGGTGGGCCGTACCTCTACGCCCGGCAGGCGTTCGGCCGCTTCGTCGGTTTCGAGACCGGCTGGCTGACCTTCTGGATCCGCGTCACCGCCCTGGCCGCCGGCCTGAACGTGTTCGCCGATTATCTGGCCCGGATCGTCCCCGCCGCAGCCGGCGGCCCGGGCCGGGCGGCCGCGATGACCGCGCTGGTGGTGGTGATCGCCGCCGTCAACGTGGTCGGCGTCCGGCAGGCGACGTGGGCCGTCGACGTCTTCACGGTGTGCAAGCTGGTGCCGCTGGCCGCGCTGGTGCTGGCGGGCCTGCCGCACGCGCGGGCGGAGGTCCTGCACACGCAGCAGGTGACCGATCCGCAGTGGACCCAGGCGATCTTGCTGCTGGTGTTCGCCTACGGCGGCTTCGAGGCGCCGCTGATCCCCGCCGGCGAGGCGAAGAGCCCCCGCCGCGACACCGCCTTCGCGCTGCTGGTGGCGCTGGCGGCGGTGGCGGTGATCTATTGCCTGGTGCAGCTGGCGGTCATCGGTCTGGTCCCGGCGGTGGCCGGCGTGAAGGCGCCCCTGGCCTCGGCGACCGGCGCGCTGCTGGGGCCGCCGGGCGTGGCGCTGGCCAGCGTGGCGGCCATGGTCTCGATCGGCGGCTACGCCACCGGTACCGTGCTGCAGTCGCCCCGCATCCTGTATTCGATGGCCGAGCGCCGCGAGCTGCCCGCGGTGCTGGCCCGCGTGCACCCGCGCTTCCGCACGCCGCACGTGGCGGTCCTCACCTACGCCGGGCTGGCGCTGCCGCTGGCCCTGTTCGGCAGCTTCGCCTGGAACGCGACCCTGTCGGCGGTGGTGCGCCTGTTCACCTACGGCCTGACCTGCCTGGGGCTGCTGGTGCTGCGGCGCCGGGAACCGGACCGGGAACCCGGGTTCCGCCTGCCAGCCGCGACGTTGATCGCGCCGCTGGCGGCGGGCTTCTGCGCCTGGCTGCTGTTCACCCGTCCGCTGCAGCAGGCCTGGGTGGGCGTCGCGCTGGCCGCGGTGGGCGCGCTGCTGTTCCGGCTGCGGCCAGCGGCCTTGACCGACGAGGGCCGGCGGCCGAAAGTTTCGCCATGAACGTGCGCGCGTTCGAGCCGAAGTTCATGAAGGTCAGCGTGCTGACGGCGGCGTTGCAAGAGCTGACGCCGCGGGCGGTGCGCGACGCCGACCCCGATCGGGCCGTCGAGGACTGGCTGGCCTTCGCCCGCGACCTGGACTGCCCCTTCATCCAGCTGTCGGCGGCCCTGCACCCCAGCGAGGCCGACGTCCCGCCCGAGGCGATGCTGGACCCGGTGGCCAACACCCTGGACCTGCGCCAGCCCTTCGATCGCCGGCGCGCCGATCGCGTGCTGGCGGCCATGCGCGCGACCGGCGTGGGGCTGTCCGATCTGGGCTACTTCGACAACATGCTCCACGACGACAACGACCTGCGCGCGAAGAAACACGCCTTCATGCTGCGCGTGTTCGACGCGGCGGTGCTGCTGGGCGCGAACGCGGTCTGCGGCTTCGTGGGGCGCAACCAGAAGCTGACTCTGGATCAGAACCTGGTGTTCTTCGAGGAGGTGTTCGTGCCGCTGCTGCGCGAGGCGAAGGCGCGCGGGCTGGAGTACCGGATCGAGCAGTGCCCGATGCCCGGCTGGACCACCGGCGACAGCTTCCACAACAACATCGCCTACGCGCCCGGCCCCTGGATCGCTCTGCACCGGATCTGCGAGCGCCACGGGGTGGGCGATCAGCTGCGCATCCACTACGACCCCTCGCACGCCATCCTGATGGGCCAGGACACCCGCTCGCTGTTCCAGTACCTGAAGGACGCCGGCTACGGTTTTCTGATCGGCGGCTTTCACGTCAAGGGGCAGGTGATCGACCCCAAGGGCCTGGCCGGCTGGGGCTACGGCGGTCAGACCATGGAGCGGGGCGACTGGGTGGCGGGCCGCCCGTCCCCGCGCCCGGCCGACCAGGCCAACGCCTGGAAGAAGCAGACCGTGTTCTGCGAGCACGAGCTCCCCGGCACCGCCCGCCACGACCCGCTGGCCTACCTGCAGAACCGCACCGTGGACTGGCTGGATCACCAGCTGGCCGCGCGCGAGCTGCTGTCCCTGGACATCGCCCGCACCTATCTGGTGATCGAGCACGAATACCCGCGCGCCCGCATCCAGGATCGCGACAGGCTGCTCCCCATCCTGAAAGGCTCGATCGCCTTCGCCCGCAAGATCGACGAAGCCGCCGCCTGCATGTACGCCCTCCAGCACGAGGTGCTCGCCGCCCAGGACATCCCCATCCAGGGGCGGGGGCGGCAGCCCTATTTCACGTAGCCGGGTCCTGCCCGAGCGACAGCGCCGGTAGACGCTCCGGCTGTGACGCGATTGCTGGGGGCGGTGCCTCCAACACCTGGCCGTGCTCGGGCATAGTGGAGGGTCGGAGGCTGTGTGACCGTCCGTCGCTCGACCGTGTCCGTCGACCAGTTGCTCGCTCAGGCCGGCTGGCTGAATCGGCTGGCCCGGCATCTGGTGTCGGACCCCGACGCGGCCCAGGATGCTGCCCAGGATGCGTGGGTGTCCGCCACCCGGACGCCGCCGGAGGCGGGGCGGCCGGTGCGC
>JBKPRZ010000759.1:0-3016 GCA_046734815.1 Myxococcota bacterium | reverse complement strand
CCCGACGGGCGCGCCGAGGCGGGCGCGGTCACCGGCGTCGATGCCGGCGGCGGGATGGCCCGCTTCAGCTTCTTCGTCACCAGCCTGGCGGCGATGCGGATGCTGTCGGGCAGCCAGGACGGCTTCGGCGGCGACCTGCGCTACGGCCAGCCCACCGGCCTGGAAGGCGCCGACAAGATCTGCCACGACATCGCCGAGCTCTCGATGCCCGGCTCGGGCGCCAAGGTCTGGAAGGCGTTCCTCAGCGTCACCCGCGGTCCCGACGGCATGCCGGTGCACGCGCGCGACCGCATCGGCGCCGGTCCGTGGTACGACCGCCTGGGCCGCCTGGTCGCCGCGAACATGACCGACCTGATGCAGCCGCGCCCGCGCGGGGCCGATCCGGCCATCATCAACGACCTGCCCAACGAGAGCGGCGTGCCCAACCACCTCGACGGCGCCCCGGGCTGCACCGGTAACCGCTGCCCCGACAACCACGATGTGTTGACCGGCACCAATGAGATGGGCCGCCTGCGCAACGCCAATGCCACCAACACCTGCAACGACTGGACGAACAAGGACCGCAGCGGGCGCCCCTGGTGCGGCCACTCGTGGCCCCGGCAGGTCAGCGGCGTCAACTGGATGTCGTCGCTGGCCGAGGGCGGCTGCGCCCCGGGCGTGAACCTACGCGAGATGGGCGGACCGAACGCGCCCACGGTAGGCTCGGGCGGTGGATATGGAGCGATCTATTGCTTCGCGCTGACCCCCTGACGCCGATCCGGACAGCCGCCGCCCTCCTGCTCTCGCTGCTCGGCTGCGGCGGCGACGGCACGCCGCCCGAGCGCTGCGCGATCCCCACCGGCGCCGCGGTCCCCGATTACCTGCAGCACCTGGGCTGCCAGGCCGACTTCGCCCAGCTGGCCTCCGACCCGCTGGACGCCACCTTGCCGGGCGCGCGTTCGGTCAAGGTGGTGCTGGACCAGCTGGACAACGACGCCCTCTATTTCCAGAACAGCACCCGCTTCAAGATCCACCACCAGTTCGCTGCCAAGTACCTGTCGGGGCCGCGGCTGCCGCTGGTGCCGCCGCTGTCCGAGTTCAACCGCAGCGAATACAGCTCGCCCCAGCGCCGCTTCCTGCTGGGCGCGGTGACCTACTACGAAGGACCCAAGGTCTGGGCCTTCGAAGTCGCGCCCTACGACAGCGCCAGCGCGGCGATGATCGGCAAGGTGTTCGACGCCGTCCGGGCGGCGGCCTTCTTCGGCGACCGGCTGAAGTTCCACCCCACCTCGCAGTCGGTGGACGTCGAGGCCAGGGCGCTGCCCACCCGCATCCCGGTGGTCAGCACCGAGACGCTGTTCGCCGCCACCGACTACCAGCCGCTGAACCTCGGCGAGGCGGTGGGGCGGCTGCGCTTCGTGAACGCGCAGGACCTGCCCTCGACCTACCTCGGCTACCGCGACGTGGTGGTGCTGGACGCGGTCCCCAACGACATCTCGGTGGTGGCGGGCATCATCTCGGCCGAGTTCCAGACTCCGCTTTCGCACATCAACGTCCTGGCCGGCAACCGCGGCACGCCCAACATGGGGCTGCGCAACGCCACCACCAACCCGGCCCTGCGCGCGCTGGAGGGCAAGTGGGTGCGCCTGGCCGTCGGCCCCTTCGAATACCAGCTGACCGAGGTGACGGCCGAGAAGGCCGACGCCTGGTGGGAGGCGCACAAGCCCGCCCCCATCCAGCTGCCCGCGCTGGACCTCAGCATCACCGACCTGCGAAACATAGAAGACGTCGTCGCGGAGAAGGGCGCCGCCGGGCCCATCCCCCTGCGCGAGGCGATCCAGACCGCGGTCAAGGCCTTCGGCGCCAAGGCGGCCGGCTATTCGGTGCTGAAGAACACCCCCGGGCTGCCGGTCCGCAAGGCCTTCGCCATCCCCGCCATCCACTACGTCCAGTTCATGCAGGACAACGGCTTTCGCGCGCGGGTCGACGCCCTGCTGGCCGACGCCACCTTCCGCAACGACGCCGCCGTCCGCGACACGAAGCTGGCCGAGCTGCGACGGGACATCCTGAAGGCGCCCATCCCGGCCCTCTTGCAGACCCTCCTGCGCGCCAAGCTGGACAGCGACTACAAGGGGCTGACCATGCGCTTCCGGTCGAGCACCAACGCCGAGGACCTGGACGGCTTCCCCTGCGCCGGCTGCTACGACTCGCACACCGGCGACCCCGCGTTCTGGGAAGAGAGCCTGCTCCACGCCATCCGCCGCACCTGGGCCACGGTCTGGAACTACCGCACCTTCGAGGAGCGCAGCTTCCACAGCATCGACCACAACGCCGTGGGCATGGCCCTGCTGGTCCACCACAACTTCCCCGCCGAATACGCCAACGGCGTGGCCATCACCGCCAACCCCTTCGACCCGTCGGGCCTGCAGCCCGGCTTTTACATCAACGTCCAGCAGGGCGGCGAGGCCGAGGTGGTGGCGCCGCCGCCCGGCGTGACCAGCGACGAGTTCATCCTGGCCTACAGCTACCCGGGCCAGCCCATCATCTCGATCTCCCACTCGAACCTGATCCCGCCCGGCACCAGCGTGCTGGACGCCGGCCAGGTGCTCGAGCTGGGCATGGCCCTCGATGCCATCCACAAGCGCTTCTCCCCCGCCTACGGCCCCGCCTCGGGAAACAGCCAGTTCTATGGCATGGACGTCGAGTTCAAGTTCGACGCCGACGGCCCCGGCCTCCCCGCCCACCTCTACGTCAAGCAAGCCCGCCCCTACCGCGGCCGGGGGATGGCTATCCCGGAACCCTGAGGGGCGCCGCGCGTCGGATCCTCGACGCGAAGCCCGGGCCGTTATCGGGTTAAATTAGCGCCTCCACGATGGGGAGGTGCGCCGACTTGTCATCTCGACGGTTGCTGGTGTGGCTGCCCGCCCTCGTCCTGCTGGGTTCGTGCGGAAAGGAATCGGCCAGCCCGCCGCGGCCGGTGACGGTCGCCCGCGGCGAGGACGCGGCCGGCCGGCCCGAAGCGGGCGCAGCCGAGGCC
>JBKPRZ010000758.1:0-10411 GCA_046734815.1 Myxococcota bacterium | reverse complement strand
GACCGGGCCGGCGCCGCCTCGGCAACCGCGGAGCCCCCCACCACCGCCGCCGGCCCGTCCACCCGGCTCCAGATCACGAACCCCAGGGTGGCGCTCGCGCCCGCGAGCAGGGCCCCGGCGATCCAGGGCAAGGCGCTGGGTCCGGGCAACACCGCCGCCGGCACCGGACCGGAACCCGACCGCCGTGACGGACGCGGCACCGCCCCCGGCATCAGCACCAGCGCGCGCACCCGCGACATCACCTTGCTGCGGCTGCCGGGCGACGGCCGGACGATGGTGGCCGGGTCGCCCCGGAGCAGCACCTCGGGCCGCGGCGGCGGAGCCGCGCCCGAAATCGTATTCAGCCGGCGCACGGCCGCCGCGAACGCCCGCCGCCCCGCCCGCAGCCGGCTGTAGGCCGTGAACAGTGGCACCTTGGTCACGCGCGCCACCTCGCGGACGCCCAGGCCGTCCAGGTGGTGGAGGATCATCGCGGCGCGCTGCTTCTCGGGCACGTGGGCCAGCGCCTGCAGCACCAGCGCCCGCGCCCGACCCGAGGCAATCTGATCTTCGGGCGTCTCGGTCTGGTCGTGCGTGTCCAGCAGCCCGCCGGGGACCTCGCGGGCGATCCGGTCGCGATGGTTATACGCTACCCGGAAGGCAATCCCCGCCAGCCACGGGCGCAGGGGGCGGGCCGGGTCGTAGTCGCCCCAGCGCCGCCACATTATGAGGAAGACCTCCTGGGCCAGGTCGTCGGCGTCGCTCTCGCTGACCCCATGGCGGCGCAGCGCCTTGTGGATGTATTCGAACTCGCTCTCGAACGCCTCGACGCAGGCGGCGAGATCGCCGCGCGCCTGGCCTCGATTGTTCTCTGAGAACGAGCGCATCCCTCACCCGATACTTGCCCGACTGCTGGGCCGTCGAATCCGTTAATCCGCTTTTCGCTGTTTCTTCCTGCTCGCTGCAGACGGGCATCGCGCGCGTCACGGACCTACCTTGTCAACGCGCGCGAAAGCGCGCACATCACGCACTGCATTCTCCTCGACGCCGGAGATTGCAGTCATAAGATTGGCGCCCGTCCGGCCCCCCTTAAGCAGGCCTTCATTAAAATGACGAACGACATCCCCTGGGGAACCAAACGGCTGATCGATGGTGTGTGGCGGGTCTACTACGACGGCTACTGGATCAAGCACTACGATCCCCCGGCCGACACCCTGGGCGCCAAGAAGCGCCTGATCGAGGCGCTGACCCGACGCCTGTTCAACCATGTCGAGCACGGCCTGAACATCCCCGGTACCCGCCTGAACGAGGCGCGCCGGGCCTTCCTGGCCGAGAGCGACCCGCGCAAGAAGCGGGTCAAGGGGGCCATGCTGGCGGGGGCGCTGTTCAACCGCGCCACCGACGTGTTCACCAAGGTGGTCGAGATCCAGGCGCTGGGGATCGAGATCGAGACCGACAACGCCCTGATGCGCGAATGCGAGGAGCACCTCAAGGAGGCGCTGGTGCTGGGCAAGATGGTGCTCCACCGCAGCGGCGACGAGGGCATAGACGAGCTGTGGGGCGAGCCTTTCAAGGCCTTCGCCCTGCCGATCGAGGACTTTTATCGCAGCCGCTACATCAAGATCGCCCAGACCATGGCCGGCATCGACCGGATCGCGGGCGAGCTGAGCCGCACCTTCGCCGGTCTGCCGATGTACGCGGGGATCGAGCCGCTGTTGCGGCAGCTGGTCGACGCGGCCAAGCTGAAGTGCGAGACCCTGCAGACCGACGACGACATCTTCGACGTCTGGGCCTCTTTCGTGGCCACCACCGAACGCCTGGCCGAGTTCTCGCCGGTGGTGCCGCCCGAGCCGCCCGCCGCCGCCCAGCTGGCCGCCACCCAGGGCCGCCAGATCATCCGCACCGGGATCGATCTGATCTCGTACATCACGCGCGCGCGCGTGCCGATGCCCAAGAGCACCACCGAGTTCGCGGCCCGCTGTGCCGCCTTCCGCTCGGCTCACGCCGGCGCCGGCAGCCACACGCCCGCCCCCATCCGGGTGCCCGCGGCACAGCCGCCGAACATCGGGCACTGAAAGCTATTTCGGCAGGCGGTCGCAGCCCAGGCGGCCGATGGCCCGCTGCAGGCGCGGGTTGAACAGCGGGTTGCGCCCGTTCTCCTGGATGGCCAGGCGGAACAAGGAGGCGGCCCGGCAGGCATCGCCGTGTCCGTTGAGCGCGCGAGACAGCCACAGGCGCGCCAGCGGGCGCAGGCCGCCCCGGCGGGCAAGCACGCCGGCCACGTAGGAGGCCACCGGGCCGGGCGGCACCAGGCCGTATTGCGCGCGGATGCTGAGGCTGAGGTCCAGCGCATCTTCGTTGTTCCGCGCGCGCGCGCCGCGGGCCATGAACTGCAGGTCCCGGTCGCCGCGCAGGGATCGGGTCAGGCTGTTGAGCAGCTGGGCCCGCTCGGGAAAATCGCCCAGGCGCACGAACACCGAGCGCGCCGCCACCAGCCGCGCCTCGGGACCGGGCGGCGGGCCGGGGGGCAGCTGCACGCGGCGGTTGGTGGCCAGCTCGACGCCGATGCGGGCCCAGGCCAGCGGCGGCAGCGAGCGGTCGGCCAGCACCTCCGCGCGCGCCAGCAGGATGTTGGCCTCCTTGATCGCGCCCAGGTTGGCCAGGGTCTGCGAGGCGACGCTGAGCAGGCGCGGCTCGGAGGGCACCACGTCCGCCGCCGCCAGCGCCTGGTTCAGCGCCCCCCGCCGCGCGCCCGACCGGCGCAGGGTCTCGGACCGGTCCAGGCGGCAGGCGGCGGCCAGCGAGGGCACGCGGGTCTCGTCTTCCTTGCAGGCCTGCGCGATCGCCGCCGCCTCCTCGTCCGGCACCTTGCCGCCGCGGTCCTGGTGCGCCTGCATCAGCAGCTGCACGGCCAGCGGGTGGCGGGGCGACTGGGCCAGCACGCTGCGCGCGATGGTCAGCGCCCGTTCGGGGTCGCCGCTGTCCAGGGCCAGCTCGCCCAGCAGCAGCCGCCCGGGCGGAAAGGGGGACTGTTCGGCGCCGGGGCCCAGCCGTTCCAGCGCGGCCACGCCGTCGCCGTTGCGGGTCAGCCGGCGCGCCTCCACGAAGCGGATCAGCGGCGACTGGCCGCTGTCCATCCCCAGCGCGCGCGCCGCCGCCTCGGCCCCCGCGCGATCGCCGCGCGCCACCCGCAGCAGCACGCGCGCGGCGGCCAGCTCGTCGGGCGGCGGCTCGTTGCCCAGGCTGGCTACCAGCTCGTCGGCCCACACCTCGGTGGGGCGATCGACCGGACGGCCGTACTCCGAGGCCAGCAGCGCGCTGGCCAGCAGCGCCCGGTTGGCGCTGGAGCTGGGCCGGGGCGCGCTCAGCCGGCGCTCTTTGACCAGCACCGCGATCAGCTCCTCGAACCCCGCCGATCCCAGCGGCGCCGGCCCCTCCTCGTCGCTGCCCGACTCGGTCGGCGAGCCGGTCTCTTCCGTCTCGCGCGCGGCCTCGGACGATCGGTCGCGGCGGGTGATGCCCGACCCGGTCCGCAGCGCCCCGACCACCAGCACCACCGCCAGCGCCGCCAGGCTGAACAGCGTGACGCCCGCGATGGCGAGCACCGCCGTCGGGTGCCGTCCCATCCAGGCGCGCACACGGGCCACCACCGCGCGCAGCCGCTCGCGTAGCTGCAGGCGCAGCCGCAAGCGCAGGCGGCGGCGCGTGGGCACCCGGGGCGCATTCATCGGCGCGGGCGGGACGTAATTCCACGCCGGCTGCGCCGGGATCCCGCGGGTGGCGGTGGGCCGGAGCGGGCCCGCTGCGCCGGGGGGCGGGACCAGGGTCTGCAGCTGGGGCGAGTCCTCCTTGACCGCCGGTCCCTGGTAGGTCGTGCGCCGGCGTCGGCCCACTGGAACCGTTCCCGCGGTCGGGAGCGGGCCGGTCACCACCGCCGGTGGTGGTGCGGCCGCCGGTTCCGGGGGCGACGGTCCCGCGCGGGGCGCGCCCATCACGACCTGGATCAGCTCGGCCACGCGTGGCTGGCCGGGCGAGATCGCCTCGGCCCGCAGCAGCACTTCCGAGGCGCGCGGGTAGTCGCCGATCGCGACCAGCACCTCGGCCAGCCAGCGGTGGGCGGTGAAGAAGGCCGGGTTGCGCGCCACCACCTGCTCGAGAAAACCGCGCGCCTGCTCGAGCTGCCCCTGCTGCGCGCGCGCCCGCGCCAGCACCACCAGCGCACTCGGCAGGTTCGGCGCCTGGCTCAGCAGCGAGCGGACCAGGTCCTCCGCCTCCGACGGCCGGCCCTCGTCGCACAGGGTGTGGGCCAGCGAGACCATTTGCATGATCCGCGCCTGGGGCGTTTCGGTCCCCAGTTGCCCACTGGTGGTTCGGAGCCGTGGTTCCGGAGACTTGGTCATGTCCGCGTGGTCGCCGGGCCCCAGCCCACCGGGTGCTGCGGCCCCCGGTTCTCCCCCCACGAGCTGGGCCTGGTCATGTTCTCGTCTGGGAGTCGCACCGGCTTGTGCTGCCGGAACCAGCGCGCAGGGCCTACGGGCTCGAGCGCGGGCATTTTGCTCAACATCGCCAGCGGGAGCAACTTCGTTCGTCTCGGCCGGGGCGACTGTGTAGCGGTTGCCCCGAGCGGCGAGGGGCGACTGGCGCGGGCGAACACGCCGGGACCCTCGACCGCGCGATCTTCGGTGTATGTTCCCCGGCATGAAACACGCACGCGCTCTGCTGCTGGTGTTCGCCTCGTCTGGCCTCTTCGTGGGAACCGCCTTCGCCGCCGGCAAGCCGGTGAAGGTCACCATCAATCACATCAGTGAACAGGGGACCGGCAAGCCGGCCGGGACCATCCTCATCAAGGAGACCAAGGACGGTCTGGAGCTGGATACCAACCTCAAGGGGTTGCCGGCCGGTGAACACGGGTTTCACCTGCACGAGAACGGCAGCTGCGATCCGGCCGACAAGGAGGGGGTGAAGACCGCCGGCCAGGCCGCCGGCGCGCACTTCGATCCGGACGCCACCAAGGCCCACAAGGGTCCGGGCGGCGGCGGGCACAAGGGCGACCTGCCCAAGCTGGAGGTCACGCCCAAGGGAACCTCGAAGGCCAAGCTGCAGGTGGCGGGGCTGAAGCTGGAGGACGTGGCCGGCCGCGCGCTGATGATCCATGACGGCGGCGACAACTACAGCGACCAGCCCAAACCGCTGGGCGGCGGCGGCGGCCGCATCGCTTGCGGCGTCATCCCGGCGGCGGGCGGGGCGGCGAAGGCGGCGGCCAAGCGGGCTGACGCGGAGAAGGCCGCGCCGCCCGCGAAATAGCCGCACTCTACCGAAGAAATTAGTAAGCGCGAAAACTCAAGGATCCCGCCGATCCGTCGATTTCCCACTGTCGGGGCGAGCCCATGGCAGCAGGAAAAATGGCCCGGCGGGACCTCCTGCAGGTTCTGTGTGCGTCCGCCGGGGCGGTGTGCGGCGGCGTGGCGGCCTGTGGGGGTGGTGGCGAGGTGGTGCGGCCGGGCCAGCTGGTCACCCTGCCGGGCCCGCAGCAGGGCGAGCTGCTGATCCGCGTGGCCCAGTTCCCCCAGCTGACCAAGGTGGGCGGCGGCTTCATCGGCACCGCCGACGGCATGATCGATCCGCTGGCCATCGTGCGCGAGCAGGAGAACAGCTTCCGGGCGGTGCGCGCGCTGTGCACGCACATGACGTGCATCTTGCGGTTCAACGAGCTGGACGCGACCCTGGACTGCCCCTGTCACGGCTCGAGCTTCGAGCTGGACGGCACGGTGGTCGCCGGCCCGGCGCGCCAGCCCCTGCATGTGCTGCCCACCCGCTTCGACGGCACCATGCTCAGCGTGATCCTGACCGCCTGAATCGCCGCCGCTGCCACACCGGCGCGAGGACCACGGGCACGAGCGCGTGGACGCAGGCAAGCTTTGCTCGCCGGAGTCCGTCGCGGGGGGTTTGGGACCCTCTGAGGGTCCCAAGCACAATGTTTCCGCGGTTATACTGCGGGGCCATGAACACCCTCGGAAAGACGTCGTCGCCGGGCCGCGCCGGGATCGGCGTGGCCCTCGGGCTGTGCCTCGCCTTCGCCGCCTGCCGGTCGAACCCGTCGGCCGCCGCGCCCCCCCGCGATGTGAAGACCTACGGGCAGCCGCTGGCCGCCGCCGACACCCTGCCCATCACCACCCTGGTCGCGAAACCCGACGGCTACGCCGGCAAGCCCATCACGGTCGAGGGGACCGTGCGCAGCGCCTGCACCAACCGCGGCTGCTGGCTGGAGCTGGCCGAGGGGGGACCGGGCGGCGCCGCCCGCGCCGACGCTCCCGGCTGCCGGGTGACCTTCAAGGACTACGGCTTCTTCATCCCCACCAACTCGGCCGGGGCGCGCGCGCGGGTGCAGGGCACCTTCGAGCTGGCCACCGTCAGCGCCGACCGGGTCCGCCACCTGGAGAGCGAGGGGGCCGCCTTCAAGACGAAGCAGCCCGACGGCACCGCCCGCGAGCTGCGGCTGGTGGCAACCGGCGTCGAGCTGTGGCGCGAGCGTTGAAACCGCGCCACGCTTGCCGTCCGCACGCCCCGCCGTCCAGGACTCCCCGATGAAGAATCCCCTGCTGGTCCCCGAGCTTCGCGACATGCTGGCCGCTCACCGCGAGGACGAGCTGCGGGACTTCTGCTCCTTCACCCCACCCGACGTCACCGCCGAGTTCCTGGGCGCCCTGCGCGCCGACGAGCAGCGCGAGATCTTGCACCTGCTGGAGCCGGAGGTGCGCTCCCAGGTGTTCGGGCATTTCGACGACGAGGCCAAGCTGCCCATCCTCGAGCTGCTGGAAGAGGACGAGGCGGTGGGCCTGATCAACAGCATGCCCGCCGACGTGCGCGAGCACTTCCTGGAACGGGTGCCCGCCAACCAGCATGCCCGCCTGCGGGCCATCTTCATGCGGGCGCGGTCGGGGGCGGGCGAGCCGCTGCTGGAGGAGATGGACGACGCCATCGCCGCCAGCGTGCAGCCCGAACACCTGACCGCCGAGGAGATCGCCGCCGAGGTCAACCAGCACCTGGAGACCTACCGCTGCGTCAGCGGCCGGATGGAACGGGTGCGCAAGCCCGAGCGGGGCTGCTGGGTGCGCATCGTCAGCCCCTCCAAGGACAACCTGCCGCTCATCGCCGAGCACTTCAAGATCCCGATCGACTTCCTGACCGCCGCCCTGGACGTCGACGAGACCGCCCGCATCGAGGTGGACGACCACGGCACCCTGTTCATCGTCAAGATCCCCTACTTCGACGAGAACAACGTCGACGTCCTGTATTTCACCATCCCGGTGGGCATCATCCTGGTCGACGGCATGATCCTCACCGTCTGCACGCGCGAGGCGGACATCCTCAGGGAGTTCGCCGACAACAAGGTCCGCAACATCGGCGACGGGCACCGCTTCATCCTGCAGTTCCTGCTGCGGGCGACGGTGCGTTACCTGCAATATCTCAAGCAGCTGAACAGCGCCGCCAACATCATCCAGAAGAAGCTCGAGCAGGAGTCGCGCAACCGCCAGCTGATCAAGCTCTTCAACATCGAAAAGAGCCTGGTCTATTTCACCACCTCGCTGAAGAGCAACATGCTGATGCTGGAACGGCTGCGTCGCATGCGCCTGCTGGAGATGAACGACACCAACGAGAATCTTCTCGAGGACATCCTCACCGAGGGCAAGCAGGCCATCGAGATGGCCAACATCTACAGCGACATCTTGAGCGGCATGATGGACGCCTTCGCCTCGGTCATCTCCAACAACCTCAACATCGTGATGAAGCTCCTGACCTCCATCACCATCATCTTGACCATCCCGATCTTGATCTCGAGCTTCTTCGGGATGAACGTGCCGCTGCCGCTGCACGACAATCCCTACGGGCTGTGGATCGTCATCGGGGTGTCGTTGCTGCTCAGCCTGCTGGCGGTGTTCTACTTCATCAAGCGGCGCTGGCTGGAGCCTTGACGGGGCGGCATGAGCACCCGTCCGCCCGAAGCCGAGCCCGACAACGCCCCCCGTCTGGACCTGGACGAGCTGCGCGGCACCGCCCACGCGGTGGTCGACCTGCTGGTGGACTACCTGGCCCAGGTCGAGCGGCGCCCGGTCTTCCCGGCCGGCGATCCGGCGGCGGTCAGCGCGCTGTTCGCCGAGCCGCCGCCGCAGGAGCCGCAGCCGGCGGCCGGCATCCTGGCCGAGATCCGCGACAAGGTGTTGCCTCACTCGACCCACGTCGGCCACCCGGGGTACATGGGGCTCATCACCCCTTCGCCCACGCCCATGGGGGCGCTGGGGGACTTCGTGGCCTCGGTGCTCAACCAGAACATCGGCGCCTATTCCATCGGCCCGGCGGCGGTGTCCATCGAGCGGCTGACCGTCGGCTGGCTGGCCTCCTTGCTGGGGCTGGGGCCGGACGCCGGCGGGCACCTGACCAGCGGCGGGATGATGGCCAACTTCGAGGGGCTGAAGCTGGCCCGCGACTTCGTCACCGGCAACCGGGCGCAGACCGAGGGGCTGCGCGAGCCGCTGGCGGTCTACGTATCGGAGGAGCGCCACGTCTCGGTCGACAAGGCCGCCGACTGCGCGGGGCTGGGCCGGGCGGCGCTGCGGGTGTTGCCCACCGACGACCAGTTCCGGGTGCGGGTGGACGCGCTGGAGGCGGCCATCGCCGCCGACCGCGCGCGCGGCGTCCGCCCCGCCTGCCTGGTGGCGCTGGCCGGCACCACCAACACCGGGTCCATCGACCCGCTGCCCGAGCTGCGCCGGATCGCGGACCGCGAGGGCATGTGGATGCACGTCGACGCGGCCTACGGCGGGGGCATGGTCCTGTCGGCGCGTCGGCCGGGGCTGCTGGCCGGCATCGAGCGCGCCGATTCGATAACCATCGACCCGCACAAGTGGTTCTACGCCCCGCTGGACGCCGGCGCGATCCTGGTGCGCGACGGCGAGCAGCTGACCCGGTCGTACGGGCTGGAACCGCCGTACCTGCGCAGCGCCGACCGTAACCGCTTCGACTATTACGTGCACGGCTTCGAGCAGTCGCGCCGCTTCCGGTCGCTGAAGATCTGGATGAGCTTCAAGCGCTACGGGCTACGCGAGATCGGCCGCTGGGTCGACGCCAACTGCGACCACGCCCAGCACTTGCACGACCTTTGCGTGCAGGCCGGCGACTTCGAGCCGGCGTTCAAGCCGGTGATGTCGGCGATCTGCATCCGCTGGACCGGCGCCCAGGCCAGCCCGGAACGGATGGCCGCCATCCACCAGGAGGCCGCCCGCCGCGTGCAGGACGCCGGCAACTTCTGGATCTCCACAACCGTGCTCAAGGGCCGGCCCTGCTTCCGCATCAACCCGGTCAATTTCCGCACCCGCCCCCGGCACATGGAGGCGCTGCTGGCCGAGCTGCGCGCCACCTGCCAGGCCGTCGCCGCGCAGCCATGACACCCGCCCCGTCTCCGGGGTAAGCTGGGGGCATGTTTCGCGCCGGTTGCTGGGTCGCGTTCCTGGCCGGGTTGACGGCCGCTGCCCAGCCGGATACGGCGGAGGCCTGCAGCTGCGCAGCGGTGCAGTCGTCCGCGGCCGAGACCCTCGCCGGATCGACGGCGGTGTTCGAGGGCACCGTGACCGCGATCTCGACCGACCCGGAGACCACCGTTTCCGCCTCCACCGTCTCCCTTCCTCCCCCTCCGGTGCAGGTCACATTCGAGGTGCACCGGGTCTGGAAGGGCGAGCTGCGCGCAACCACCATCGTGCGGACCGGGAGGAACGACGCGGCCTGCGGGATCCGCTTTTCGCTCGGGGAATCCTACCTGATCTATGCCTGGACCCCCGACGGCGGATACCTGTCCACGGGCCTGTGCTCGCGTACCCGGGCCTCGATGTTCGCCGAAACGGACATCAGCGAGCTGGGCCCGTCCCGGGCGCCGGCGAGCGACGAGTCCAGCTGGGCGGGCTGCACGGCCGCGGGTCGGCGGCCGGTGGAAGGCATGACGGGGGGCGCTCTGCTGCTGGTGCTGCTGGGCGGGCTGCTGGTCCGGCGCGACGGCCGCGCGCGCCGTCGTTCACAGCGTTTCTGACCCGGACCCGCCATCCGGCACCGTTGCCCGCGGGGGCCTCCCTGCGTATTCTGCTGCCCGCCCGAGGTGCGCATGGCAACCAAGACCAACCGAAAACCGAAGGCCCCGACCGCGGCAGCGAACAAGGCGAAGGCCCGCAAGACGGGCCGGACCGCAGGCAAGGCCGGCCGGACCGCAGGCAAGGCCGGCCGGACCGCAGGCAAGGCCGCCCCCTCCCGCAAGAGCGCCGCCGCCGGCAGCGCCCGCGCGAAGCAGGCGAGTGCCACTCGTCCGAGCAAGGCGGCGCGCGCGAAGAAGCCGGCAGCCAAGCCCGCCGCGCGCGGCAAGGCCCGCGCGAACGGCGCCGCCCCTGTC
>JBKPRZ010000757.1:0-11049 GCA_046734815.1 Myxococcota bacterium | reverse complement strand
CCGCCGCCCCCACCGCCGGTGCCTCCGTTGCCGCCTCCGCCGCCACTTCCGCCGCTTCCGCCTCCGCCGACACCGCTACCGGCCGCCCCGCCCACCGAGCCCGGCGCGCCCACGGTGTGACGGAGGACGCGCGCTACCGCGCTGTTCGCGCGATAGCAACGATTTCAGAACCCGGTCGCGCATTCGCCGGCACTTCCTCGGCGCTGGGAAAGGCAGTTCCGGCACGTCATCGCGCGCCGTTCCGGCGCACCTCGAACCGCTTTCAGCGAGCTTACAGAGCTCCCCCGACTTCCGGCCGCTCAGGTCCGCAACCCATCTTGTACAACTCTCTCGACGAACATATTTTCTTCGAGAGGTTAGAGATGGCTCATCCCGGTTCCGGCGTCGAGCGTGTGAAGCGCACAGGCGAATTTCCCACCGATGACGACTCGCGCTCGCGCGTCCTGGTGGTCGACGACGACTGGGAGATCTGCGACGCCGTGAAGGACTCGCTGGAAGGCGAGGGCTTCGACGTGGTCTGCGTGAACAACGGCCAGGAGGCGCTCGACCACCTCCGCACCAATCCGGCGCCGCACGCCATCCTGCTGGATCTGTTCATGCCGGTGATGGACGGATGGGCGGTGGCCAAGCACCTGCGCGCCTCTGTTTCCTACAGTCGCATCCCGGTGGTGGTGATGACCGCGTCGGGGCCGCACTGGGGCTACCCGGTCTCGCGTGTCCTTCGCAAGCCGGTGATGCACCACGAGCTGGTGGCCGCCGTGCGCCGGGCGATAGGCACCGACACCGGCAGCGGCGCGGCGTCGTCGTTCTGATCGCCGCCAACCTCGTTCTGGTGATCGGAAACCGATCGCCCGCCGGGGCGTAACCCGATCGATGCAGTTCACGATCGAGCTCGAGCGGATGGAAAACGGCCTCTGGATGGCCGAGGTCGTCGGGTTGCCCGGCCGCATGGGCGCGGTGGGGCAGGATCGGCTGGACGCCTTCCGCCGGGCGCAGGCCCAGGCCCTCCGGTTCGTGGCCGGGGAGCTGGAACGCCAGGGGACCTACTCGTCGGCGCCGCCCACGCTGCACCTGGCCTTCGACATCGTCTGACCGCGCTGGCCCGCCCCGCCAGCTTCGAGTTGGTCTAGGATCGCGGGCCATGTCCATCGATCGCAGGAGATTCCTGAGCCGGGCCTGGCTGACCGCCGGTGCCCTGGGAGCGCCGGGCTGCCGCACCGGCCTCCAGACCGGCCTGGGCGACCGCGCCTCGACGGCACCGCTGTCGGACTGGAACGCCGTGCGCGCGGAGTTCCCCCTCAGCCGCGACCACATCCACCTGGCGCTGATGCTGCTGACCTCGCATCCCCGGCCGGTGCGCGACGCCATCGAGCGCCACCGCCGCGCCCTCGACGACAACCCGGCCGCCTACTTCGAGCAGAACTTCGGCCACATCGACGACCAGGTCCGCGCTGCCGCCGCCGAATACATGGGCGGCCGCGCCGAGGACATCGCGCTGACCGACAGCACCACCATGGGGCTGGGGGTGATGTACGGCGGCCTGTCGCTGCGGCCCGGCCAGGAGGTGGTCACCACCACGCATGACCACTACGCCACCCACGAGAACCTGCGGCTGCTGGCGCTGCGCTCGGGCGGCAGCCCCCAGATCCGCAAGGTCCCGCTGTACGATCAGCCCGCCGCCGCGTCCGTCGAGGAGATCGCCGCGCGGCTGAAGGCGGCCATCGGCCCACGCACGCGGGTGGTGGGAGTGACCTGGGTGCACTCCTCGACCGGCGTCAAGCTGCCGATCCGCCGGCTGGCCGCAGTGGTCGAGGAGGCCAACCGCGTCCGCAGCGAGGCCGATCGCATCCTCTTTTGCGTCGATGGCGTGCACGGGTTCGGCGTCGAGTCCGAGACCCCCGGCGACCTGGGCTGTGACTTCTTCGCCGCCGGCTGCCACAAGTGGATCTTCGGTCCGCGCGGCACCGGTGTGCTGTGGGGCCGGCCCGCCGCCTGGAAGGAACACCACGGCCTGATCGCGCCGTTCGAGCTCGAGCCCTACAGCGCCTGGATGAAGGGGGTGCTGCCGCAGGCGGGAGGCGGCCTGCTGGCCACGCCGGGCGGCTTTCACTCCTTCGAGCACCGCTGGGCGCTGGGCGAGGCCTTCGCCTTCCACCGCCGGATCGGCCGCGAGCGCATCACCACGCGCATCCGCCAGCTGGCCCGCCAGTGCAAGGAGGGTCTGCGGCAGATGGACCACGTCAAGCTTCACACGCCGATGGACGAGGCGCTGTCGGCGGGTCTGGTCTGCTTCGAGGTCCGCAACCTGCCCGCGGCCGAGATCATCAAGCGGCTGCACGCGCGCAAGATCGTCGCCAGCGTGACTCCTTACGCCACCGAATACGCCCGGTTCAGCCCCGGCATACTCAACACGCCCGAGGAGATCGACAGCGTGTTGCGCGAGGTGAAGGCGATGGCCTGACATCGTTGCGCCAGGCCCAGGCCTGAAACTTTCCGGATTGCAATCGAAGGGTGGCGCTGCGCGGACGGCAGGAAGAAAATCCGTAACTCGCAGGCCGTTCGCTGCATGAAGGGGGGGCGGGCGGTACTGCGGGGCGAAGGGGGACGATGCTGGGACGATCGGCATCCGCGGGCGCACCATTCGGCGCGATCGCCGGTCCCCGCCTTGCGGCGCGCGCCTGGCTCGACCGCGCGCGCCGCCGCGAGCTGCCCGGCGCCGCCTCGCTGGTGTTGCTGGTCGCCGGGGCCGTGACCCTGGTCGCCTGGGCGTTCGGGATCCAGCCGCTGGTGCGCGGCCACCCGGCGCTGTCGCCGGTGCGACCGGACCTGGGTCTGTGGTTCCTGCTGGCCGGCCTGGCTCTGTGGCTCGGCCGCGAGCGCTACACCCCATTCGCGCGGGCGCTGGCCGCCGGTTGCGCGCTGCTGGCCGCCGGGCTGGGGGCCGTCACCCTGCTCGAGCACCTGCTGGGTCGACACCTGGGCATCGAGGGTTTTCTGGTCCCCGCCTCCAGCGCGCGCGTGGGGACGATGCGCATGGGCCCGCTCACCGCCGTCGAGGCCACCCTCGCCGGTCTGGCCATCGCGCTGACGCCGGTGCGCACCCGACACGGCCGCGCGCCCGCCGTCTGGCTGGCCTGGCTGGTGATGGGCATCGCCGCCGGCAGCGCCGTCGTTCATCTGTACCGGGCGGTGGCGGCGTTCAGCCCCGCGCCGGCGATGGTGCTGCCGGCGGTGGCGCTGTTCCTGCTGGTGGGGACGGTCGTCCGTCGGGCCGCGCGCCCGGCCGTCCAGCGGCCGCCGTCGGCGCGCGCCGATGCGCTGGGGCTGCTGGCGGCCGGCATCAGCCACGACATCAACAACCCGCTGGCGGTGGTGCTGGCCAACCTGGACCTGGCGCTGCAGGACCTGGACCGCCGCGGGCCCGGGTTGCAGAACCTGCGCGCGGGGCTGCAGGACGCGCGCGACGGTGCGGAACGGGTCAGCCGGATCGTGCACGACCTGCGCCTGTTCGCTCGCCCGCCCCAGGCGCCGCCCACTCCGGTCGACGTCAACGCCCTGCTGGACACCTGCCTGCGCCTGGTGCTCAACCAGTTCCGCCACCGCGCGCGGGTGGTCACCCAGTACGCCGCGCTGCCGCCGGTGCTGGCCAACGAGAGTCAGCTGGCCCAGCTGTTCCTGCAGCAGCTGGTCCTCGCCGCCCAGACCCTGCCCGAACGCGGCGGCCAGGACCACGAGGTCCGCCTGGCCACCTCCCGCCGTCCCGACGGGCAGGTGGTGGTCGAGGTGGCGGGCAGCGAGCTTCTGCTGTCGCCCGCCGCAGCTCAGTGATCGCCCACGGCGCCGTCGGAGAACACGAACGAGTTGCGGTTGACCGGCTTGTAGGGGCGTTTGGCCGCGACCGCGTCGTCCAGCTCGACCCCCAGGCCGGGGCGATCGGGCAGCTCGGCAAAGCCTCCCTTGATCTTGACCGCGCCGCCCTTGAACAGATCCTTGACCCAGCCGTCGGCGCGCGGGCTGTACTCCTGGATGGTGCAGGCCGGGGTGGTGGCGTCGACGTGCAGGGAGGCCAGCGTGCTCACCTCGCTCTGCGGGTTGTGCGGCGCCATCTCGATCCGGTGGGTCTCGGCCAGCACGCCGATCTTCTTCAGCTCGAGGATGCCGCCGGCGTGGCAGACGTCGGGCTGCAGGAAGTCGACCAGGTGCCGGCTGCAGATCTCGGCGAACCCGTACTTGGTGAACAGCCGCTCGCCGGTGGCCAGGGGCGCGCGCGTCTTGCTGCGCAGCTGGGCCAGCTCGTCCAGGTCCTCCAGCTGGGTCGCCTCCTCGACGAACAGAGGGCGCAGGTCCTCGATGCGGTGGCAGAAGTCGACCGCCATCGGCGGAGTCAGCCGCCCGTGCGTCTCGACCGCGATGTCGAAGTCGTCGCCCACCGCCTTGCGGACCGCGGCCACCAGCCGCGCCCCCTCGCGCACGGCCCGGTTGGGCACCACCAGGTTGTTGTCCACCGGCACGAACAGCGCCTTGGCGGCGGTGTAGCCCTCCGCCCGCGCCTTGAGGAACGCCTCCGGCGTGGGCTGGGTGTCGACGTACAGGCGGATGCGCGTGCGCGCCGCCCCGCCCAGCAGCTTGTAGATGGGCACGCCCAGCGCCTTGCCCAGGATGTCCCACAGCGCGATCTCGACCGCGCTGATGGCGCTGTTGAGCACCGGCCCGCCCCGCCAGCGCGGGTAACGGAACATGCCCTGCCACAGCACCTCGATGTCGGTGGGGTCCTTGCCCACCAGAAAACGTTCGTGCTCGCTGATGGCCTGGGCCAGGGTGGCCTCCTTGCTGGTGATCGAACCTTCGCCCAGCCCGGTCAGCCCCTGGTTGGTGAGCACCTTGCAGAAGACCCAGTTGTTGCCGCCGTTGTCGACGATGATCGGCTTCACGCCGGTGATCTTCAGGTTGAAGGCTTTCGCCCTGGCGGCGGCCTGGGCCAGACAGAGCCGCGGCAGGTGAAGGCCGATCAGCGCGCCAGCGCTTCCCCGGAGGAGCTCCCTGCGAAACATGATCGCAGGACTACCGCCCCCGGGGCGGCCGTGTCTACCGGGCGAAACGTTCGCGTTTCGTGCTGGGCGCGATCTCGCTCCTGGGACCGCGCGTCCCGGGAGCGGACAGGTCGCCAGCGCCGGCCCTGCGTTTCCGGGCCTGTGCGCTGGCACGACTCTGGCACGCCTCTGCAACGTTAGGCCCGGCCGGAGGGTGATCGCATGAGCGTGCTGACCGATCTGCTCCAGGACCTGCGTTTCGGCGGCCGCGCCCTGCGTCGGTCACCGGGTTTCTTCGCGCTGGTGGTGCTGTCGCTGGGCCTGGGCATCGGGGCGAACGCGGCGATGTTCGGGCTGGCCGACGCCCTCTTCCTGCGGGCGCTGCCGGTCCGCGACCCGGGCGCGCTGGTGTTCCTGACCGACCCCGCCAGCGACGGCGTGATGGACGGTCTGCCGCAGGACCGGATCGAGCTGTTCTCGCAGCGCCTGTACCAGCGCGTGCGCACCAGCGAGCAGGCCAGCCGCTTCGACGGCATCGCCGCCCAGGACAGCTCGGCCCGGCGCGCGTTCGTGGGCGTCGGCGGCCCCGCCGACGACAGCGCGGGCGATCGCGCCATCTCGCGTCCGGTCAGCGCGAACTTCTTCAAGGTGCTGGGCGTCCCCGCCTTCCTGGGCCGCACCTTCGGGCCCGAGGACGAGCGCGGGGCCGAACCACACCCGGTGGTGGTGCTCAGCCACGGCTACTGGCAGCGGCATTTCGGCGGCGACCGCAACCTGCTGGGGGCGCGCCTGCACATCGGGCGCCAGACGTTCACGGTCGTCGGCATCGCCGCGCCCGGTTTCGCCGGACTGGAGGTGGGCGTGCCGACGGACCTCTGGATACCGATCGCCGACGGCCCGCAGCCGGTGCTCGAGTTCCGCCAGGAGAACCGCTGGCTGCGGGTGGTGGGGCGTCTGAAGCCGGGCGTGACCCCCGCCGCCGCCCAGGCGGGCCTGGACGTGGTCCTGCAGCAGTACCTGGCCGAGGACGCCAGCCTGGCCTCCGACCGGCCCACCCGGCAGCGGATGCACATCCTGCTGGACCCGGCCGCCACCGGCGCCTCGCCCCTGCGCGAGAGCTTCCGCCAGCCGGTGCTGGCGCTGATGGCCGGTGTGGCCGTGCTGCTGCTGATCGTCGGCCTGAACGTCTCGCACCTGCTGCTGGCGCGGGCGATCCACCGGCAGCGTGAGGTCCAGATCCGCACCGCCCTGGGCGCCAGCCGCGCCCGCCTGATCCGCCAGCTGCTGGCCGAAGGGCTGCTGCTCGCCCTGCTGGGCGGCGCCGCCGGTGTCCTGTTCGCGCGCTGGCTCAGCGACGCCTTGCTGGCGCTGTCGGCGGTCCCGCCCACGGCATTGCCCGTGCGGATCGACGGACGCGTGCTGTCCTTCGTCGCCCTGCTGGTGGTCGCCATCGCCCTGGCCATGGGGCTGGCCCCGGCGTGGCAGACCTCGCACGCGACCGTGCAGCCGGCTTTGCGCGCGACCGCCCCGGCGGTCACCGGCCGGGGGCGGCTCGGCCGCATCCTGCTCAGCTCGCAGGTCGCCTTCTCCCTGGTCCTGCTGGTTGGCGCCGCCCTGCTGGCCGGCAGCCTGGGCCGGTTGCGGGCGGCGGACAAGGGCTTCGACGAGGAGGGTGTCCTGCTGGTCACCCTCAGCGGCGATCTGGCCGAGCTGACCCCGGCCCAGGCCACCTCGGTCGACCGGGAGATCCTGCGCCGGGTGACCGCGCTGCCGCAGGTGCGATCGGCCAGCCTGTCGGCGCTGGCGCCGCTGGGGGGCGGCCGGATCACCGAGGCGATCGTGCCCGCCGGCGCCACCCGCGGGACACTGGTGCGGTTGACGGCGGTGACCCCCGGGTACTTCGAGACCCTGGGGATGAAGCTGGTCTCCGGTCGCACCTTCACCGGCGCCGACGACGCCGCCGCGCCCAGGGCGGCGGTGGTCAACGAGGCCCTGGCCCGTGCGCTGTTCCCCGACGGCCAGGCGCTGGGCGCGACCTTCCGCTTCGACCCGCTGCTGTCCCCGTCGCAGCGGCCCGACAGCCTGCGGCTGGTGGGCGTGGTCCGCGACGCCCGCAACACCGAGATGCGCGAGCCCGCCGAGCCGATGGCTTACCTGGCCGCCGCCCAGGGCCCGCCCGAGCTGCTCACGAATCTGCAGGTGCGCACGGCGACCGATCCCGCGCGGCTGGCCGAGACCGTCGCGCAGGTGGTGCGTGCGGCCCACCCCGACCTGCGGGTGGTGAACGTGCGGACGATGCGCACCCTGGTCGAGCGGCTGCTGGTGCAGGAGCGTCTGCTGGCCACCTTGTCGGTCGGCTTCGGGCTGGCGGCGCTGTTCCTGATGTCCATCGGGCTGTTCGGCGTGATCTCGCAGTGGGCGGCCCAGCGCACGCGCGAGATCGGCGTGCGCATCGCCCTGGGGGCCAGTCGGGCTGGCGTGCGCTGGATGGTGCTGCGCCAGGCGTTCCGGATGATCCTGGCAGGCGTGATCGTGGGGGCGCCGGCAGCGGTGGCCACCACCCGGCTGCTGCGCGGCCTGCTGTACGGGCTGCAGCCCCTCGATCCCCGGCCGCTCCTGCTGGCCGCGCTGGTGCTGCTGGCGGTGGCCGCCCTGGCCGCCTACCTGCCCGCCCGCCGGGCCTCGCGGGTGGACCCCATGCAGGCGCTGCGGGCGGAATGAGCGCCCCTCACCAGGCCCAGGCGTAGGCCTCGACCCGCGGGTCGGCGCCGGCGCTGAGCACGCCGGTGCGCCCGTCGACGATGATCCCGGCGTTCGAGCCGAGGGTCCAGGGGCCCGCCACCCGCAGCTTGTGGCCGCGGGCGATCAAGGTCTTGCGGGTGGCCTCGTCGACGCGCGCCTCGACCGACATGTCGCCAGGGTACATGGTGTGGGGGAAGGGCGACGAGGGGAAGCTGCGGCTGGACCAGCGTGGCGCCTCGATGGCCTGCTGGATGTTCATGCCGAAGTCCACCACGTTCAGCAGGGTCTGCATGGTGCGCATCACCTGGTCGTCGCCGCCCGGGCTGCCGGTGATCATGAAGGGCTGGCCGTCCTTGAGCACCAGCGTGCTCTGCAGGGTGCTGCGCGGCCGCTTGCCGGGGACCAGCGCGTTGGCCTCGCCCGCCTTCAGCGAATAATAGTCGCCCCGGCAGTTGAAGATGATCCCGGTCTGCCCCATCACCACGCCGGTGCCGAACACGCTGTGCAGGCTGGGCTCGAAGCTGACCATGTTCCGCTGCTGATCGACCACCGCGATGTAGCTGGTGTCCCCCTCGTGGCGGCCGTGGCCCTGCAGGTTCGCGTGGGTGGCGCGGTCGGGGCCGGCCGGATTCGCGGCGGTCTCGGGCGAGCCGGGGCGCAGCTGCAGCGAGGCGTGCGCGGGATCGATCAGCTTGCGCCGTTCCTGGGCGTAGCCCTTGGACAGCAGGGCGCCGTAGGGGATCTTGATGAAGTCCATGTCGCCCAGGAACTTCTCGCGGTCGGCCATGGCCAGCTTGACCGACTCGATCGCGACGTGGATATAGTCGGCGCTGTTCAGCCCCATCTTGTGCAGGTCGAAGCCCTCCAGGATGTTCAGCGCGAACAGCTCGGTGGGCCCCTGGCTGGCCGAGGCGTTCTTGAACACCTCGTAGCCCCGGTAGGTGATCGACACCGGCGTCTCGATCTTCGCGCTGTATTCGGCGAAGTCCTGGTACCGGAACAACCCGCCGTGCTCCTCGGAGAACTTCGCCAGCTCGCGGGCGATGTCGCCCTTGTAGAAGCGATCGCGCGCCGCCAGCAGCGCCTCGTGGCGGCCGCGGCCGGCCGCGCCCTTCTCCGCCTCGATCAGCTTGCGCAGGGTGCGGGCCAGATCCGGGTTCCTGAACACCTCCCCGGCGGCCGGCGCCCGTCCCCCCGGCTGGTACACCCGCATGGTCGAGGGGTTTTTCCGGATCTTGCGGGTGGTCTCGATGATGCGGGCCAGGCGCTCGCTCAGCGGGAAGCCCTCCTCGGCCAGTCGCAGCGCCGGCTGCAGCACCTTCTCGAAGCTCATGGTGCCCCAGCGGTCGAGCAGCAGGTACCAGGCATCGACCACCGTGGGCAGCCCGCCCGCCAGCAGCCCGTCGCTCTCGGGCAGCTTGCCGCCGTTGTGCTTCTGGTACCACTCGATGGTGGCCAGCTGGGGCGCGCGCGGCTCGGCGTTGATGGACACCACCTTCTTGGCGCGCGCGTCGTACAGCAGCAGCACCGCATCGCTGCCCACGCCGTTCAGCGCGAAGTCGCTGACCGCCAGCGCCGCCTGACCACCGACCGCCGCATCGAAGGCGTTGCCGCCCGCCTGCAGGATCGAGCGCGCCGCCTCGGTGGCCTCCGGGCGCATCGAGGCCACCGCCGCCTGCCGCCCGCGCAGGATCGGCCGCATCGTCCGCCCCGGGGCCTCGGTCTCGTCTTGCGCCCGGGCCCGGCCGCCGGCCAGGCACAGCAGGGTCACCAGCAAAGCTGCACGCGCGACTGTCGTCTGCATGAGTTCCCTCCGGACCTTGGGGGGCCGCTTGCGGCCCATGATAGGTCAGTCCGCGTCCTGGAAGGAGGACAGGATCGCGCCCAGCGCCTGGACGAAGGTGGGGCCCACCGACAGGATCTGGTTGCGGTGCAGGGTGGTCAGACCCTGCAGCAGCGTCTGGCCGGCCTCGGTCAGCGCCAGCAGCGGCTCGCGGCGGTCGGCGGGGTCGACCGTCAAGTGCAACAGCTGGCGGTCGAGCAGGGTGCGGGCCAGCGCCTCGCAGGCGTCGACCTCGATGCACATGCGTTCGGCCAGAGTGGCCAGGTTCGGCCGCTTGGAGGGGGGCAGGCCGCGGATGGCCAGCAGCAGCTGGTGCTGGGGCGGCTCGAGCCCGGCCTGACGCGCGGCCTTCTCCGAGAAGCTGACGAAGCGCCGGATCTGGTAGCGGAACTCGGCCAGGCCGCGGTAATGCGCACCGTTGAGCGACCCGTCGGTGGGCGGCGGGGTGCTGTCGATCTCCGGCTGCGGCGGGAAGGCCGGGCCGCGCCACTGGCCCGCCTTGGCGTCGAAGGTCCGTTCCATCGCGGCGCGGGTGAAGGCGATCTGCCGTTCGATGCAGGCCTCGCGCACCAGCCCCGCCCGGGCCACCGCCCGCAGCGCCTCCTCGAAGGTCTCGGCCTCGAATAGCTGCGAGGGGGCACCGTCCACCGGTGGTGTGATGCGGATGCGGCGGACCCCGTCGTCGTCGGTCACGTCCACATCGAAGGGCCCATCCAGACAGAACGACAGCACCCGCCGCGTATCGGCGACTTTGAACTTCATCGAAACACGCTCGCCGTTCAGGTATACGGCACGTTCCGTTTCGCGCGTGTTTCGGTAGCTACGCGCTCCACCCTGGCGCGGCAGACCGGTCCGGAGGCCCCCGCTGTCAGCGGGCGGGCGCTGAGGACAGGGTCACCGCCTGCAGCCGGACATTGCCCATCGAGCCATCGATGGTCCACTCGAGAATCAGCGCGCGCTCGGCGTTGGCGGGCTGGAAGGTGATGGTGTACAGGCGGTTGCGTGCGATGTCGTCGGCGGCCAGGCGGTCGACGAAGGCCGGCGTTCCGAAGTTGCCGAAGCGCGCTGTGAAGCGGGCCCGACCCTGCTGCGAGCCGACGTACACCTTGACCAGGCGCAGCCGGCTGGGATCGCCCTGCACGCTGATCTGGACACCGGCGGCGCTGGAGGCGGTGGTCTCGAAACCGGACTGCACGTTGCGCGCGGTCGACACCGGCGTGCCGTCGTCCCACAGGAAGTGCGAGAAGTCCGCGGCGCTGCGCCCGGCGAACGCGGCGGTGCCCAGCGCGTTCATCAGAATCAGCGGGGTGGCATTGCCCCGCTTGCGGTTGACGGCGTCGGTGCCCTGAAAGCCGACGTGCAGCCAGTCGAGCGTCCCGTCGTCGGTGAGGTTGGTGACCGTGCCGTCTGGATTGCTGACCGTCACCGCCAGGC
>JBKPRZ010000756.1:0-16083 GCA_046734815.1 Myxococcota bacterium | reverse complement strand
GCCCCCACCCGGCAGCGCCCGCGGGTGCACCGGGGTCTCGTTGATCCGCGCCGGCGCCTGCGGCTGCCGCGCCCCCGGAGTCCCCATCGACGGCGCCGACATCCGGCGCACGCGGCGGAGGCTCAGCTCCAGCATCTCGATCTCGCGGGTGCTGTCGTTGAGCGCCTTGGCCAGCTCCAGCGCCTTGTTGCGGGCGTCGTCCGAGCCCTTGCGGGCCAGCCACGACCAGTGCTCCATCGATTCTTCCGGCCTGCCCGACCAGCGCGCCAGCTGGGCGATCTGCCGCCGCAGGGCCGCGTCGTCCGGGAAACGCTCGAGCAGCAGCTTGGCGACCTGCAGCGCCCCCGCCGGATCGCCCGCCTTCAGCAAGATGTCGACCTGCTCGCGCAGCGCCTCGGTGCTGGAGCCGGCCGCCTCCACCCGCTGCTCGCCCCAGCGGCGCGCGGTGGTCAGGTCGCCGGTGGACACCGCCATCCGCACGCCCAGCTCCAGCAGCTCGAGGTCCTTGGGGAACTTCTCGATGATGGGCTTGGCCACCGCCAGCCCGGGCTTGCCCTCGTTGGCGGCGTTCAGCGCGCGCAGCGCCGCCCGGGCCAGGCGCGGGCCCTCCTTGGGGTCGGTGGCCAGCGCCACCTCGGCGTAAAGGCGCGCGGCCGTGCCGGGCTGGCCCGAGGCCTCGCTCCAGCGGGCCGCCTTCTCCAGCCAGGCCAGCCGGTGCTCGCGGTCCAGCCCGGCCAGCCGGCGGTAGGCCTTGGCCGCCTCGGCCGGGTCACCGATCGACAGCAGGAAATCGGCCAGGTCGGCCAGCTCGGCCGGCTTGCTGGTGCGGCCGATCAGGCGGCGGGCGGCCGCGTGGGTCTCCTTGAGCAGCTGCGGCTTGCGCGGGTCGGTGTCGTCCATCGCCGCCAGGCGGGCGCGGTCCAGGCTGAGGGTCACCACCTCGGCCCGCGCCGCCATCTCCGGCGTCGAGGGCGAAAGCTCGGCCAGGGTGTCGTGGGCGTCCTCCAGGCGGCCGACCGTCTTCTGCTGCTGGACCAGCAGCAGCCGCGCCTCGGCGTCCTCGGGGTGGGCCCGCAGCAACATGCGCAGATAGGCGATCGACAGCTCGTCGGGGCGGGCCAGGTGCACCGGGTTCTCGAAGTCGCGCCCCGGGAACAGGAACGCCAGCAACGTCGACACGATGCCGGCCAGCACCAGCAGCTCGATCGACGAGAGGAAGGGGCCGCGCCGGCGGCCCAGGTCGACGCCTGCGATCAGTGGCATGGCATCGTCACCTCGTGCGTGTCGTTGCTGGGGAAAGACAGCTTGACCACCCGCCGGGGCAGATCCACCCGCACCCGGCTGGCCCCGGCCACGCCCTCGGCCGAGGTGCAGCCGCCGATGGCCACCTGCACGGGCTGATGTCCCTTGAGGCGGAAGGTGATGCGCGAGCGGTCGCGCGTGAACGACACGATGGCGGCGTTGGCCGAGACGATGTGCGGCTGCGACGGCTTGCTGGTGGTCAGCGCCAGGGTCACCTCCGGCTCGCCGGAGAAGGCGACGTAGCGGCCGGGGCCGGTGTCGTTGACCCCGGCCACGCCCACCGAGTTGGCCAGGTCCGGCCAGCCCAGCCGCCGGTCCAGCCGCACGGTCTTGAGCGCCCCCAGCCCGCGCAGCTCCCAGGCGCCGTCGATCCGGCGGGCGAAGGTCACCCGCTGCCAGTCCACCGCCTTGGCGTACATCTCGCTGACGAAGACCGGCAAGGTCTCCTGCTCGAGGGCCCACTTGTAGACCTCGTGCAGGGCGGTCATGGCCGCCGGCTTGGTGCCGGAGTAGTAATGATAATAGATGTCGATCGGCTTGAGCCGGCGGGGCGTCTCGGTGAAGCGGAAGAAGTCGATCACGTCCCGGAAGCCGTAATAGCGGTCGTGCCACTCGGTGGTGTAGTCGTGTTCGTTGTGGGCCTGCGAGTAGACCTGCAGCACGCCCTGTTCATAACGACCCAGGGAGGGAACCTGGGACAGGGTGGGCGCCTCGCGCGGGGTCTCCGAGTTGTTGCCGTTCATGTTGGCCAGCTTCAGCGCCGCCACCTCGCGCATGGCGTCGGCCGCCGGCATGGCGTCGCCGCTCCACAGGAACACCGTGGCCGGCTTCTCCTTGGGCGCCAGCCGCTCGTTGATGTACTGGATGGACCCGGCGATCTCGCGTGAGGCGGAGTAGCGGTAGCCGGGCGGGTGGTAGGAGATCACCGACTCGGTCGAATCGGCGCGGGTGGCTTCGCCGCGCGCCGCCCGCTGCCAGTCCAGCGGGTGCGAATAGCCGTGGCTGGCCACCTCGACGGTGGGCAGCTTGAAGATGGCGCGGGAAACGGCCTCGGCCTTGGGCGAGTCGGCGACGAACACGCCGGCCGGCCCCACCTCCCCCTCGACGATGGACACCGTGTGGGGCAGGTCGTAACGCTGCAGGAACTCGCGCAGGATTATCTCGCCGGCCAGCTGCGGCCGCCCCGGGATCTCGGCCTTGCTGACGAAGGCGTCGCCGTCGATCTGGATGAAGATCATCCGCCGCCCGCTCTCGGTGGTGAAGTCCGGCGCGGGGATCGGTTCCAGGTCCAGCGCCCGGGTCAGGAAGGCGAACGGGTCCAGGATCCAGCGGACCCGGTTCTCGAACCCGTGATCCATGACGTAGGGATCGAGGGCGATCCCGCCCCAGGACCCCGTCACCACCGGGGTCAGGCGCTGGCCGCGGGTGTCACGCAGCTCGACGTGCACCTCGCCCTCGCGGGCCTGCCAGTTGGGCAGGTCGCGCGACAGCGGGGCGGGCGGCGCCTCCAGGCCCATGATCACGCTGGTGCCGCTGATGCTGACCGGCGGCACGATCGGGCGGCTGGACTCGACGATCCCCATGCGCGCCAGCAGCACCGACGAGGGGCTGAGCCCCGGCCGGCCGAACATCGCCACCCGCAGGCCGCTGGCGATCTGGGCCAGCAGCCAGGCCTCGTAGGCGCGCGGCTGGGGCAAGCCGTCGTCGGAAAAGAAGCTGACGATGCCGGCGTAGCGCGAGCTGAGATCGCCCTGCGGCAGCGGGCCCGAGCGCACGTCGAAGTAGTCCACCGCGTAGCCCAGGTACTCGAGCGGCATGGCCAGGTGCCGGTGGGGCACCGTCTCGTACAGCAGCGGCTCCTCGGCGCTGTCGTACAGGGCCAGCACCCGGCGGGGCACGAACTCGCGCAGGCCCACGCCCAGGCTGTGGCCGCCCACCGTCACCCAGGGCACGAAGCCCCGCTCGGCCAGGGTGCGGGCGATGCCCCGCGCCTGCTCGCGCTGCCCGGTGGGCAGGCGTTCGAGCACGATGAACGGCAGGCTGGAGTTGCCGCGGACGCGCACCAGGCTGGCCAGGCGGCGCACACCCTCGATGTCGTCGAGCACGGCGGGGGCGGCGTTCTCGTCGTCGCGGGGCAGCCGTTCGGTGAACACGCCGTCGGTCACGAAGGCCGAGATCACCGGCCCCACCGCCGCCAGCCGGTCGGTGCTGCCCCAGTAATAAAGTTGCGCGCCGGGGTTGCGGCGGCGGGCCTCGCGCAGCAGCGCCTCGCCCGCCTCCACCCGGCGCGGGTCGCGGACGTCGAACAGGTAGGCGGCGAACCCGCGCTGCTGCAGCCGGGTCAGCAGGGCCGCGCCGGCGGGGCCGCCCGCCGAGATGTCGGCGGCGGAGACGCGCGCGATGGCCATGGTTCCCGCGCGGCGGAGGGCGGCCAGTTCGGGATCGGTGACCTTGCCCGGATCGACCACCACCTCCTGGAACCAGCTGAGCGCCTCGATGGGCAGCCGATCGCCCGCATAAAACGCGATGGAACGCGCCCATGCGGCCGCCGGCGCCAGCACCCCGGCCAGGGCGCAGGCGGTTAGCCAGACGCGGTTGGCAACGGTTCCCCTCACGGCCGGGCGATCGCGTGGGAACCCCCCCCGGGCTCCCGTTTGTAGGACGTCGAAGCACCTCCAGGGAACGCGAATCGCTCGCCTAGCTGGGGGTGTGCCGGAGGAACACAGGAAATCACAGAGTCGGCATTTTGCCCTTCATGCGCGGGTTTGCAAAGACGTTACAAGCCGCGCCCGCGGGCCGTTTTCCAGGCGAAAGGGCCCCCGAACGGACGCCCCCGGCGAAGATCTTCCATAAAATCCAATGTATTAGGTATTACTATCCTATCCGAGCAGACAGGTGGGAACCGGGTCGCTGTTGCCCCGGGACAATCGAAGGACTGGGCAAACGCTCGCGATCGAGCGATACTCGGGACGGCAACCAGACCGACGCGTCGAGTTGATTGGCCCGCAACGTTATAGTCACACGCGGGACAACCGTTCGAAACGGATCGGCCTCTCCGGGCACTGTTGTCCGGAGCATTCATGGTTGGGCGTGGGCGTGTTGCGGACCGAGAACATTTCTTAAGTCGCGATCCGGTCACTGACGCTTTCCGGGGTCTGCACGGCCTGCCCGTCCGGTGGACGGGGCGGTCCGGTGGTCCCCGGCGTCCGCTTTTTTGGGCCCCCCAACCCCGCAGGTAAGTCGTGCGGCGAAACGCCAGACACATCTCCGACCGCCATTGGCCGCTGCTGATCCTCGCGGGCGTGCTGCCCGCCGGGTGCATGGGTGTGATCATTCCCGATCCGGACAGCGCGGGAACCGCCCTGCCCCCGCCCCGCCCCGGCCCCGAGGTGATCGTCGAGACGCCCGAGACCGGGCCCGTCGCCATCGAGCCCGGGCGCGTGGTGGCCCACCGGCTCAACCGGCTGGAATACAACAACACGGTCCGCGACCTGTTCTTCGGGTTCGACCCGCGGCCGGCCGACAGCTTCCCGATCGACAACTTCGCCGAGGGCTTCGACAACAACGCGCAGGAGCTGCGCATGTCGAACCTGCTGCTGGAAAAGTACTTCGAGGCCGCCGACAAGGTGGTCCCGACGGTCTTCGCCAACTCGATCCTGCGCGGCAAGCTGGTCCCCTGTGATCTGGCGGCCGACGGGTGCGTCTACACCGTGCTCACCACCTTCGCCGGGCGGGCCTTCCGCCGGCCGGTCTCGGACGCGGAGCTGACTCCGTACCTGGGCCTCTACGATCTCGCACGCAAGCAGGGCGACAGCGCCGACGCCGGCGTGCAGCTGGCCCTGCGGGCGATGCTGGTCTCGCCGCTGTTCCTGTACCGGATCGAGCCCGACCCGCCCGCCGGCACCACCCGCAGCCTGGACGGCTTCGAGCTGGCCTCGCGGCTGTCGTATTTCCTCTGGAGCAGCATGCCCGACGAACAGCTGTTCGCGCGGGCGCGCAGCGGGGCCCTGCGCCAGCACGAGGCCATCGCCGGCGAGGTCGAGCGCATGCTGGCCGACCCCCGGGCCGCCGCCCTGATCGACAACCTGGCCGGGCAGTGGCTGTACACGCGCAAGATCTCCGAGGTCACGCCGGACCCGGACCTGTTCCCCGATGACGTCTTCGACGACGACCTGCGCGAGTCCATGCGCCAGGAGATGCACCTTTACCTGCGCGAGGTGCTGCTGGGCGAGCACAGCGCGCTCGAGCTGCTGCGATCGGGGTTCACCTTCGCCAACCGGCGGCTGGCCGATCACTACGGCCTGCCGAACGCGCGCGGGCTGACCGACCAGCTACAGAAGGTGGCGATCACCGGCGACCGGCGGGGCGGGCTGATGACCCAGGGCGGGTGGCTGACGGTCACCAGCCACCCCAACACGACCTCGCCCACCAAGCGGGGCAAGTGGATCGTGTCCGAGCTGCTGTGCCAGGTGCCCCCCAACCCCCCGCCCGGCGCCGACAACCTGCCGCCGGCCAGCGCGGGCGGCGCCAGCTTCCGCGAGCGGCTGCAGCAGCACGCCAGCGTCGAGCCCTGCCGCAGCTGCCACCAGCTGTTCGATCCGCTGGGGCTGGCGCTCGAGAACTTCGACCCCATCGGCCGCTGGCGCGACGTCGACGGCGAGACCCCCATCCAGACCTCCGGGACGGTGCCGGGCACCGGCGCGCCCTTCGACGGGCCGGCCTCGCTGGCCCAGGCGCTGCAGAAGGACCCGCGCTTTGCCCGCTGCCTGACCCGCAAGCTGATGACCTTCGCCCTGGGCCGCGGCCTGGAGGCGAGCGACAACGCGGCGCTGGACCTGCTGTCCGGCCAGTTCGCCACCGGCGGCTACCGGTTCCGCGACCTGGTGCAGGCCGTCGCCATCAGCCCGGTGATGACCGATCGGGGCGGGAGGTCCGAGCCATGAAGATTGCGCCTTCGGCGCCCTCTCCCCGGAGAGGGACAGGGCCAGGTGAATTGACGGTGGAAATTGGCGTTGGTCTCCGCCAGGCAAGCCTGGCTACGAACGCAGAAAGTGGAACGGACGTGCGGGGCCAAGGGGCTTCTTCGAAGACGGCTGTGCCGATGGGAGCCTTGACCACCGATCGGGTGTCGAAGCTGGCGATTTCGCGGCGGGCGGTGTTGCGGGGCGTGGGGGTTTCCTTGACGCTGCCCTGGCTGGAGGCGATGGGGGGCAAGCAGGCGCTGGCGGCCGCGCCCAAGCCGCTGCGGTTCGTGGTGGTGACCGCTCCGCACGGGATCCACATGCCGGCCTGGACGCCCAAGCAGACCGGCGCCGACTACACCCTGACGCCCATCATGCAGTCGCTGGCCCCGCTGAAGTCGGAATTCAACGTGGTCTCGGGGCTGGCCAACTACCCGGCCAGCATCACCACCGAGGAGTTCGCCGGCTCGCACGCGCGCGGCACCGGCGCGCTGCTGACCCAGTCGCCGCTGCGTTTTTCCAGCAAGGACGTCCGCAACGGCATCTCGATCGACCAGGCCATCGCCAACCAGGTCAAGTCGTACACCCGGCTGCCCTCGCTGGAGATCGGGGTCAGCTCGGGCAGCGCCACCGGCGACTGCGAGGACGGTTACAGCTGCGCCTACCTGCACAACATCGCCTGGAGCAGCCCCACCACCTTCCTGCCCAAGGAGACCAGCCCGCGCGCGCTGTGGAACCGGCTGTTCGGGGGATTGTCGCCGATGCCGGCGCCCTCCCCTTCGCCGTCGCCCATGCCGGTCACCGGGCCGCGGCCGGTCGACAAGCAGACCCTGTACCGCAAGAACGTGCTCGACGTGATCCGCGGGGACGTCACCCGCCTGAACGGGCGGCTGGGCTCGCACGACCGGGCCAAGCTGGACGAATACCTCACCTCGGTGGGCGAGCTTCAGCGGCGGATCATCGAGTTCGACATGGGTGCGGGCGGTGGCGGCGGGGGCGTGACCCCCAATCCGCCGGCGGCCAGCTGCGCCCCGGGCACCCCGCCCGCCGACGCCAAGCCGGCCAGCTACGAGCAACATCTGAAGCTGCTGTCCGACCTGGTGGTGCTGGCCTTCCAGTGCGATCAGACCCGGGTGGTGACCTTCATGCAGGAGGACCCCTTCAACAACCGGAGCTTCTCGTTCCTGGGGGTCTCGGGCAACCACCACAACATCTCGCACCACGGCGGCGACGCCGCCAAGCAGGCCGCCCAGCAGAAGATCAACACCTTCGAGGTGGCCCAGTTCGGCTACCTGCTGAACAAGCTGCAGCAGACCACCGACAGCGACGGCAAGAGCCTGCTTTACAACTCGATCGTGCTGTTCACCAGCGAGTTCGGCGACGGCGACGACCACTACCACTGGGACCTGCCGATGATCGTCGCGGGGCGCGCGGGGGGGCGGTTCGTGCCGGGGCGGCACATCGCGTACGGTCACAAAGGCAGCGACGGGCCGTCGAACAAGACGGACATGCCGATGGCCAATCTGTTCGTTTCGATCTTGCAGGCGTTCGAGATGCCGATGAACACCTTCGGCACGGACGGGACGCAGCCCTACGGCACCAGGCCGCTCACCGAGATGACCGGCTGATCGGCCGGGGAGACCGCCTTCAGGCGCGCAGCTCGGGTCGGGGGCGCGGGGTCTCCCTGCCCAGGTGCGCGTCGATCCAGGCCTGGATGTCCGCCATGACCTGCTGCTTGCCGACGTCGGCCAGCAGATCATGAAAGTGCCCCTCGTACAGCTTCAAGGTCTTGTCGCTGGAACCGGCCTTCTCGTAGAACTCCTTGCTGCCGCTGGGCTTGGTCACCTTGTCGGCGGTGCCGTGCAGGATCAGAACCGGCAGGGTGATTCGAGGGAAGCTCTTCTCCAGCACCTGGTCCAGGCGTATCAGCTCGGCGATGGTCTCGCTGGGCTGCGACTCGTTGGCGATCAGGGGGTCGGCGTTCAGCGCGGCCACGACCGCCGGGTCGCGCGAGAAGTCCTCGTTCTTCAGCTTCATGACGTGCGCGTGCGGCGCCAGGTGGCTCACGCCCTTGAGCAGCGCCAGTGCGCCGGGCGGCGCCGGCACCTGGTAGGCGAAGTCCTCACAGATGAGGCCCGCAAGCTCGTCCTGGTGCTCCAGCGCGTAGCCGCAGGCGATCACCCCGCCGGCGCTGTGGCCCAGCAGGAACACCGGCAGGCCCGGTTCGCGCGCCTTGACCAGGTCGATGAACGTCGCCAGATCCTTCGTCCAGTCCGAGAACCTCTTCACGAAGAAGCGTTCGCCCCCGGAGCGGCCGCGGCCGCGATGATCCAGGGCGTAGACGGCGAGCCCGTGCGATGTGAACTGCTGGGCGGCCCATTCGTACAGACCGCTGTGCGCGTTCAGTCCGTGGGAGATGACCACCACGCCGTATGGCTTGCCCGCGGGCTGCCACTCGCGCGTGAAGATCTTGATGCCTCCGACGCCTTCGAAGTTTCCTTCAGTCATGGATTGAATATCGTCACCCAGGGCACCGGGCCGAGGCGATCAGGTACAAGATCCGGAGAAACCTGACGCCCGGCCCGGCGCTGATCTGGAAAGCGTGACTGCCTCAGTGCTGCGACGCCGGCGACAGGCGGCCGAGCCAGTCTGCGAAGTGCGTGCCGCCGACTCGCGGGCGGTCGCCGGGGGTCAGGGATCGATCGTCCAGCTCGGCGCCGAAGTAGCGCGCGTGGACATCGGCAACCACCTGACGGGCGTCTTTCATCGCGCGCAGGAATCGCCGCACCAGCTCGTCGAGGCCCAGTCGATCAGGACCGGCCACCTCGATGGTGCCGTTCGCCGGTGTTCCGACCGCCACTTCCGCCAGCGCTGTCGCCACGTCGTCCGAGGCGATGGGCTGCAGGAGGGCGGGGGACAGGAGAACCTTCTCGCCGCTGGTGGCCCCCTGGGCAATGCCGCTCATGAATTCGAAGAATTGAGTCGAGCGAACAATCGTGAAGGGAATGCCCGAGGCCTTGACCAGCCGCTCCTGAGCCAGCTTCGCGCGCAGGTAACCGCTGTCGGGGAGGCGATCGGCGCCGACCACCGACAACGCCACGTGATGCCGCACGCCCGCGGCCGCTTCCGCTGCCAGCAGGTTGCGGCCCGAGCGCTCGAAGAACTCCAGCGCTGCCTGAGGCTCCAGCGAGGGCGAGTTCGAGACGTCGACGACAACCTCGGCGCCAGTCAGCGTTTCGGTCAGTCCTTCACCGGTGATGGTGTTGACGCCCGAGTTGGGTGATGCCGCCACCACCTCGTGGCGGTCCTGGCGAAGCTTGTTCACCAGCTTACTCCCGATGAGGCCGGTGCCGCCGATGACCACGATCTTCATTGTCTGCCCTCAGCCCTTGATGAAGGTGAGAAGATCGGGGTTGATCGTGTCCGCATGGGTGATGAACATCCCGTGCGGGAGCTTGTCGTAGACCTTGAGGGTCGACTGCTTCAGGAGCTTCGCGGACAGAGGCGCGGAGTTTGCGAGCGGCACGATCTGATCGTCACTGCCGTGCATGACCAGGGTGGGGACCTCGATGGCCTTCAGATCTTCGGTGAAGTCCGTCTCGGAGAAGGCCTTGATGCCGTCGTACTGGGCCTTTGCGCCGCCCATCATCGCCTGCCGCCACCAGTTCTGGACCACGATCTCCGACACCTTCGCGCCGGGCCGGTTGTAGCCGTAAAAGGGCCCGCCCGCGAAGTCGTTGTAGAACTGCGCGCGGCTGGCGGCCAGCTGCCGCCGCAAGGAATCGAAGACCTCGAGCGGCAGGCCGCCGGGGCTGGCCGGCGTCTTCACCATCAGCGGCGGCACGGCGCCCATGAGCACCAGCTTCGCGACCCGGCCCTTGCCATGTCGGGCCACGTAGCGGGTCGCCTCGCCGCCGCCAGTGGAATGACCGATGTGGATGGCGTTGCGCAGGTCCAGATGGGCGGCCAGCGCGGCGACATCGGCGGCGTAGTGGTCCATGTCGTGTCCACTGCCGACCTGGGTCGACCGACCGTGGCCGCGGCGGTCGTGGGCGATGACCCGATAGCCCTTGTCGATGAAGTAGAGCATCTGCGCGTCCCAGTCGTCGCCGCTCAACGGCCAGCCGTGGTGAAAGACGATCGGCTGCCCCGTGCCCCAGTCCTTGAAGAAGATCTCGGTCCCGTCTTTCGTCTTGATGGTGCTCATGCCCTGCTCCTCGTGATGATGTTCAGGCCCCGCTTCAGCTGGGACCGCCTCCCACGGCCATCAAGACAGGTCGGGTCGCGCACCCGTTCGAATGCGCGCTCTCCCGACAGCACACGCGCGCCCTACGTGAGAGCCTCGTACTGAACGGTTTCAGCCCGGCTCGGGCACGGTGCCCCGGCGGATGAGCTCGACCAGCTCGTCGCTGCTCAGGGCGGCGGCGATGTCGCTGCCGTCCAGGATGCCGGCGGCCAGGGCGCGCTTGGTGGCGTGCAGGGCCAGCACGGCCTGCTCGATGGTGTCGCGCGCAACCAGGCGGACCGCGGTCACCGGCTTGTCCTGGCCGATGCGGTGGGCGCGGGCGGTGGCCTGGTCCTCGACGGCGGGGTTCCACCAGGGGTCCAGGTGGATGACGGTGTCGGCGGCGGTGAGGTTGAGGCCGAAGCCGCCGGCCTTGAGCGAGATCAGGAAGACGTCCGCCTCGCCCCGCTGGAAGGCGGCGATCCGCTGCTCGCGCGCCTCGGCGGCGGTGGTGCCGTCGAGCACCAGGTGACGGAAGCCGTGCTGGCGCAGCCGCGGCTCCAGCAGCTCCAGGAAGCTGCGGAACTGGCTGAACACCAGGGTGCGGTGGCCGCCCTCGCGCAGCTCGGCCAGCAGATCCAGCAGGTGTGCGGCCTTGGACGAGCCGACCGGCGTGCGCGGGTAGACCAGCCGCGGGTGGCAGCAGAGCTGGCGCAGCCGGGTGATCGCCGCCAGCAGCACGAAGCGCATGTCCCCGGCGTCGCGGTCGGGATCGTCCTTGGCCCGCTCGAGCTCGGCCAACGTCGACTGGCGGAGCTGCTCGTAAAGGGACATCTCGTCCGAGGTGAGCTGCACCGACCGCACCACCTCGGTCCGCGCCGGCAGCTCGGGCGCCACCTCCGCCTTGGTCCGGCGGAGCACGAAAGGACGGATCAAGGCCGCCAGCGCCGCGCTCCGCCGCTCGTCGCCGAACTTCTCGATCGGGACGGCGTAGCGGCCGCGGAACTGCTCCCAGCTGCCCAGCAGCCCGGGTGAGACCACCCGGAAGATGCTCCACAGCTCGGACAGGTGGTTCTCGATGGGCGTGCCGGTCAGCGCCAGGCGCCACTCGGCGCGCAGCCCGCGCAGCGCCTTGGCCCGCTCGGTGGTGGCGGTCTTGATGGCCTGGGCCTCGTCGACGACCAGCGAGGCGAAGTCGATGCGGCACAGCGCCTCGGCGTCCAGGGTGGCGATGGCGTAGCTGGTGACCACGACGTCCCCCGGTCCCAGCCCGCGCAGCCCCGACTCCCGCTCCTTGCCCCGGTACAGCCGCAGCTTCAGCTCGGGCACGAAGCGGGCCGCCTCGTCGATCCAGTTGAAGACCACGGAGGTGGGGGCCACGATCAGCGCCGGCCCGCGGACCGCCCGCTGCGCGAGCAGCGCCAGGGTCTGCACCGTCTTGCCCAGGCCCATCTCGTCAGCCAGGATGGCGCCCGCGCCCCAGTGGGCCAGTCGCGCCAGCCAGGTCACGCCCGCCTTCTGGTACGGCCGCAAGGTCGATTCCAGCCCCGCCGGCAGCTCGACCCGCAGCTCCGACCCGCTCGCGATCCGCTGTCGCAGCGCCGAGAACGCGGCGCTGGCCTCGATCTGCGTCTCGGTCTCGACCAGGCCCACCAGCGGATCGCTGGCCGGCCCGGCCAGCTGGATCGTGCCGCGGTATTCGAAGAAGGCCGCCTCCGCGCGCTCGAGCGCCGCCCGCAAGGTCTCCTCGATCCGGACGAACCCGCGCGCGCCCACCCGCAGGTAACGCCGCCCCTCCCGGATCGCGGCCAGCAGCTCGAACAGCGGCACCACCTGCCCCAGGCCCTCGACCTCGGCGCCGCCCTGCACGGCGAACCAGTCGCGCTGGTCGGCGACCTTGAGCCGCATGTGCCCGCGGCCCACACTGCCCAGCGAGAGCACCCGGTCATCGCCCCACTCGACCTCGACCGCCTCGCCCAGATCTTTCAAGGTCGCCACCAGGTGCAGGGCGGGGTCGCCTTCACTGACCCGCCAGCACCAGGGTTCCAGCTCCTGGGCGCCGTCCAGGCTCAGGCGCTCGGCCAGCGCGTGGCCCGCCTGCCGCTCGGCCGCGCGGTCGCGCCGCACGCCATGGCGATCCCGACCCTGGCCCTCGAGGACCAGGGTGGGGCCCTCGCCGGGCGCGAAGATCGGCCCCAGCCGGACCGGCCGCACCGCCAGCCGCACCTCCAGCGCGCCCCCGGCCAGCAGGTCCAGGCGCGCGATCAGCCCGGCGCTGGCGGGAGCGATGGTGCGCGTCCACGGCGAAGGAAACTCGATGTCCAGCGTCTCCTGCAGCGACTCGAGCCGGCCGGCCAGCGCATCGTGGGCCTCGGGCGGAAATCGGCCCGGGGCCAGGGCCAGCGCCGCCACGATCGCCGCCGCCTCGGGGCTGACCTGGGCGAGCAGCATCTGGGGCGCGGCGGCCGTCGGCCGGTGCAGGTGGATGAGGTGTCGCTGGTCGCGCAAGGTCCGCGCCACCTCGGTCGCCAGCAAGGTGACGCCCAGAAGCTCGAACTGCGGCTGCAAGCTGCCGTCCGGAAAGGTGGCGAAGCGCAGGCCCAGACGGCCCAGCCGGATCTCCAGGCGCTGATCGGGACGGCCCGCTTCGAGGAACACCGCCGGGTGATCGATCAGAGCGCGCAGGACGCCGAAGGTCTGGCTCTCGGTCAACGCGGTGCTGGCGCCCCAGGCCTGGGGGCGGCGGGCGAAGCGATCGTCGTAGGCTTGGTAGGCGCGCCGATCGGCGGCGGTGAGGGCCGGGTGATCGGGCAGGTGATACCACTGCACGCGCGCCCCCCGGGAGAACGCGCCGCCGCGTCCGCGTTTCTGGACGACCGGCTCGACCTCCACCTTGCCGTCCGGCGCGACCGCGACCCGGAAAGCGATCCGCTGATCGGACGCGACGGCGCCCGACTGCTTCTCGGTCTCGAGGCGCGCCAGGCTGTGGTCGAGGTTTGCCAGCGCCACCTGCCAGGCCGGCTGCCGCAGCACCTCCGCCAGCGCCGCCTGCTCGTCGCTGCGGCGCGGGTCGCGCACCAGATCGATCATCGCCTCCAGCGCGCTCTCCTGCCGCGGCGCCGGAACCTCCAGGTCCAGCACTTGCTCCTTGCGGTACAGCGCCCAGCGCAAGGGTCCGTCGGTCCACCCGAGCAGCAGCAGCACGACGTCTTCGGGCTCCCGCGTTTCCCAGCTGCGCTCCGGGTCGGTCAGGGTCGCCTCCCGGTAGCGAAGCATCGGAACCGGACCGGCGCAGATGCGGACTTCCAGCACCTCGTAAGTCCCCTCCGGGCGCGGCGGGGTGGGTCGAGCCGCCGCCAGCGTCCTCAGCGCCGTGCGCAGCCGCTCGAGGAAGGCGGCCAGAACCTCGTCCTCCGGATCGAGGCCGTGCTCATCCAGGAACGCGCGCGACTGGCGCCGGGCCGCGGTCAACATCGCCATCCGGTGCAGGAACCGGCGCGCCGCCTGCTCGCCGTGGTCGTAGCGGCGGTGTCCCGTCTCCCCATCCAGCAGGAGCTGGCGGTAGGTCAGGCGCTCGCCCCAGCGCCCGGGCAGGTAGGTGCCGACCGGGCCGTCGTTGCCAATGACCACATCGTCAAGGCGCGCGCTGACCTGATGTGCGCGCGCCCAGGCGAGGAGATCCTGGGGATCTTCCGGCGGTGGAGGCACCTCCTGGGGGGAGCTCACCCGCGAACTATACGATCCCGGGGGGATCAGCCGAGGCTGATGGTTGCAGGAACGGCGGAACGGGAGGCCGGCTGCTGCGCTCGGTGATGTGTGCGTCGGGTGGGGAAGGCCCGCTGCGCTCGGGGATCAGCGGCCGGGCGAGGGAGGCCCGCTGCGCTCGGGGATCAGCGGTCGGGCGAGGGAGGCCGCAAAAAGAAACTCCCTTCCCCCTCCGGAGCGCAGCGGGCCCTCGACGGCCGGTCTTGCACCCGCGAGCGCAGCGGGCCCTCGACAGCCGGTCTTGCACCCGCGAGCGCAGCGGGCCTCGCACGCCAAGGCGGCAGACGCGATCGGATCAGCGCTTCAGGAGGCTGATCCGATCACCGCTCGGCGGCGCCCCCCTAGGGGGTCCACCAGTTGCCGGACATCAGGATGAGCGACAGCAACCGAACCGAGTCGCCGTGCGCGTCGTTCATCGTGTTGCCAGCGCTGACGCGATTCCAGATGTCGTTGAGCCAGGTCTGGTACTTGGCGTCCACGATGGCGCCCACGCCGAAGGTGGACTCGAACAGGAAGCTGCTGCCGGTGCCCAGGTTGGTGCCGTCCAGGCGGTAGCCGTCCACCACCTGCGCGGGCGTGCTGGTGGTCTTGCTGGTGATCCAGTCCTCGATCTTCACCAGCAGGGCCTTGGCCCGGTTGCCGGCGTCACCGGAGGTGCTGATGTAGTCGGCGGCCAGACGCCAGGGCACGCGCACGGCGTGGTACGAGTAGCGGCCGTCGTTGGGCTGGCCGCCCGCCGACCAGTTCGCCGGCGCCGGAACGGGGACGCTCTGGTCGAGCTCGTCGATGAAGTCGGGGATCAGGCCGGTCGCCATGCTGTGGTTGGCCTGCATCCGTTCGAGCAGCGTGTAGCTGCCGTCGATCGACTGCATCCATTCGTTGTCGGTGTTGATGGCCGAGAAGGCGCGGAAGTGGCCGGGCATCAGGTCCGAGCTGCGCAGGCCCTTGGTGAACTTCGGATCGGCGGGGGCGCCGCCGTCGACCGAGCCGGTGGACACCCAGTCGCCCAGCAGCGGCAGCTTGGCGTTGTTGAGCATCGGCTGGGTGAGGAACTCGGCCGACTTGAGCACGCCGATCATGGCGCGCCCTTCCTGCAGGTAGTTGGTGCCGCCCCCGCTGCCCCACTGGCGATCGGCCATCAGCAGCGCCAGGGCGATGTCCAGGTCACCGTCGGTCTGCGATTCGGCCGCGTTCGACACGTCCACGCAGTTGCCGTTGCTGGCGGTGGTCGAGCCGTTGATGGTGCTGGCCATCAGAGCGCTGTTGTGGCTGCTCTTGTAGCGGCGGGCGTATTTCAGCAGAGCATCGAAATTGGACTGCGCCTTGGGATCGTGGCCGGCCATCACCACCGTGATCAACATGCCCATGCCCTGCAGCTGCGACAGCGACTGGGTGTTGGGGAAGTCGGTGCCCGGCAGCGCGGCCACGAAGGACTGACCGCTGCAGGTGCCGCCCGTGAAGGTGCGCAGGTAAGACGCCTTCCACTTGTCGTAGAAGCTGGCCACCGCCTGATCCAGGGATGCCTGCGGGCAGCTGCCGGCGCCGCCGTCGGGGACGCCGGCGTCCGAGCCCGGGGCCGCGCAGTTGCTGGGACGGATGGTGCTGGCCGGGTAGGTCATCGGGTGGCTGTAAAAGGGCTTCATCGCCGCCGAGGGGCCGTCGCCGACGGGACGATCACCCACGCCACCATCGCCTACCTTGACGTCGCTGGGCGTACCGTCGCCGGCCTTGTCCGCCGGCGGACCGTCAGGGTTCTTGGGAGCGTCGACGGAGCCGCCGCCGCTGCCGCCGGTGGACGAGCCGCCCGAGCCGCCCGAGCCGCCGCTGCCG
>JBKPRZ010000755.1:0-17756 GCA_046734815.1 Myxococcota bacterium | reverse complement strand
CCTCGGTGGCGGCGGTGGAGGCGTCGGTGTGCAGGATGGTGCCACCCGCGGCCACCGCCCGCACCGGCGTCCGCACGCTGGCGCCCACCCGCAGGATCGGGGTCAAGCGCAGCTGGAAGCCGGCGGTTCCCGACAGCAGCGCCATCCACAGGTCCTGCTGCACGCTCGCGAGGTAGCCGACCGTCCCGCCCATGGTGAGGACGCGCGAGTCGTTGACCACCGACTCGACCTCGGTGCGCAGCCCCAGGCCCAGGGTGGCGCCCAGGCAGAACAGGCCCTGCGACCAGCAGGCACCCCAGGCCGGCAAGGTCCAGATGGTCTGGCCCACGTTCTTGAGCCGCGCGCGGTATTCGATCAGCTTGCTGCCGGGGGGGATGTCCACCAGCGCGTCGGCGCGTTCGAAGTCGGGCACCACCACCGCGAAGGCGAAGCCGTGCCGGAACCCGGGCCGCTGCCCGAACGACTGGTGGTAGCTGACATAGGAGGGAAAGGTGGCCACCGCGAATGATTTCAGGCCGCCCTTGCTGCCGCCGCCCAGGTCGACGTAGTCGGGCACCTTGACCTGCTGGAAGCCGTAGGCGCTGACGTTGGCCGAGATGGTCCGCTGCGCCACCCGTCCCAGGCCGGCCGGGTTGTACCAGGCGGCCGATCCATCGTTGACCCAGGCCGCCGCCGCACCGGCCATCAGGCCGGCCGCCTCGCCGACCGGCAGGGTCGAGTTGCTGTGGAAGTCCGCCCGGGCTGGCGCCGACCAGACCAGGCCAGCCGCGGCTGCGATGACGATCGCCTTCATGAGGGCAGCCCTGTCTACCACAGCCACCCTGGCCCGCGTCGAGGCCAATTGAGAAGCCGCGTCTAGGTGCCGCCGGCCGGGTGAGACGGCGGTCGCAGCGGCAGCTCGACGGTGAACCGCGCGCCCTGCCCCAGCGCGCTCTCGACCGCTACCGTGCCGCCCAGCGCGCGCACGATCTCGCTGACGACGTAGAGCCCCAGCCCCAGGCCGCCGTAGTGCGAGGCCGAGACACCGCGCTCGAAGCGCCCGAAGATGTGGGGCAGCCGGTCGGCCGGGATCCCCTGCCCGCGATCGACGACCATCAGGCGCGCCCGTCCGTCGCTGCCCAGCAGGGTGATCTCCACCGGCAACCCGGGAGCGAACTTGATCGCGTTCGACAGCAGGTTGGCGACCACCTGCTCGAGCCGCACCCGGTCCCACCACCCCAGCAGGACGGCCGGCGTGTGCAGGTCGACGCGGCAGCAGGTCCGCTCGAGCTCGACGGCGAAGCGCCCCAGCACCTCGCGCACCACCGCCACCAGGTCCACCTCCGCCAGGTGCAGCGGCATGCGACCGCTCTGGATGTTGTTCACGTCCAGCATGTCGTCGGCCAGCGCACGCAGGCGGTAGACCTGGCGTGCGATCAGGTCGAGGCTGCTCGGCCACAGCGACGGATTCGCGCGCTTCACCTCCTCCTGCAGGCCCTGGATCATCAGGAGCATCGAGCTGATCGGCGTGCGCAGCTCGTGCGAGGCGATGGACATGAACTCGTCGCGCACCTCGATCGCCCGCTGCGCCTCCCGGTACAGGCGCGCGCTCTCGAGGGCCATGGCCGCCCGCCGGGCCAGCTCCTCGGCCAGCGCCAGATCGCGCGCGCCGAAGGGCCGATCGGGGTCCGCGCGCACCAGGGTCAGCGCGCCCGCGGCGCGGCCGTGCGCGGTCAGGGGCAACACCATCGCGCTGCGCGCGCCCAGCTGGCGCATGATGCGCCTGGTGTCCGCGTCGTCGACGAAACGTTCGAGGGTCTGGTCGTCGACGGGATCGAGCAGCAACGGCGTCCACCCGGCCAGCGCTGGCATCAGGTTGGCGCTGGCCATCGGTCCGCGCGGCCCCGCGTCCAGCCCGCGCAGCAGCCCTTCCTTGGCCGGATCGCGGTGGGCGGCCGCCACCCGGCGCAGCCGTCCGTCCTCGATGGCCAGGACCACGCACCAGTCGGCCAGCCCCGACACCGCCAGGGTCGCCAGCCGGTTGACCGTCTCCTGGAAGTCCAGCGTATCGGCCAGCACCGAGCCGGCCTCGGCCACGAAGCGGACCGCCTCCTCCACCCGCCGGCGCTCGTCCACCTCCCGGGTCAGCCGTTCGAACAGCTGGCTGTTGCGCAGCGAGGTGGCGATGTGGGACGACAGCAGCTGCAGCAGCTGCAGGCGCGCCGGCAGGAACACCCGGGTGGCCAGGTTGTTCTCCAGGTACAGCACGCCCACCAGCGTGCCCTGGTGCAAGATGGGCAGCGCCAGCACCGACCGCACCCCGCGCGCCTGGACGTGGGGATCGGTCCCGAAACGTTCGTGCGCCGAAGCGTCGGCCAGCACCACCGGCTGCCCGGTCCGGCGCGCCTCATCGATCACCGGGACCGCCACCTCGCTCGATCGCTCCAGCCGCTGGCGCAACCCGCCCACCACCGCGCCGGCGCTCCCGGCCGCTTGCACCAGCAGCTGGCCCTCCTCCACCAGCAGCAGCGCGCCCCGCTCGGCGCCCGCGGCGGCCAGGCAGATCTCGACCAGCCGCGCGCCCAGGCGGCTGAGCACCACCTCGGCCGACAGCGCCTCGGCCGCCTGCAACAGCGCCAGCAGGTCGAGCGACGAGCCGGAGACTCCCTCGCTGCTGCTGGCGCCGATGCGGCGGGGCGCGGCCCCGTCTGTCCGGGTGGCCAGCTCCTGCTCCAGGGTGGCCACCTTGGCTCGCGCGCCCCAGCGCCGGTAAAGCTGGATCGCGACGTCGAGGTAACGGGCCGCCAGGTACGGGCGCCCGTGGGCATCGTGCGCGCGCGCGGCCAGCTCGTTGGCCAGCGCCTCGACCGACAGGCAGCGGCCGTGCGCCGCCGCCCGGGCGGCCCGATCGTACAGCTCGGCCGCGGCCAGCCCCTGGCCGGCCAGGTGGGCCAGCTCGGCCTGCACCAGCAGGTGGCGCCCCTCGAAGTTCTCCGGACAGCTGGCCGCCCACAGCGCCATCTGCTGCTGGTTGTCGGCGACGGTGGCCAGCAGCGCCCGCCTCTCCTCGGGCGGGGCCCCGGCGCAGGCCGCTATCAAGGTCAGCGACGAGTAGAAGTTGAAGTCGGCCATCTGCAACGACCGGGTAAAGTGCAGGCTGCGGCTGCGACCGGCCAGCGTGCGGGCCCCGGCCTGGTTTCCCAGCAGGTAGTCGACCCCCAGCTGGACCCGGGTGTTCAGCCGGTCGCTGACAGGCTGGTCGTCGGCAACCCCTTGCAGCTGGGCGACGGCGTGCCGGTAGCACCGCAAGGTCTCGTCTTCCAGCGGGTGGGGCGCCGAGTCCACCAGGGGCTGCGCGGCCTCGATGTACTCGAGGACCGTCGCCAGGTCGAACCCGGCGTGAAACAGCAGAACCGCCTGTGTGACGCTGCACGCGTTCGAGAACATGATCTCGCCCAGGGCCCGGGCCGGCCCCTGCACCCGGCGCAGCAGGGGGAAGTCGCCGGTGATGGGCTCGCGCCAGGCGGCGATCACGGCCTCGAAGATGGCGGCGGCACGGCACAGGGCGATCGGATCGCCCATCCGCTCGGCCAGCTGGACCCCCAGTCGACCCAGGGCGTGGGCGCGGACGAAGTCCGCCGTCTGCTCCTGCAGCAGCACGGCGTATGCCTCGCAGTCGCTGCCGGTCCACCGGCTGGGGCCATGCTCCAGCGCCAGGGCCAGCGCGCGCGCCACGCAGAAGCGCCACAGCTGGGGCTGACTGATGTACGTCGGCGTCTGCAGCCGCTGCAGCAGCTCGACTGCGATGATCACCTCGGGCGCGCTGGCCACCGGCGCCCGCAGCAGCTCCTCGGCCGGCCGCTCGCGCAGCCGCCGCTCCAGGGCCTCCAGCTCGGCGGCGGCCGCGGGGCCCGGGTCGTCCAGCGGCAGCTCCAGGTCCAGCAGGCGCAACGCGCGCGCGCCCCAGAGGATCGCGGTCGGCCAGTCTCCCTGCACGGTGGCGAACTCCGTCCGCATCTTCAGCAGGTCGACCCTGTCCAGCCGCGTGCGCGCTTGTTCCAGCGCCGCCGTCAGTAGCTGATCGGCCCGCGCCGGCTTGCCCGCCTGCCAGGCCGCGTCCCCGGCGTCGCGATACAGCTGGAAGGCCAGCTCGTCGCTGCCGCCGGTGTCCCCGGCCAGCAGCTCCATGGCCCCCTCCATGTAAGCCAGCGCCGGTCCCCAGGCCGACGAGAGGCAGGCCTTGCGGCCGGCGCGCAGCCCCAGCCCGGCCACCTGCCGCCGCTCCTGCGGATCGCTGATCTGGCTGGCCCCCAGGTACAGCTGGTCCACCTGGTCGAACAGCGTGTCCTCGTCGTGTTCGGCCTCGGCGCGCACGCGCAGCAGCCGCCCGATGCGCAGGTGCAGCGCCGCGCGGCCGTCGCCGGCCAGCGCGTAGGCAAGGTGCTGGATGCGGTCGTGCTCGAATCGCACCGCCTGCCCCTCCGCGGCGATCAGCCCCTCGTGCAGCGCCGGCGCGAGCGCGTCCGCGGTGCGGGCGACCGGCTCGTCGACCACCGCGGCGATCAACCACAGCGGCGGCCGCTGGCCGATGCAGGCGCCGATGGCCAGCCGCTCGCGCGTGGCCGCGGGCAGGCGCGACAGCGCATCGGCCAGCAGCATGGCCACGTTTTCGGTGACGGTCAGCCGAGAGATCCGTTCGAGGTCCCAGGTCCAGGCCTGGCTTTCGGTGTCGTAGACCACCAGCCCGCTCTGCTGCAGATGGCGCAGCAGCTTGCCGACGAAGAATGGATTGCCCCCGGTCTTCTTGAGCAGCAGCTGGGCCAGCGGAGCGCCGCGCGTGCGATCGCAGCCGAACACATCGCAGGTCAGCCCCAGCATCGCCGGGCCGTCGAGCGGCGGCACGGGCAGGAAGGTGGGGGCCCGGTCGGCGCAGCGCCAGGCGGCCAGCAACTCGCCCACCTCCGGTGCGGCCTCATCCTCGCGGCAGGCGCAGGCCAGCAGGAAGAACCCGGGATCACCCGTCTGTCGCAGCAGCCGCAGCAGCGCCAGCGTTCCGCTGTCGACCCACTGCAGGTCGTCGATGAACAGCATCAGCGGATGCTCGGCGCCGGCCAGCGCGCGCACGAAGGCGAGCAGGCCCAACCGGAAGCGCATCTCGGTCTGGGCCGAGCCGACCAACGGAACCGGCAGCGACGGGCCGACCAGCGCCTCCAGCTCGGGGACCAGCGTGGTGACCACCCCGGCATTACCGCCCAGCGTGACCCGGACCCGGTGGCGGAAGGCAGCCGCGGTCTCCGGCGGTCCGTCGCGCACCTCCGCTACCAGCGCGCGAAACGCCTCGACGAACGGAGCGTAGGGGATGTTGCTCCGCCGCGAATCCGGCTTGCCCCGCGCCACCCGGCCGCCCTCGCGGCGGGCCATCTCGCCCAGCGCCTCGGCCAGCGCCGACTTGCCCACGCCGGTCTCGCCGGTCAGCACCAGCACCTCGCTGGCACCCGCGCGCACGCGCTCCCAGATCGCCCGCAGCCGGTCGAGCTCGCCCAGCCGACCGTACAGGCGCGCCGGCAGCGGCAGCTCGCGTGCCAGGTCCTCCAGGCCCAGCTCGAACGGGGCGATCTCGCCGGTCGCCTGCAGGCGGGCGGCGGCACCGCGCAGATCGGCCAGCAGCCCCTCGGCGCTCTGGTAGCGCTGCTCGGGCATCTTGGCCAGCAGCCGCAGCACCAGCTGCGACAGCAGCGGGGGCACGCGCGCGACTGCCCGCTCCAGCGGCACCGGCGCCCGGGCCAGGTGGGCGTGGACCACATCCATCGGCTCGGCGTCCGGGAACGGCGGGGAACCGCTGAGCATGCGGTAGAAGATGGCGCCCAGCGAATACAGGTCCGCCCGGCGGTCCACCAGCCGGTTCATCCGCCCGGTCTGCTCGGGGGCCAGGTAGGCCAGCTCGGCCAGCGGCTCCGGAGCCACGCCGGCCAGCCGGGTGGACGGGACCAGGACGGCGCTCTCGAAGTCGACCAGGGTCAGGTGGTCCTGCCCGTCGACGACGATGTTGGCCGGACAGAGGTCGCGGTGGATGACGTGGCTGGCGTGCAGGCGCGCCAGCAGCTCGGTCAGGCCGATGGCCAGCTGGAGAAACGGCGCCACGGCCATTGGCTCGCCCCGCAGCCGCTGCTCGAGGTTTGCCGTTCCGGCGTCCTCCAGCAGCAGGGCCGGGGTGGTGGGGTGCGGCTCCCAGCCCAGCGGCCGCACGACGCCGGAGACGGACAGATGGGTCAGCAGGTCGTGCTCGTGGCGCAGGCGGGCGGCGGCCGCCGCCGGATCGGGGCCGCTTGCCAGGACCTTCTTCAGGATCGTGGTGCTGCCGCGCCGGTCGCGGACCCGGGCGACCAGATGGGCCTCCGAGCGGCCGACCTCCTGGACCACCCGCTCCTCGTCCCGCACCACATGTCCTCCGGAATGCGGAGGATACCGCCGCCCTATCCGGCGTCAATCAGGTCGCCGCCGCCCATCGCGCGCTCAGCGGCAGACCAGCGAGGCGCCCAGGTCGGCGAGGTCGCTGCTGGCGCAGCGGTCGTTCACGCAGACACCGGTGCGGCACTGCGTGTCCTGGGTGCAGGGCGCGGCGACGGCCACCTGCGGCTGACAGCTGCGCGAGTCGGCGTCGCAGAAACTGCCCGGCTCACAGGGCGAATCCCAGAAAACGCCCGGGTTGCAGGCCGCACCGACCGGCTGGCGCGCGCGGCATTTGCGCGTCGCCACCTCGCAGAACGCGCCCGGCACGCAGGTGCCGCCGTTCGCGCACTCTTCACCCACCCGGATCAGGGGCACGCAGCGCTCGCTCTCGTCCTCGCAGCGCAGGCCATCGGCCTGGTGGCACTGGTACAGACGCGGCGGCGGAGGACCCAGCGGACGCGGCGGGGCGACGCTGCGCCGGTAGGCCACCGAGAAATAGATGAACTGGTCCGGGTAAGGAAAGCTTCCCAGCGGGTCGGGCAGCGACAGGCAGGGCGAATCACCCGCCTGGCCGCGCACCTGGACCTGGCAGGCGCGGGTGCGGCGCTTCTCGCCGTACTCCTGCTGACAGAGCACCGGACCGTCGTCCGACGGCGCGCACTCGTCGGTGAACTGGCAGCGTTCGCCCGGTTGCCGATTGCCGGTGGCGGCCGGCAGCGTCCGCCCGAACACGCGGTCGCAGGCGTGCTGGTCGGGGTCGGTGTTCTGGCAGAACTCCGGTCGCCCGGAGGCCGCCTGCAGCGCCGCCAGACAGCTGGCAGCCGCCTCGGCGTCGAAGCCCGCGCGCGGGACCAGCGTCTCCAGCGTGGCCCGGCACGACTGGGGGTCCGCGGGCAGATGGGCCAGCGAGCAGCAGGGCTGCAGCACCTGGCAATACGAGGCGAAGAACTCGGGCCGGCTCGTCGCCGCCTCGCCCGTGCACGCCAGGCTCAGCACGAACAGCCCCGAACCGATCGACGTCCGCTTCATTGGACCTCCTGGGCAGGCTGCAATGCAACCAGTGTACCCCCGCGCCGACCCCGCCCCGCCACCCGATCCGACCGCGGTTGTCGCCGCCCGCGCGACAGCTGTGGTCGCGCGCGCTACCGCGCAGAGGCGGCGTCGGGCACCACCAGGCAGGCGTAGTCACCGATCACGTACAGCGAGCGGCGGCAGCGCACGTCCCGCTGCTTGCCACCGACGGTGTAGCGGATCTCGTGAAAAAGCGGCGTCTTGATCAGCTGGGACATCCGTGGCGAGCAGCTGCCGGGACGCCCCTCGCAAGCGCGGTCGCGGGCCAGCGCCAGCACCGCCGCATCGTCAGCCAGCACATTGCGCAGCAGCAGGGCACCGACGATCGCGGCCGGGATCACGATCACAAGCCATCGCCCTCGCGAGGACATGGGAGCATCCTACGCCACGGGCGGCCTGCCGGGCGCAGTCAGGATCTCCTCGATGCCTCGTCGCCCCACCAGCCCTTCCAGCTGTTGTCGGGCCATGGGCAGCGGACCGTCGATGGGAGCGTGGTGGACCCGGGGGTGGCGTGTCAGCCGGCGGCGAACCGAAGCCATCAGGTCGTCGGGCGGTCGGACGTGTTGATCAGTCCGTACCGGCGCCAGCCCACCGCTGCGAGCCAGGTCCTGGGCGTGCAGACGGGCGGGTCTCCAGTGGCCCGAAGTGGCCGTGGCTCGAGACCTTCGAACCACGATGCCGAGGAGCATGGATCGAGAGCGCGTCTGTCCCAGGGTCGGTGTTTCCGGAAATTCATGAGCACGTACACCAGCCCGTTGCGGACCTCCCGCGGTGTCTTCAGCGCCCGCGCATGATACCGATCCCCCCACACCGCCCCCCGCCGACCGAGCACGCGATTGATCGCCCGGGCCGTCCGGATAGCGAGCCCGCTGGCTCCCCGCGCGAGCGCTCGACTGTCGTTCGCTTCGACCATGAGATGGAGGTGATCCCCCTGCACGGAGAAATGAATCACGCGAAAAACCGCCGAGCTCGCCGCGCGCAACGCCTCCCGCACCACCGGAAACACCCCAGCGGCCCTCAATGACGGCAACCCGCCCCGCGCCCGCAACGTGACATGAACCGGCGCCGCCGCCGCGTGCGGCGCTCGCGCCCGATGCGCCACCGACCGCCTCCGTCCGGCCACGACGGGCCGCCCCGCGCCAGCTCGCCTTCCACCCCACCCGGCGGTGCGGGACAGCACGAGCTGCATTGGTCGCCGCTTCATCATTTGAATAGGGCTACAAAATACCACGACGCGCTCATGCGGTCAAGAGCTAAGGCTGCGTGGGCAAGATCGGCTGCGTGGGGAAAGTGGGAGCGCTCGCTTGCAAGGCGGGCTGTGGACATGCCGGGCTGTGGACGGCAGACCGCCCACAGCCCTTGGAAAACCGCAGACGGTTTTCCACATGCCCACAGCCCCAACTGCTACTCAGCTTCGCATTTCCAGAGGCAGAGGCAGAGGCAGAGGCAGAGGCAGAGGCAGAGGCAGAGTTCCGCTGGTTCGCTCGGCTGACCTCCTTCCAAGGCGTTCTTCCAAGGCCTCGGAGCTGTCCCCGATGAACGCCGCCGGCCACCTCGTCTGTCATGCAGGCAGCAGCAGCGCGCCGCTGAAGCGCTGGGCGAGCGCGCCGACGGCAGGGCGTACACCGGAACGGGAAGTGCGGCGTGATCGACTCGCGTCGCCAGGGGAGTATCCGCCGCGCTCACGCGGGGGACGGGATCTGCCGATGTGAAGAAGGGGCACCCCGGGAACTGGCATGTGGTGGAAACCCAGCGCGCGTTTCCGGTCCGATCTCGCTGCCGCCGTGCGCGGCGGCCTGGCTTGGCTGCTGGTCATCCTCGGATGTGGTGGGCCCGGCGCGGATGACCCGGGCGGGCCCACCCGCGCCGCGCGCTTCGATACGTTCGAGGTGCGGCTGGTCCCCGCGGCGGGCGAACCGCTCCGGCCGACCCAGAATGTCTTCATCGAGGTCGACTACCACGGCGATCTGGCCAACCCGCCCGAGCTGACCGTGGTCATGGTGGGGCCGGACGGCCGAACGGTCCGCCATCCGTTCGGCGCGGCCTCGGGGCAGCAGGCGGGCGTGTTCAAGGAAAAGCACGGGTGGATCGTGCGGGACGACTTCCTCAAGCAGAGCGGTCGCTTCGAGATGTATGTCGAGGCGTCGGTGCGCGCGACTCTGCGGGGGAGCACACCCTGGGTCGCGCGCAGCAACTCGCTGGTCCTGGACCTGCACAGCTCGCTCGACGGCTTGCGGATCGTGGCGCCGGCGGGGCCGGGGCCGGTGGCCTATGGCACGACCTTGAACATCGAGGTGCTGGGCCGCGATCTGTGGGACCCGGTCACCGTGACCCTGGTCGATGAAGCGGGAACCACGCTGTCCGATGACCCGGCCACGCTGAGCTTCGCCGCCGGACAGACCAGCGGGGGGCTGAGCTGGCGGGTGCGCGCGCGCCCGATCGAGCGGGTGGGCGAACATCCGGTGCGGCTGCTGGCCAGCTTCGGCGATCTCCGCCGACTGTCCGAGCCGTTCCTGCTGAGGCTGACCCACACGATCGACGAGGTGGTGGTGCTGCGCCGGGATACCGCGGGCGCGATCGGCCCGGTCTCGCGCGAGACGCCGCTGCCCACGGTGGTCGAGCTGGTGGTGCGCGCGCGCGGCACGCAGCTGGCGGGGCAGCCCCTGTCGGTCAACGGTGCCCAGCCGATCGTTGCTGCGTCCGACGAGATCGAGCTGAGCCTGGTGCCGCGCAGCGAGGACTTCGAGCGGGGCAAGGCCACGCACACCTACACGTTCACCGTCGAGTCGGGTGGGGTCATCCGCTCGGCCAGTGCGGTGCTGCGCCGCTGGGCTATCACCGACTGCGCCTGGTTCACCACCGACGGCCGGCGACTGGCCAGCGACGAGAAGGTCCGGCTGGGGCAATCGGTCTACCTGCGCGCGATGACCTGGGGCTTTCCCGATACCAAGACGACCCTGGGCATATTCAAGGACCGCACCGCCAGCTTCACGGTGATGGAGGACGACAGCGGCCGCGACGAATACCTGGCGGGCGGCAGCCCCGACGAGGTCGACGAGATGAAGGCCGACATCCGCAGCGACCAGGCCGAGAAGACCTGGACCACGGTATTCGAGGAGGATCCGGGCATCCCCATCTTCGATCTGGCCCACGCCGAGATGTATTTCGACGTGCGCATCGAGGAAGAGTCCTGCCGGTCCGGCATCATCCGCGTCCCCGAACGCAACTTCGACTGATCGGCGCGCGAGAACGATCCGGGTGAGACGACGGGCACGGAACCGGCGCCCGCGATCTGATAGAGGGGGCGGAAAGGAAAAAAACCATGTCCCCCGAACCAGCGGCGACGCCCCCCTGCAGCCCCTACCTCTTTTACGACGACGTGGCCGGTGCGGTCCGGTTCCTGGTGGAGGCGTTCGGGCTGCAGGAGCGGTTCGTGGATCGCGACGAGGCCGGCAAGGTCCAGCACGCACAGCTGGGGCATCGCGCGGGGATGGTGATGCTCGGTGCGACCGGCGCGCACACCGGCTACCGGCCCCGCCGCAACCCGCAGGCACTGGGCGGGCTGAACGCCGGCGTGTACCTGTTCGTCGACGATGTCGATGCCCACGCCAGCCGGGCCGCGGCGGCGGGCGCGAAGATCGTGATGCCCCCGGCCGACATGCACTGGGGCGACCGGCTGTATTGCGCCGAGGACCCGGAGGGCCAGTTCTGGATGTTCGCCACCCAGGTCCGGGTGGTCCCCCCCGAGCATCGTTGACGTCCGTTGGCGCCCGTTCGCGGGCGCCTGAACGCCGCCCCGGGCCACCCGGGGGTTGTGCGAGGGCCGGTCTGACAGGCAAGATCGATCCGGGCGCGGAGCGCCCCGGATGAACGAGACGGCGGTCTTCGAGTCGATGATCGATGCGGTGGCGGGGTACGAGGTCGACGGGACCGTCGTTTACCTCAACGCCGCCGCCGGTCGGCTGTTCGGACGGCCGCGGGAGGAGCTGCTGGGGCGCAACCTGTGGCAGCTTTTTCCCGAAGCGCCCGGCGCGCCCTTCCGGGCTGCGTTCGAACGGGTGGCGCGGACCGGGCGGGCCGAGGAGCTGGACGGTCTCGCGCCGGCGGCGGAGCGCTGGCTGGCCCACCAGATCTGCCCGGCCGAGGGGCGCCTGTGGGTGTTCAGCCGGGACATCACCGAACAGAAGACCGCCGCCGGCCGGCTGGAGGTGCTGGCCAGTGCCTCGCGGGTGTTTTCCGAGGCGGCCATGGACCTGCCGGACATCTTCGAGCGCGTCGCCCGCCAGGTGGCCGAGGCTCTGCGCGACCTGTGTGCCATCCGCCCGCTGTCGCCGGACGGTGGGCAATTCGAGGCGCCGATCGGGATCTGGGACGTCGACCCGACTTACCGGACCTTGCTGCAAGGCACTCCCGCGGTGTCGGCCAGCGAGGGCATCGGCCCCGAGCTGCTGCGCACGGGACAGACCATCCTGATGGCCCATGTGGATCCCGCCGAGGTGGCGGCGCGGATCGCCCCCTCGCCCCGGCGCGACCTGGTCGAGCGCCTGCAGATCCACAGCGTGATGGCGGTGGCGCTGAAGGCGGGCGGCCAGATCGTCGGCCTCCTGACGGTGGGGCGGCGTCGGGCGGGCACGGCGGCGGCGTACACCGAAGCCGACCGCCGCCTGCTGGAGGAGCTGGCCGACCGGGCCGCCCTGGTGGTCAACCACGCCCGCGCCTTCCAGCTGGTCGAGAGCGCGCGCCAGCGGCTGAATCTGATCGGCGATTCGCTGCCGGTGCTGGTGTCGCTGCTGGACCGGAACGAACGTTACCTGTTCGTCAACGCGACCTACCAGAAGTGGTTCGGCCAGCCCCCGGCGGCGATCGTCGGGCACACCCTGGCCGAGGTGGTGGGACCGGCCGCCTACGAGGTGCTGGCCCCCCACGTGCGCGCGGTGCTGTCCGGGCGGACGGTCACGTTCCAGACCCCGGTCCATTACGCCCGCGGCGGCCCGCGCGAGATCGAAGCGACGTACGTCCCCTATCGGGTCGACGGCGAGGTGACCGGCTTCGTGGCGCTGGTGGCCGATGTGTCCGACCGCGTGCACATGCAAGAGAAGCTGCAGTCGGCGGTGAGCGTGCGCGACGACTTCCTGTCGATGGCCTCGCACGAGCTGCGCACGCCGCTGGCGGCGCTGCAGCTGCAGATGGACGGCGTGTTGCGGATGCTGAACAAGGCGCCCGAGCCGGACCGGGACAAGCTGATGCGGCGGCTGGCCACGGCCGGCCGCCAGGTGAACCGGCTGTCCTCGCTGGTCGACGGGCTGCTGGACGTGTCCCGGCTGGGCCGCGTCGGCTTCCTGCTGGCGCCCGAGAGGTTCGATCTCGCGACCCTGGTGCGCGAGGTGGTCGAGCGCTTCGAGGAGGAGGGCCGCCGCTCGGCCACGCCCATCACCGCCGACCTGGGCGCCGCGGTGGTCGGCAGCTGGGACCGCAACCGGCTGGACCAGGCGCTGACCAACCTGCTGTCGAACGCGATGAAATACGGCCCCGGCCAGCCCATCACCGTGACCCTCACCGCCGAAGGCGAGCAGGCCACCCTGGCCATCCGCGACCAGGGCATCGGCATCGCGCCCGCGGACCTGGATCGGATCTTCGGTCGATTCGAGCGGGCGGTGCCCACCAGCCACTACGGCGGCCTGGGGCTGGGGCTGTACGTGGCCGGACGGATCGTGCGCGCCCACGGCGGCACCATCGATGTACAGAGCGAGCCCGAGCGTGGCGCCACCTTCACCATCCGCCTGCCCCTGCACCCCACCCCGCCCGCCGAACGCGCCCCCGACGACGAGGCCCAGGCGCAGTGGTGGCCGTGAGCGCGCCCGGCCCGGCGATGGCGCGCTCGGGTCGCGGCGCTACGCCCGGATCCCCGGGATGGGGGTCTTGCCGGCGCCCTTCAGGTTGGTATCGCCGAAGCCGTTGAAGTTGGTGATGCCCAGCGCCTCGAGCATGTTCAGGAACAGGCGCTCCATCAGGTCGCCGTTGCCGTCGCCAGCGCCGTTGAGATAGCGGCCGCCGGCGCGCAGGTAACCACCGGCCTTGCCGGTGAGCACGTATTTCATGCTGCGGCGGTTGTGGGCGGGGGCGTCGGCCATGTCGCGGCACCAGACCAGCAAGGTGTTGTCGAACAGGGTGCCCGAGCCGTCGGGCTCCTGGATGGACTTGAGCTTGTTGACCACCTCGACGAACCGTTCGTGGAACCACTTTTCCAGGACGGCCAGCTGGGCGAAGCCAGGCGGGCCCGAGTGGATCATCCCGCTGTGCTGCTCACCGCGCAGGTTGATCTCGGGCAGGTTGACCTGCATCGCCTCGTCCGAGCCGAACTCGACCGCGCCCACCCGGGTGATGTCGCAGGCGAAAGCGTTCATCAGCACGTCCAGGTGAAGCAGGTTCGCCTTCAGCGGGTTGGACATGTCGTCGGAGGGACGGGCGGGGGACTTGCATGCCGCCGGCATGGGACCACCACCACCGCCACCTCCGGGCATGGCCGCCTGCCCCAGCCGGTTCTCCAGGTTGCGGATCGAGTCGAGGTGCAGGTCCAGCTTGGCCTTCTCGGACGCGCCCAGCGCCTGGTTCAGCTCGTTGATCTCGCCACGGAGGACGTCGAGGATGCTCTTCTTGCGCTTGAGCAGCCGGTCGGGAGAGGGGCCCGCGCCGCCGCCGCCCATGGACGGCGGCATGGCCCCGCCGAACACGGTGTTGAAGGCGGCCAGAGGCGAGGTGATGGGGAACAGGTTCTGGTCGCGGTTGAACATCGACATGCCGCCCGTGCGCGCGTCGGCGCCCAGCAGCAGCACCGGGATGGGGCGGTTGATGCCGGCGGCGCGCAGCCCGTCGGCGGCGAACTGATCCACCGAGATGATCTTGCCGACGTAGCTCTTGCCGGTGAGCGCATCGGGAAAGCCGTGGCCGCTGCCCGGGTTGGCCGAGGCCAGGCCCTCGATCAGCACGATGTCCTGCTTGATGGCCGACAGCGGGCTCATCGATTCCGTGAAGCTGAAGCCGGTCTCGCCCGACACGTTGGTGGGGCTCCACAGGGGCGGGTGGGTGCCCATGGTGCAAAACAGGAACAGGCGCTTGGCCCGCTTGGCCTGCGCCCGCGCCGGGCGGTTCAGCAACGTGGAGACGAAGGGCGACAGCAGGAAACCGGCGCCGACGTTGCGGGTGAAGGATCTGCGGCTCAGCCTGGGCATGGTCGCGCTCCTTATTGCCCGACTCGGCGGGTGAAGTGCGGAGAGTGGACAATCGCCATCAGGACACTGCGCAGCGAGAACTGGCTCTTGCTGGACTCGTCCACCAGGCTGGACAGCGTGCAGGCGTCCTGCGGCCATGAGGCCACGCCGTAGGCGAAATACGACCAGTAGCGCACGATGCAGGCGCGCGCCTCCTGGGTCTGGGCCAGGGTGGTGGCCAGCTCCCCCACCCCGTCGAAGGTGACGTCGCCCGCGCCGACGCCGCTGAGCACGCCGCTCGAATCGATGGCGGTGCCGTTCTCGGTCTCGCGGCGGCGGCCGAAGCCGTCGTAGCGCTCGAAGCCGAAGCCGATCGGATCGATGATCCGGTGGCAGGCCGAGCAGGACGGGTTGTCCTGGTGCTGCTGGTAGCGCTGGCGGGTGGTCTGGCTGGGGGCAGGCGGCTTGAGCATGGTGTCCACGTCCTGCGGCGGGTCGGGCAGGTTCTGGCAGAGCAGGCGCGTGCGCACCAGCTTGCCCCGCTTGACCGGCGACGAGTTGATGCCGGTGGCGTGGGTGGCCAGCAGACCGGCGTGGCCCAGCACGCCCGGGTCGCGCTGGGTGGCCGGCCGCATGACCTTGATGAAGCCGGCGCCGCCCGCGCCGCTGGCCACACCGTAGAACTTCGACAGCGCGGCGTTGACGAACGAGTAGTTGGCGGTGAACAGATCCGAGACCGTGCCGCTGCGGTCGAACACGTCGGTGAACAGCGCCTCGGTCTCGCCCACCAGGTCGCGCCGCAGCTCGGGCGGGAACGGGAAGACGGTGTCGTCCTTCACCTGGATCTCCAGCCGGTCCAGCCCCAGCCAGCCGCGCACGAAGGCGCCCAGCGCCTTGCGGCCGCGCGGGCTCTTCATCAGACGGTCGGCCTGCGCGTCCAGCTGCTCGCGGGTGGACAGGGCGCCCGCGTCGGCGGCCTGGGCGAGCACGTCGTCGGGCGGCCCCTGGGTCAGAAGATACGAGAGGTTGGTGGCCACCTCGTGCGGCGTCAGCAGGAACTGGCCCGGCCTGGCCGGATCGGGTTTGCCCAGCTCGCGCCGGTACAGCAGGTTCGGTGACTGCACCATCGCGGTGATCACCGCGCCGGCCCCGTCGGCGAAGCTGGCCTCGGCAGCGAACAGGCCATCGTAGGCGCGCAGCTGGGCGTCGGTCAGCGGCGCGCGGAAGGCGCGGCGGCCGAAGCCCTTGATGAAGCTCTGCCGGCAGGCCGGGTCGGTGGTCGCGCAGGTCGACAGGGTGGCCAGCTTGTTGGTGACCGCCCACTGCGAGACCTCCTCGGCGAAGTCGGAGATCTGCTGGGCAGCCAGATCGCGCACCACCAGCTGGGCGGCGTCGACGTGGAACCCGAGCACGTCGGGATCGGCCAGGGCGGTGGTCTTCGGAACGTTGGGGTCGCCGAACAGGTCCTGCAGGGTGTTGGCCAGCTCGACGCTGGTGAGGCGGCGGATCAGGCGCGGGCCCGGCACGTTGTTGGTGCAGGCGGAAGGGGGCGGCAGGCTGGTGGGCGGCTTGCCCGGATCGCCGGGCGTCGCCGGAGGCCCGCCGGGGACGTTGCCGCCGGGCAGGCCGGGGGTGCCGCCCGGAGTGCCCGGGCTACCGGGGGTGTTGCCCATTCCGGGCGCGGGCGGGCCGCTGCCCGGGGTCGGGGGCTGACCGGGGCGCGCCGGCGTGTCCCCCGGCGCCGAGCCCACCACGCCTCCGACGCATGCCGCTGCGAACCAGGGCACAAACGCGATCAGAGGCACGATCCGGCGATGCATTCGGTCCTCCTTGACTGCGCGGCCCCGCGGGACGCGACCAGGACCCCCATCCTACCGCCACCTCCATGGGCGATTCGAATCAACTGGCTTGCCGGAGTGCACCGGCGCGGGCCGCGTCAAGGTGCAGAAAGGGCCACCCGGGTCAGCGACAAGCGGGCGATGAAGCGGTTCAGATCGGCCACCACCTCGGCGGGGATCTCGTGGCCGCCCGCAAAGGGGTGCCAGGTCACCTGCAGGCCGGCCTCCTGCATCTGCGCGCGCATGCGCTCGGCCACCCGGAACGGCAACACCTTGTCCGATCGCCCGTGGGCGATGAACACGGGCAGGCCGCGGCGGCGGGCGTAGTTGGCCTGCCAGGTCGGCTCGTCGACGATGGTGCCCGACAGCAAGATCAGCCCGGACAGCGGCGCGTCCGACAGGAACGCCACCTGGCTGGCGATCATCGCGCCCTGGGAGAACCCGCCCAGCACCACCGGCCCGCCGGGGTCGGCGTGCACGCGCGCGAGCAGATCCTCGACCAGAGCGGCGGCCTTGCGGATGCCGGGCGGCCGCGCGGCCGACAGGTCCGGGATCGACCGGCCGGGCTGGATGTGCGACGCCAGATCCAGCCGCCACCACCCGCGACCCTGGGGCGGCCCGTCGGGCGGCACCGTGTGCTCGGGCGCCTGCGGGAAGACGAAGCGGCCCCCCGAGGGGATGCGGATGGTGTCCACGAAGGGGATCCAGTCCTCCGCCGCCGAGCCGTATCCGTGCAGCAGCACGAAGGTGGGTGGCCCCTGCCCGCCGTACGCCAGCACGTAAAGCGGCGGCCGCCGCGCGCGCAGCGCGAACACCACCCCGACGGCCGCGATCGCGGCGATCGCACCCAGGATCACGAACACACGCCGCCGCTTCAAGCCACAGCCCTTCGGTTCACCCATCGACTATGGGTCCCCCGCGGTCGCCGTGCGAGCCCCGACTCCGTCCGTTTTCAGGGCGAGGCCGACAGCTTGCCCTGCAAGGTGCGCCACTGTGCCAGCAGCGCCGCCTGCTGCCGGTCGAGCGTCGCGGCGGCGGCCTCGACCCGGGCGGTCGGCGCGACGTCGGCCTGCTGGATCGTCCGGTACAATGCGGCCAGCTGCGCGTTCAGCGCGCCCAGACTGGGGGGCGGGCGCGGGCCGGCGGGCGGACCGGGGGGCGGGCCGCCGCCCTCCAGGGCCGCCAGCGCCTGGTCGGCGGGGTCCTGGCC
>JBKPRZ010000754.1:0-15257 GCA_046734815.1 Myxococcota bacterium | reverse complement strand
GATCTCGCCCGCGACATCGTGACCGGCGGCTTCGAGGTGGACGAAGGATTCCTGCGCACCACGCCGCTGCCGGGCCTCGGCGTCACTCCCGAATCGCCGTAGCCCGCACTCCCCATCCCCGTCCCCGTCCTCGTCCTCGTCCTCGTCCTCGTCCTCGACGGTGATCTCTGGGACCCCTGATCTCTGAGCCTTCCCCAGAGATCACCATCGAGGACGAGGACGAGGACGAGGACGAGGACGAGGACGAGGACGGGGACGGAATTCGGGCTACGGCGATTCGGGAGTGACGCCGAGGCCCGGCAGCGGCGTGGTGCGCAGGAATCCTTCGTCCACGTCGAAGCCGCCGGTCACGATGTCGCGGGCGAGATCGAAGCTGCCGTCGAGATCCAGGTAGCGGGTGGCGGGGCAGGCGAAGGCGGTGTGCAGGGCGGCGCTGATGCCGATGCGGCTCTCGTCCATGCATCCCCACATCAAGCTGATGCCGGCCAGGTCCGCCACCGAGGCGATCCGCAGCGCCGGCGAGACGCCGCCGCATTTCATCAGCTTGATGTTGAAGACTCCGCAGGGCGCCGGCGGCAGCGCCAGGGCGAACGCGTCGGCGGGTGACAGCAGGCTCTCGTCGGCGACTATCAGGCGGCGGTCCTCGGCCGGTAGCGCGGCCAGCTCGCGGGTCTGTCGGGCGGGGATCGGCTGCTCGACCAGCTCGAGGTCCAGCGGGCGCGCCGCGGCCAGGAACCGGCGCGTCTGCTCGAGCGTGTAACCCTGGTTGGCGTCGGCGCGCAGGGTGATGGCCGGGCCCACGCGCGCGCGCAGCTGGCGCAGCCGATCCAGGTCCTCGTCGAAGGCGCGGCCGACCTTCACCTTGATCGCGCGGAAGCCGCGGCCCAGATACTCGTCGGCCTCGCGCAGGGTCTCCTCGGCGTTCTTGATGCCGATCGTGATCGACGTGGGCAGCCGGTCGTGCGCGCGCCCCAGGAGATCGCACAGCGGCAGGTCCAGCGCGCGGGCCAGCAGGTCGTGCAGCGCCATGTCCACCGCCGCGCGCGCGGCGGGCGTGGCGGCCATGGTTTCACCCAAGGTGCGCGCCAGCGCCGGCAACGTGCGCAGGTCGCGGCCGATCAGCCAGTCCAGCGCGCCGGGAGCCAGGGCGGCCTGGCAGGCCTGGTTGGTCTCGCCGGTGACGTGCGATTCGGGCGAGGCTGCCCCCAGTCCGATGCGCCCGCGCTCGTCGCGCACCACCACCACCACCGTCTCGATGGCGGTGACGGTGCGGAAGGTGATGGTGTAGGGGCGCGCCAGCGGGATGGCTTCCAGGCGCGTCTCGATGGCGGTGATCTTCATTCGGCGCTCGGCGGGGCGGCGGGCGGGGCGGCGGCGGTGGAACGGACGAAGGCCCGATGCAGGGAGGAATACAGGCCGCCGCGCGCGACCAGCTCGCTGTGGGTGCCGCTCTCGACCACCCGGCCCGACTCGATCACCAGCAGCTTGTCGGCGTGACGGATGGTGGACAGGCGGTGGGCCACCACGAAGCTGGTGCGGCCGCGCAGCAGGCGAGCCAGCGCCCGCTGCAGGCGCAGCTCGGTCAAGGTGTCGACGGCGCTGGTGGCCTCGTCGAGCAGCAGGATGCGCGGATCGGCGAGCATGGCCCGGCAGAAGCATACGATCTGCCGCTGCCCCAGGGACAGCCCCCGCCCCTTCTCCCCCACCCGGGTGTCGAAGCTGTGCGGCAGGTCGTCGATCAGGTCGCGCACGCCCAGGGTCTCGGCGGCGGCGCGGATCTCGGCGTCGCTGGCGCCGGGGCGGCCGATGCGGATGTTGTCGAGCACCGTGCCCGAGAACAGGAAGTTGTTCTGCAACACGTTGCCCATCTGCTGCCTCAGCCCGTCGCCGGTCAGGCTGCGGATGTCGTGCCCGTCGATCAGCACCTCGCCCGCGCCGGGCAGGTGGAACTTGGCGATCAGGGACAGGATGGTGCTCTTGCCGCTGCCGGTGGGGCCCACCAGGGCCACGGTCTGACCCGGCTCGGCCACGAAGCTGACCTCGCGCAGGACGGGGGCGCCGTCGCCGTAGGCGAAGGTCACCCGCCGGAGCTCCACCCGGCCGGCCAGCGGCGGCGGCGTCCGGGCGTCGCTGGCGTCGGTCCAGGCCGGCGGGGTGTCCAGCAGCTTGAACACCCGTTCCGCCCCGGCCATCGCGGTCAAGGCCTGGTTGTACAGGTTGCCCAGCACCGGGATGGGGTTGAAGAACAGGTTGGCCAGGAACAGGAACTGCACCAGCGAGCCGATCTGCACGTCGCCGGCCAGGGCCTGGGCGCCGCCGACCGCCAGCAAGGTGGCGATGAACAGCTGGCCGTTGAACTCGAGCATGGGCAGGAAGACCGACGAGTGGCGGACCACCTCCATGTTGTTGCGCGAGTGCACGTCCATCAGCTGCCGGAACAGGCCGCCGTTGATGTCCTCGCGCACGTAACCCTGGGTCACCTTCACGCCGGTGACCGATTCGGCCAGGGTGGAGGTGACCTTGGAGAAGCTCTCGTGGACCGCGCGGTGGGCGACCTCCAGCCGCCTGCGGAAGCGCGCGATCAGCCGCCACAGCAGCGGCACCAGCGCCAGCACCACCAGGAACAGGGCGGCGTCGTTGTACACCATCATCACCGCCGCGCCGATCATGGTCCCCAGCTGGACGACGCCCACGAACACCACGTCCTGGATGCCGATGCGGACGGCGTCGACGTCCGAGAAGGTGCGGCTGATGAGCCGCCCCACCCGCCCGGTGCGCGCCTGGAAGTAGCTGACCGGCATGGCCAGCAGGTGCTGGTAGATCTGGTGGCGCAGGTCGTGGACCACCGCCTCGCCGAACTCGAGGGCCAGGCGCATGCGGAAGTGAAAGTTCAGCTCGGTGCTCAGCGCCAGCCCCAGGAAGGCCAGCGCCCCCAGGCCGGTGCCGCGGGCGTCCTGGTGGGCGATGGGGCCCGACAGCACCTTGCCCACCACCCAGCCCAGCGCCGGCAGCTGCATCGAACGGATGAACACCAGCAGGAACAGCAGGTTGCGCTTGGGCGCGTACGGGCGGGTCAGCACCAGCAGCCGCCGGATCAGGCGGCCGTCGAGCGGGCGGCGGTCGACCTCGTCGTCGGGGTCGGCGTCGCGGTCGGGCGGGCGCGGCGGCGGCGGGCTCACGCGTCGCCGCTCCGGACGGCGGCGGCCTGGTTCAGGGCGGGGACCGCGTCGACCACCTCGTGGCTCATGGCCCGCAGGTAGGTGCCTCCCTGGCGCATCAGCTCTTCGTGGGTGCCCTGCTGGACGATGCGGCCGTCGTCCAGCACCACGATGCGGTCGGCCCGGCGCAGGGTGCTCAGCCGGTGGGCGATGATGAAGGTGGTGCGGCCGGCGGTCGCGTTCTCCAGCGCCGAGAACAGCTCCTCCTCGGTGCCGGGGTCCAGCGCCGCGGCCGGGTCGTCCAGCAGCAGGATGCGCGGCTGCAGCAGCAGCGCGCGGGCCAGGGCCAGACGCTGGCGCTGGCCGCCCGACAGCCCGTGGCCGCCCTCGCCCACCCGGGTGCGGTAGCCGTCGGGCAGGGCCACGATGAAGTCGTGGGCGTGCGCCAGCCGGGCGGCGGCCTCGATCTGCGCCTGGCTGGCGTCGGGCTGGCCGAAGGCGATGTTGCCGGCGACGCTGTCCGAGAACAGGAAGCTCTCCTGGAACACGACGCCGATCTGCCTGCGCAAGAACGGCAGGTCGAAGGTGCGGGCGTCGTGTCCGTCGACCAGCACCCGGCCCGAGGTCGGGTCGTAAAAGCGCGGCAGCAGCGACAGCAGGGTGCTCTTGCCCGCCCCGGTCTGGCCCAGGATGGCGATGCGCGCGCCCGCGCGCACGTCGAGCTCGATTCCTTGCAAGACCGGCACACCCGGCTGGTAGGCGAAGTGAACGTTCTCGAAGCGAACCGCGCCGCTCACCTCGGTCGGCGTCAGGGGGGCGTCGGGGCTCTTGACCACGATGGGCGCGTCCACCACCTCGAACACGCGGCGGGCGCCGATCAGGCTCTGCTGCAGGGTATTGACCACGCCGGCCAGGTTGGTGACCTGTCCCGAGAACTGCTGCAGCAGGCCCGCGAACACGATCAGGTCGCCCAAAGACAGGTTTCCCATCCGCACCGCGTACCCGCCGTAAAACAGCAGCACCACCAGGTTCAGCTGGCCGATGAGGCTCACGCTGGGCGAAAAGACGCTGACCCGCCGGAAGATGCGCTGCTGCTGATCGGACAGCTCGCGGTTGCGCGCGGCGAAGCGGGCCAGTTCGTGGCGCTCGCCGCCGAAGCCGCGCACAACCTCGATCCCCTGCACGCCCTCGGACAGGGCCAGCACCAGCTGGTCGGCCAGGCGGCGGTTCTCGGCGTAAGCCGGCTGCACCCAGCGCGAGAACAGGGCCGTGCCCAGCCACAGCAGCGGGGTGGAGGCCAGGCAGGCCACCGTCAGGGTGACGTGTTTGCCCAGCATGTACACCAGGTACACGCCCAGCGACAGCAGCAGGATCACGCTCTGGATCAGCACGCCGTCGACGAACGAACGCAGCGACTGCACGTCGCCGGTGACCCGGTTGATGATCGACCCCGAAGCGTTGGCGTCGAAGAAGCGGAAGTCCAGCCGCTGGAGCTTGTCGAACACCTCCGAGCGCAGCCGGGGCACGATGTCCAGCTGCAACAGGCGCCCGACCGCGATCGAGTAGCGGTAGTTGAGCAACGCGCGCGCGCCCGCCATCAGCAGGACCAGCAGCGCCAGCCCGATGGTCAGCGAGATGGGGCCCAGGCCGGCGGGCGGGTGCCAGCCGAGGGGCCAGCGGGTCGCGACCGCCTGCGGGTCGACCGCGCGGCGGATGGTATCCACCGCCAGGCCCACGGCGCCCAGGCCGGTGAGGCCCAGGGCCAGCAGGGCCACCTGGTAGCTGAGGACCGCCAGGCAGTCATGCCGGTAGCGCCAGGCGAACCGGAAGAGCCGTGCGAGGATCTGACCGTTGGAGAGGCTGGCTGAAGGGGCCGCCGGCGCGGGATCGGACATGAAGGGGGAGCTTCATGCTAGCGCGTCCGGAACGGTGAGCTGCGCGTCGAAAGCCAACCGGCCGCGTTTGTCCGCGCGGCCGGTGAGAAGCGCGTGGGGAAAGCGTCTTACTTCGGGGGCGTGGTGGGCGGGGGGGTGGCCGGAGGCGCAGCGGCTTCCTTGGGGGCCTCGGCCACCTTCTTGAGGAACCACTCCTTCAGCACCGCCTTCTTCTGGTCGTTCAGCCGCGCGGCCGGGTGCATGGGCAGGTAGAACCAGGGCGGCATCTCGCCCTTCTCCACCTCCTCCCACGAGTTCTCCTTGTCGATGGCGCGCTCCTTCTCGTCGCTGTCACCCCATTCGGAGAAGTTCATGTGGGCGCGGCCCTTCTTGACGTCGCGGATCAGCAGCCAGGAGCTGGGGGCCAGGCGCGCGTAGAACGGCCAGCGGGTCTCGTTGCTGTGGCAGTCGAAGCAGGACTCGCGCAGGATGGCCTCCACGTCGGCCGGAGCGTCGACCTTGAAACGCTCGGGCGGGTTGGCCCCCACCCCGGCGACCGGCACGAACTGGATCCCGATGCCGACCAGGATCGCGAGCCCGAGCCCGATGCGCAGGGCCCGCTTGAGGCCGCTGCGCCGGGGCGTGTGTGGATTGACGTCTGCTGGGTTCATCATGGCGTGGACGTACTTCACCCTCAAAAACGCGCCCAGGTCAACTGCTGCCCGCTGCGTAAGATCAGGGCCCTCGCAGGGGCCGGCTCCCACGCGCTCTGGATTCCCGAACGGGGTGAACCTATGCTCGTGAGCGCCACATGGCGGGATCTTGGAGCGACAGCGAGCCGGGGTATTTCGCCATGCGCAGCGAGGTGTCGCGGCTGGCGTACCGGGCGCGGCGGAGGAAGGGCCTGGTCTTTCTGGGCAGCGCGGCCGTCACGGCGGTCGCCGTGCTGCTCGCCTGGCGCGCGCCCCACAACTACCTGGCCGTGTCCTCGGTGCGGCTGACCGAGGTGGTCGAGTTTCACCTGCCGCGCAGCCAGTGGACCAACCTCGAGCTGCTCGATCGGGTCACCAAGGTGGCGCTGACCCACGCGGTCCTGCAGGAGGTGTGGAACCGGGTGGTGCGCCCGCGCGAGGACAGCCCCAACCCCAATCCGTCCAAGGGGGTCGAGCGCCTGCAGGACGCCCTGGGGGTCAAGGTGGTGCGCAACCGGGTGGTCCTGCAGGAGGACACCAAGACGCCCAAGTCGGCCTACGTGGTCCTGACGTACGAATCTCCCTTCCCCGAAGTCGCCCGCGGCGTGGTCGAGTCCCTGACCCGACCGATTGTCGATTCCAGCACGCGCCGGCGCCTGGGCGAGGCCGCTCAGGAGTTGACCGAGGCCGAGCTGACCCTCAAGCGCGCCCGTAAGGAGCTGGACGACGTCACCAAGCAGGCCCTGGACCGGGCCAGCACGCCCTTGCCGGGTGCGGGATCGCAGTCGCCCGGGAAGGTGCTGGGGCTTGACGACGCGGTCATCGAGGCGCAAAGGCGGGTGAGCCGCTCGCAGGGGCAGTTGATGGAGGTGCAGCGGCTCCAGCGGGAGGAAAAAAGCCGTCCTGGCATCGACTTCGAGATCGCGGAAACCCGGGTGGACCCACCCTTGCCTCTGCTGCCTTTGCTCCTCACCGTGGCGATCGTGGGATTTCTCTTGTCGCTCCCCGTAATGACGCTGGTGGTGGGCGCCTTCAGTCCTTATCTCGAAAGTGTCGAGGACATCCGACGATTGGGCATTCCCAGTCTGGGCCGCCTGGTGGTCGGCCCGGGGCTGCCCCGCCGGCGCCGGCGGGGTGCGCCGGGAATGCAGGGTTCTGCGTCATGATCGCGCGCCAGTGAGCAAATCCGGCCGGTCGACGGCGTGCCGCGAGAAGATCCGCGCAAGTAACGTTATTATTATGAGGTAGCCGATGACACCAGGGGAGACAGCCGGCGAGGGTATGGGGGGTCCTCCCCCCTTGCTTTACTTGGCACGACGGGCGCTTCGATTTTGGCGCCTGGCGTTCCTGGTGTTCGTGGGCGCGGTCGTGGCCACCCTGATCTTCGCGCGCAGCACCTGGCAGCCGTATATGTCCGAGGCCGTGCTCATGTTCAGCGAGCAGCCCACCCGCGAGATGGGCGGCACCCTGGATCCCAGCCAGGCCGGCGCGCGCCTGAAGAACATGTTGATGCGCACCGACCGCATCAAGGGCATCGTCGACAAGTACCAGCTGTTCCCCGAATACACGCCCCAGCAGGCGCAGGAAGAGGTGAAGAAGCGGCTGGACTTCCAGGTGGGTGCGGGCGGGACCTTCTCGGTCAAATACACCGGTCTTTCGCCCCAGGAGGCGCAGACCGTGCTGGCCGACCTGACCCAGTCGCTGGTGGCGGACCACGACCGCGATCGGGCCAAGGCGGTCAAGGAATCGCGCGAGCTGATCGACCTCGAGATCAAGCAGCTGCAGGAAGAGGTCGAGCGCAACCAGGCCGGGGTCAGCGACTTCATCGCCAAGCACCCCGAGGTCACGCAGCTGTCCGAGCAGACCGCCATCCCTGTGCAGAGCGACACCTCGCAGATCACGATCCTGCACGACCTGGAACGGCTCAAGCGCGAGAAGGCGGCCGGACAGAAGACCGGCACCACCTCGTCGTCGATGGCCGACATGCTGGAACGGCGGCGAAACGCCGAGGCCGAGCGGGACAAGCGCAAGGTCGAGCTGGACGAGCTGCGCGCCACCAAGACCGATGTTCACCCCGACGTGGTCAACGCCATCCAGAAGCTGCGCAGCGCCCAGGCCGACGTGGACCGGCTGAACGCGCAGATCGACAAGGCGCCGCCGGTGCCCGGGGCCGAGGGGCAGAACCCGATCGACGGGCAGATCGCCGCGCTCAACGAGCAGCTGGCGCAGATGCGGGCGGCGCGCACGGGGCGGACCAAGAACCCCAAGCTGCTGCAGCTGGAGGTCCAGCTGGGCAGCCTGAAGGAGGCGCTGAACCAGTCGCGCGAGCGCCTGGGCAAGGCCCAGGACCGCAAGGTCACCCTGGGCGCGCAGGCGGACATGGAGACCAGCGGCAACACGCTGAAGCTTTATGTCCACGACCCCGCCACCCTGCCCGGCTCGCCCCTGCAGAGCCGCCGGCGGCGCGCCGCGATGATAGGCTTCGTCATTGCCTGCATGCTGGCGGCGGGGTCGGCCCTCGGGCGCGCCGCGGCCAGCGATCGCATCTTCGACCGCATGGATGTGTCGCACCTCGCCGGGGCCAACGTGCTCGCGGTGGTTCCGCCCGTGCCCCGTAGACTCCGGAGCTCGTCGTGACCAAGCAGCCACCCTCGGGGCCCACGCCCAATGACAACGCCGAGCCGGGCTCGGCCCAGCGCCGGCGGACGCCCACGTACATGGAGGCGGTCGGGCAGAAGCAAGGGGCCGCGACCGCCGCCCAGCCGGTGCCCGATGATCCCCCGCCCTCGCCCTCGCCCAAGAGCGGGGTGGGATCGCGTACCCGCATCGGCCTGCCGCCGGTGTCGGTGCTGCCGGGGCAGATCCGACGGCGCGAGCCCAGCGGCGACAGCGACCCGTCCGGGAACGACCGGGCGGTGCTGACGTCGGTGCCCACGGTGGACCCGCCGCGGGTGGTGCGGGGCGAGACGGTGGTGATGGGGGCGGTGCCCCGCTCCGAGCCACCCACCCAGGCGCTGGTGGTGACCCGGCCGGTGCGGGCCGAGGCGGTGCCGGCGGTGGTGCCGAACCTGCCGGTGCGCGGGCGCAAGGCGCGCCCGACGGTGCCGGCGGCCGAGGTGATGGCCACCAAGCACACGGTGCCGTCGGAACGGCGCTGGCCGCTGGTGCTGTTGAACCCGCGGCTGCTGCCGCAGTCGGCGTCGATCCGGTCGCTGCGCCACCGGCTGGCCGACCGGGGCGAGCCGCGCGTGATCGCGGTGACCAGCGCCACCCGGCGCGAGGGCAAGACCTTCTGCGCGGTGAACCTGGCGCTGTCGCTGGCGGAGGTGCGGCGGTCGCGCGTGCTGCTGCTGGAGGCGAACCCCTACCAGCCCGCGCTGGCGTCCGTGTTCGGGGTCAGCAAGCACACCTGCTTCTTCGAGCAGCTGGAGCAGCACAAGAAGGACTTCCTGGCGCCGTGGAAGGTGACCGAGCTGTCCACCTATGACCTGCACCTGCTGGCGGTCGACCCGCGGTCGAACAAGCTGCGGGCGCTGGAGGGCGGCAGCTTCGCCCACTGCCTGGACAGCCTGCGCGGGGCCTACGACTACATCGTCGTGGACGCGCCGTCGGTCAGCGCCGGGCCGGACATCCCGCTGCTCGAGGACGCGGTCGACGGACTGGTGTTCGTCGCGCGCGCCGACCGCTCGCGCGCCCGGACCCTGCGCTACGCGCTGGATCAGGTGTCAGCCCAGGACCTGCTGGGCGTCGTGCTGCTGGATTTCTAGACACAGCGTCTGAAGCGCGGTCAGGCCAGCGACAGGAAGTGGCGGCGGATCCGCACCGGGTGGCCGGGCGTGCCGCGCAGGACCGGACGCAGGCGCGGCTGCCGATCCGACCCGGCGGGAGAGTCGGGGTGGGGAACGAGATCCAGGGTGCCGGCCACCTCGACGCGGTCGCCGGGGGCGATCACCTCCTCGTCGTAGATCCAGGACAGGGGGCCGCGCGGGTGGCCGGTGAGCTGCTGGTACAGGACCCGGCTCCGCCCGCCATGTGCCTGTCCGACGAAGGGCGGGTGCGGGAGCAGCACGATGGACGAACGGTCCACCCACACCTCCTGGCCGTCGTCGAGACGGATGCAGAAATCGACCGCATGTAGCTCCCAGAACCAGGGGCTGGCCCAGGCGGGCCCGCGGAGAAAACCGCGACAGCCCTGGTAGCGGATCAGCACCGCGGCACGGCCGCCGCGCGTGTGCAGCGGCGGCTGAGAGGGCTGGACCACGCCGGTCAGCCGCACCGTCTGGCCGCGCGACGGCTGCGCCCCGATGAAGGCGGGCGTGTGCTCCAGCCGGCGCGTGTGCAGCCAGCGGCGGGCCACGCCGCGCAGACTGACGAGCGCCACGCCACCGAACAGCGCGGAGGCGATGCCGGCGAACACGTTCGGGGAGATCACCTGGACGACGATCGCCGAATACATGCCCAGCTGCATGACGGTGACGGCGCCCATCACGAAGGCCCTCGAGCGCGGCGCCGAGGCGCCCACCGCCACCACGGGACCGCCGGGCATCAGCACGGCCGGGCGACCGGGTGCGGCCGCCAGGTCCGGCGCGTCGACGGGGACCATCGCCTCGCCATGGGATTCAGGCGCGGTCATGACCGGCGCAGTCTACTGCGTCCGGCGGCGGGTGCGACGCTTCACCAGGCGTAGGCTTCCGGCGCGGGCTTGCCCGGGCCGGGGAAGATGCCGTCCAGCCGGGACAGCGTGTCGGCGTCGAGCTGCACCTCCAGGGCGCGGAGCGAGGCGTCCAGCTGGTCCTGCGTGCGCGGGCCGATGATGGGCGCGGTGACCACCGGGTTGTTGAGCAGCCAGGCCAGGGCGACCGTGGCCGGCTCCTCGCCCAGCGTGCGGCACAGCTGAACGAACGACTGGATGCGCTCGGCGTGGCGCTCGCCCAGCTCGCGGCCGAAGCGGTTGTCCCGGCGCGAGGAGGCGCCCTCCGCTGCGCGGCGCTCGGAGCCGGCCAGCACGCCGCCGGCCAGCGGGCTCCAGGGGATGAGCCCCAGGCCGTAGCTGGCGCAGGCCGGGATCACCTCCAGCTCGACGGTGCGCTCGACCAGGCTGTACTTGCTCTGCTCGGAGACCAGGCCGAAAAAGTGCCGGCGCGCGGCCGCCTCGCAGGCCTGGGCGATGTGCCAGCCGGCGAAGTTGGACGAGCCCACGTAGATCACCTTGCCCTGCTGCACCAGCAGCTCCATGGCCTGCCAGATCTCGTCCCAGGGCGTGGCCCGGTCCACGTGGTGCATCTGGTACAGGTCCAGGTGGTCGGTCTGCAGGCGGCGCAGGCTGTCCTCGCAGGCGCGGCGGATGTGCAGGGCGCTCAGGCGCGCCTGGTTGGGCCACTTGCCCATCTCGCCGTAGACCTTGGTGGCCAGCACCACCTTGTCGCGGCGATCCCCGCCCTGGGCGAACCAGCGGCCCAGGATCTGCTCGGTCAGTCCGCGGCCCTCGCCCAGGCGGCGGCCGTACACGTTGGCGGTGTCGAAGAAGTTGATCCCGTGCTCGATGGCACGGTCCATGATGCGGAACGCGTCGGCCTCGCTGGTGTCGGGGCCGAAATTCATGGTGCCGAGGCACAGGCGGCTGACCTTGCAGCCGGTGCGGCCGAGATTCTTGTATTGCATGGCGTTCGAAAGATGATGGCCCGACGGGTGGGTGACCACGTTACCGCGATTTTCGCGGGCAGAAAGACGGTGGAAACCTCACGGCGGTAGCGTCGCTCCCGGGGGCGACGCCGACGCCGACTCGACATGGCCGCACGAATCCAGCTGCAGCCGGGGCCCACGGACCGGATCCACGAACGGCTGCGCGAGGACGTGCGGCTGCTGGGGGACCTGCTGGGCGAGGCGCTGCGCGCGCAGGAGGGGGTGGACCTGTACGGCCTGGTGGAACGGGTGCGGGCGCAGGCCAAGCGGGCGCGGGCCGGCGACGGTGAGGCGGCCGAGAGCCTGCGGGCGCTGCTGGGCTCGCTGAGCCCGGGCGAGGCGTTGCCGCTGGCCCGCGCCTTCGCGCACTTCCTGGCGCTGACCAACATCGCCGAGCAGCACCACCGCGTGCGGCTGCGCCGGCAGCGGCTGCGGCAGCCGGGGGGCGGCGCCATCACCGAGACCTTCGCCCGCTTCCTGCAGGCGGGGGTGCACACGGATCAGCTGTGGGAAGCGGTGGGCGGGCTGCACATCGAGCTGGTGCTGACCGCGCACCCCACCCAGGCCACCCGGCGCACCCTGCTGGAGAAGCACCGGCGGATCGCCGCCACCCTGGCCCGGCGCGACCGCCCCGACCTGCTGCCCGAGGAGCGGGCGGCCACCACCGCCGATCTGCGGCGGGAGATCCAGGCGATCTGGCAGACCGACGAGCTCCGCCGGCGCCGCCCGACGCCGGTCGACGAGGCGCGGGCGGGGCTGGTGCTGTTCGATCAGGTGCTGTGGGACGCCCTGCCCGAATACCTGCGCGAGCTGGACCGCGCGCTGGAGGACGCGACCGGGCGCGGGCTGCCGCTGGACGCGGCGCCGATCCGGTTCGGGTCGTGGATGGGCGGCGACCGGGACGGCAACCCCAACGTGACGGCGGCGGTGACCGAGGAGGTGTGCCTGCTGGCGCGCTGGCACGCGGCCGAGCTGTACCTGCGCGAGGTCGAGCGCCTGCACGACGAGCTGTCGATGACCCGGGCCAGCGCCGAGCTGCGCGCGCGGGTGGGCGAAGGGGGCGAGCCCTACCGGCGGCTGCTGCAGGAGGTGATGGCCCGCCTGCGAGCGACGCGCGAGCGCTGCGAATCGTCCCTGCGCGCGTTGCATGGCGAGAGGCTTCTCACCTTGCCGCCGTCGCGGCGGCGCGAGCAGCACGCGTGGGGTGGGCAGGAGGCGGCGCCTTACCTCGACCCGCGCGAGCTGTGGGGGCCGCTGGCGCTGTGCCACCGCTCGCTGCATGCAAGCGGCGCGGGCGCGGTGGCGGACGGGCGGCTGCTCGATCTGCTGCGTCGGCTGGCGGCGCTGGGGCTCTCGCTCACCCGGCTGGACCTGCGGCAGGAGGCGCGGGTGCACGCCCGGGCGATGGACACGGTCACGCGCGCGCTGGGGCTGGGCAGCTACCTGGGCTGGGACGAGCAGCAGCGGGTCGAGTTCCTGAGCCGCGAGCTCGCGTCGGCCCGCCCGCTGCTGCCGCGCCAGCTGCCCGAAGATCCAGCGCTGCGCGAGCTGCTGGCCACCCTGGCGGTCTGCGGGCAACAGCCCGAGGGCGCGCTGGGCGCGTATGTCATCTCGATGGCCAGCTGTCCGTCGGACGTGCTGCTGGTGCACCTTTTCCAGCGCGAGGCCGGGCTGACCCGGCCGCTGCGCGTGGTGCCGCTGTTCGAGACCCTGGCCGACCTGGACCGCGCCGGGGAGGTGATCGCCGGGTTGATGGCGATCCCGGTCTACCGGCGGCTGATCGCCGGGCACCAGGAGGTGATGATCGGGTACTCCGATTCGGGCAAGGACGCCGGGCGGCTGGCGGCGGCCTGGGCGCTGTACCGGGCGCAGGAGGACGTGGTGCGGGTCTGCCGGGCGGCGGACGTGCGGGTGACGCTGTTCCACGGGCGCGGCGGCACGGTGGGGCGCGGGGGTGGGCCGATCTACCTGGCGGTGCTGTCGCAGCCGCCGGGGTCGGTGGACGGGCGGCTGCGGGTGACCGTGCAGGGCGAGATGGTCGAGGCGTCGCTGGGGCGCCACGAGATCGCGGTGGAGAGCTTCGAGCTGTACGGCAACGCCACCCTGGAGGCGACCTTGCGCCCGCCGGCGGCGCCGGCGGCGGAGCAGCGGGCGCTGATGGACCGCCTGGCGGCGCTGGCGGCGGCGGCGTACCGGCGGGTGGTGCACGCGGACCCGGCCTTCCTGCGCTACTTCGAGGCGGCCACGCCTGTGCGCGAGCTCGGCCGGCTGAACATCGGCAGCCGGCCGGCGCGGCGGCAGGCGGGGCTGGAGGGGCTGTCGAACCTGCGCGCCATCCCCTGGGTGTTCGCCTGGACGCAGACCCGGCTGCACCTGCCGGCGTGGCTGGGTGCGGGCGAGGCGCTGACCGCCGTGTTCGAGGAGGGCGGCGAGGCGGCGCTGCGGGCGCTGGCGCGGCAGTGGCCGTTCTTCCAGTCCGTACTCGACCTGCTGGAGATGGTGCTGGCCAAGGCGGACCCGGACATCGCCGCGTATTACGACCGGGTGCTGGTGCCCGACCAGCTGCGCCCGCTGGGGCAGGAGCTGCGGGGCAAGTGCCGGCGCACCCTGGACGCGGTGCTGGCCACCAAGAGCGAATCGGGCCTGCTGGAGGACCAGCCCGACCTGGCGCGCACGATCGAGCTGCGCAACCCGTACGTGGACCCGCTGAACCTGCTGCAGGCCGAGCTGCTGCGCCGCTGCCGCACCGACGAGGACCCGCGCATCGCCGATGCGCTGCTGGTGACGGTCAACGGGATCGCGGCCGGCATGCGCAACACCGGGTGAGATCCGGAGGGTGGAGCGTAAGCTGCCGCACCGACATCCGGCGGGCGGCGGTGTAAAGATCCTGGATGAGCACCGAAGCTTCCCGGCCACCGATCACCTACGCCCGGACGCGCGCGGGGATGGAGCTGCCGGTGGTGGATGTGACCCATCCGGCGTTCGCGCTGGACGTGCCGCCCGAGCGGCAGCGGGAGCTGGTAGAGGGGTTCATCCGCGAGCGGCCGCCGTTCGCGCGGCTGCCGCGGTTCCTGCGGCGGGCGATGATGAAGCTGCTGCTGCGCGGGTCGGTCCTGGGGCGCGCGATCGCCGGGTCGAGGGGGACGTTCCTGCCCGGGATGGACACCTATCTCATGAAGCTGGGGCCCGACAACCTGCAGGCGATCGGGTCTCACCCGATCGACCGCCGCATCGCCGCGACGGTGCCGCTGCTGTCGATCCGGCTGCGCCTGCAGGACGTGGCGCAGCTGCTGGCCGGGGCGCTGGAGCCGCTGCTGGCCGGGCGACCGGGGCGGCCGCTGCGCCTCGTGAACATCGCCGGGGGCAGCGCGATCGACAGCCTCAACGCCCTGGTGCTGCTGAACCGGCGCGAGCGCGGGCTGCTGGCGGGCCGCTCGATCGGGGTCGAGGTGCTCGACCGCGACCAGGACGGGCCCTTCTTCGGGGCGCAGGCGGCGGCGGCGCTGACCGCACCAGCGCGGCCGCTGGCCGGGCTGTCGGTGGTGGTGAGCCACCGGCCTTATGACTGGCGCGACGTCGCGCCGCTGCGACAGGTGCTCGAGCCGATGCGCGCCGAGGGCGCGGTGGCGGCGGCCTCGTCCGAGGGCGGGTTGTTCGAGTACGGCTCGGACGAGGAAATCCGGGACAACCTCGGCTGCCTGCGCGCGTGCGCGCCGCCCGAGCTGGTGATGGTGGGCTCGGTGACCCGCGCCGACGGCGCGATGGCCCGGCTGCTCGCCGATGGCGGGGCGGCGCTGCGCCCGCGCGGGCTGGCGGCATTCGGCGCGCTGGCTGCCTCGGCGGGCTGGCGG
>JBKPRZ010000753.1:0-10303 GCA_046734815.1 Myxococcota bacterium | reverse complement strand
GGTCGGGCTCGGGCTGGCGCTCGATGGCCCGCCGGATCGGTCGCAGCGCGAGCGGGTGCAGGAGACGCTCCGGCAGCTGGGCCTGACCACGCTGGCCCACCGGCGCTGCACGGAGCTGTCGGGGGGCGAGTGGCAGCGGGTGATGCTGGCCCGCGCGCTGGTGGGCGGCGCCCGGCTGCTGCTGCTCGACGAGCCGGGCAGCCACCTGGACCCCGCGCGCCGGGCCGAGCTGCACGGGCTGCTCGAGCGCCTGCCGCTGGAGGTGTCGGTGGTGCTGGCCACCCACGACCTCGAGCTGGCCGCCACCTGCGACCGGGTGCTGCTGCTGGGCGAGGGGCGCGCGCTGGCGCTGGGCACGCCGGCGGAGGTGCTGACCGGCGAGTGGCTGGCCCGCGCCATGGGCGTGCGGGTGCGCCGGCTGGAGGACCCGGAGGGCGGGCCGCCGCTGTTCCGCGTGCTGGGCACGGCCCCGGAGGCGGCGTGAGCGACGGCGCCATCCTGATCGTCGGGCACGGCAGCCGCGAGGAGCGCGCGAACCGCGAGCTGGAGGCGCTGGTGGCCCATTGCCGCGCCGAGATCGGCGGCGGCGCCGAGGTGGCCCACGCCTACGTCGAGCTGGCGCGCCCGCTGGTCGACGAGGCGCTGGCGGCGCTGGCGGCGCGCCACCGACGGGTCGTCGTGTTGCCGCTGTTCCTGTTCCTGGTCGGGCACGCCAAGAACGACATCCCCCTGGCGCTGGCCCGCGCGCGCGCCGCCCACCCCGAGGTGCAGTTCCTGTCCGGCCGCGAGCTGGGCTTGCATCCGGTGCTGCTCGAGATGCTGTTCCAGCGGGCGGCGGCGGCCCTCGACGGCGCCGGCGCGCAGGAGCGGGCGCGCACGGTGGCGGTGGTGGTGGGGCGCGGCTCGAGCGACCCGGACGCCAACGGCGACTTCCACAAGCTGGCCCGTCTGTTCGGCGAGGGCCGCGGCTTCCAGGCGGTGTTGCCCGCATTCGCCGGCATCGCGGCGCCGCTGCTGCCCGAGACGCTGGAGCAGGCGGCCCGCGCACGTCCGGCCCGCGTCCTGGTGGTCCCCCACCTGCTGTTCGCGGGACGGCTGATGGATCGCATCCGCGCGCAGGCGGCGGACTTCGCCGGCCGCTACCCCTGGATCGCCACCCGCGTGGCCGAGCCGCTGGGCCCCGACCCGCGGCTGAGCGCGATCCTGCAGCAGCGTCTGGCCGAAGCGTCGACCGGCGCCGGCCCCCTGCCCTGCGACACCTGCCAGTACCGCGTGCCGGTGGCCGGGGTGGCGAACGGGGTCGGTGGGCTGCGCGCGCTGCTGTGGAGCGTGCGCCACGGCTACACCCACGGCCAGGCCGCGCCCCACCGCCACGCCCACCGGCCGCTGGCCCGCCACGTGCTGGTGTGCGGGAACGTCGACTGCGCGGCGGCCGGCAGCCTGGCGCTGATCGAGTCCCTGCGCCGTCGCTTGAAGGATGCCGGCCGGCAGCTGGACATCCGGGTGACCCGGACGTCGTGCATGGGCCGCTGCGGGGAGGGTCCCACCGTGGCGGTCTACCCCGACGGCGTCTGGTACCGGGCGGTGCAGGAGAGCGACGCCGAGGACCTGGTGCGCGAGCACCTGCTGGGCGACCGCCTGGTCGGTCGCCTGGTCGACAACATCATGTCGTGAGGAGGACGAAAGCATGGCTTGTCACGAGATCGCTGCGCTCCGGCTGGGGCTGATGCAGGTGCTGGGACGCCGGGACGAGGCCGAGCGCCAGCACGAGCTGGCCGAGCTGGGCGTGCAGGCCGAGGCGCCGGGCGCCGTGCGCTCGCTGTGCCAGGCGCGCGACCTGGCCAGCGTGCAGGCCTCGTACGCCAGCGCGCTGGCCGAATTGCACACCCGGGTGGCCTGCACCCGACCCGACGATCCGCAGCTGCCCTATTACCGGACGCTCGTGGTGCTGACGAAGAAGGTCGAGCTGGAGCTGTCGCACCAGATCGACGCGCTCACGCGCCTTTATCACGACCTGGACGAGATGCATGACTTCGTCCACGAGATGTACCCGGCGCGGTGACCGCGATGGCGCTGCCCCGCTTTGCCACCGTGACCGCCATCGAGCCGTTCGGCGCCGACACGCGCCTTTACACCCTGCAGCTGGCCGAGCCGCTGGGGTTCGTCGGCGGCCAGTACATCATCGTCGACAGCGGGCTGGTGGCCGAGTCGGGCAAGGCCATCAAGCGCGCCTATTCGCTGCTGAGCGACGACGCGGACCAGAGCCGCGTCCGTCTCGCCAGCCTGCGCCTGCCCGACGGCCCCGGCTCGGGCTACCTGCACGCGCGCGCGGCCGGCGACATGCTCAAGTTCAGCGGGCCCTGGGGCAAGCTGCGGCCGGCGCCGGAGCGCCGCGGCCCCACCCTGGTGCTGGCCACCGACACCGGGATCACGGCGGCGCTGGGCCTGCTGGGCGGGGCGGCCTTCGCCCCGCTGCTGGCCCACACCCGCCTGCTGTGGCTGCGCCCGCACGCCGGCTACTTCCTGCCCGAGGCCTTCGTGCGCGCGTGCCTGCCGGCCGGGCTGGCCGCCGCGGAGATCGGGCTGCTGCCGCCGGTCGGCCACCCCGAACGCGTCGCCCAGGTGCGCGCGCAGGTGGCCGCCGAGCTGCCTCGGCTGTCCCAGGCCTTCATCGCCGGCGACGGCGCCATCAACTACGCCCTCCTGGACGACCTGCTGGCCGCCGGTGTGCCCGCCTCGCGCGACAGCCTGGAGAGCTTCTTCAACATGCCCCGCAAGAGCGAGGCGGCCGCCGCCCCGAAGCCCGATGTCACCGCCCCATGAAGCCCACGCCGTCGCCGGAGGAGCGCAAGAAGCTCCGCACCGGGTTCACCACCGGCGCCTGCGCGGCGGCGGCGGCGAAGGCGGCGGCGCGGGCGCTGGTCACCGGCGTGCTGCCGGCGGAGATCGAGACCACCTTGCCCAACCGCCAGCGGGTGACCTTCCCGCTCCGGCGCTGCGAGCGGATGGACAGCGCGGTGCTGGCCAGCGTGATCAAGGACGCCGGCGACGATCCCGACTGCACCCACGGCGCCGAGCTGACCGCCACCGTCCAGCTGACCGACGCGCCCGGGGTGGAGCTCCGCCGCGGCGAGGGCGTGGCGGAGGTGACGAAGCCGGGGCTGGGGCTGGAGGTCGGTGCCCCCGCCATCACGGCGGTCCCGCGCCAGAACATCACCGAGATGGTGCAGGCCGAGCTGGCCGGCACGGGCCGCGGGGCCATCGTGACCCTCAGCGTGCCGGGCGGCGAGGAGATGGCCCGCCAGACCCTGAACGCGCGGCTGGGGCTGCTGGGGGGCATCTCGATCCTGGGCACCTCGGGCATCGTGAAGCCGTATTCCACCGCCGCCTACAAGGCCAGCGTGGTGCAGGCCGTCGACGTCGCCCACCAGCGCGGGCAGCGCACCCTGGTGGTCACCACCGGCGGCAAGTCCGAGGCCTACGCCATGAAGCTGTTCCCCCGGCTGCCCGAGGAGGCCTTCATCCAGATGGGTGACTTCGTCGGCATCACCTTGCGCCACTGCGCGCGCCGCGGGATCCCGCGGGCGGTCGTGGTGGGGATGATCGGCAAGCTGTCCAAGATGGCCGACGGCAAGATGCAGACCCACGCCGCCGGGTCGGAGGTGAACATGCAGCTGCTGGCCGGCTTCGCCGCCGAGCTGGGCGCCTCCGACGAGCTGCAGGCGCGCATCCGCGCCGCCAACACCGCCCGCCACGTGCTCGAGCTGTGCGCCGCCGAGGGGCTGGACGGGCTGGCCGCGCTGGTCTGTCGCAAGGTGGTCGAGCACGGGCGCCGCCACGCCGGCGGCGCGCTGGCGGTGGAGGCGGTGCTGGTCGACTTCGACGGAAAGATGCTGGGACGGTTCCCGGCGGAGGAGCTCTCGACATGAGCCAGGACATGCGCCAGATGACTGCCCTGGGGCGCCAGATCGAGGACCGCAGCTTCGCGATCATCGACGCCGAGGCGGGTCCCCACGGCTTTTCTCCGCGCGACTGGCAGGTGGTGCGCCGGGTGGTGCACGCCACCGCCGACTTCGAGTTCATCCAGCTGATGCGTCTGCACCCGCAGGCGGTGGAGGCCGGCGTGCGCGCCCTGCGCGGCGGCTGCCCGCTGCTGGTGGACGTGAAGATGATCGCCGCCGGCCTCAACGAGGAGCGCCTGGCCGCCTACGGTTGCTCGGTGCTGTCGTACATCTCGGACGCCGACGTCATCGCCGCCGCCCGCGCCAGCAACAGCACGCGGGCCATCGAATCGATGCGCAAGGCCCGGCGGGTCGGCACTCTGGACGGCGCCATCGTGGCCATCGGCAACGCCCCCACCGCCCTGCTCGAGCTGGGCCGGCTGGTGCGCGAGGAGGGCGCCCGGCCGGCGCTGGTGGTCGGCGTGCCGGTGGGTTTCGTGTCGGCGGCCGAATCCAAGGAAGTGGCCCTGGCCCTGCCGGTGCCCAGCATCGTGGCGCGCGGGCGCAAGGGGGGCAGCCCGGTGGCGGTGGCCATCATCCACGCGCTGCTGCTGCTGTCGGCGCAGGACGGGGTCCCCGGGCCGGTCTGCCGGCCTGGGGTGGAGGAGCGGTCGTGAGACGCGCGGTCACGGTGGTGGGCATCGGCGACGACGGCTGCAAGGGGCTGTCGGCGCGGGCGCTGGAGGCGGTGACCACCGCCCAGTGGCTGGTGGGGGGCGAGCGACAGCTGGCCTTCTTCCCCGAGTTCCGCGGCGAGCGCCTGCTGCTGAAGGGCGGCCTGGCGTCGGCGCTGGACCGGGTGGCGGCGCTGGCCGACGAGAACAACGTCTGCGTCCTGGCCTCGGGCGACCCGCTGTTCTTCGGGGTGGGCGGGCTGCTGATCGATCGCCTGGGTGCCGAGCACGTCGAGGTGTTGCCGCAGCCGAGCGCCCTGCAGTGGGCCTTCGCCCGGGTGGGGCTGCGCCGGGACGACGCCGATTTCCTGTCGCTGCACGGGCGCCCGCGCGAGGGCCTGCTCACCCGCCTGAAGACCAGCGCCAAGCTGGCGCTGTTCACCGACCCCACCAACACGCCGCCTGTTCTGGCCGCCCACCTGCTGGCCCACGGCCAGACCGGCTTTGTCGCCTGGGTGTGCGAGAACCTGGGCGGCCCCGGCGAGCGCGTCCGCCGCTTCACCATCGAGGCGCTGGCCGCCTGCACCGACGTGGGCCCGCTGAACGTGCTGATCCTGGTGCGCGAGGATCAGCGCTGGCGGCCCCCGCCCGCCATCCCGTTCCTGCACGAGGACGCCTTCGCCAAGCGCATGCCGAAGAAGGGGCTGATCACCAAGCGCGAGGTGCGGCTGCTGTCGCTGGCTGCCCTGCAGGTGCGCCCCGACAGCGTGGTGTGGGACATCGGCGCGGGCTCGGGCTCGGTGGCCATCGAGGCGGCGCTGCTGGCCCCGCGCGGCCGGGTCTACGCGGTGGAGGTGGACCCGGAGGGCGTGGAGATCTGCCAGGACAACCTGCGCACCCACGCGGTGGACAACGTGCGCGTGGTCGCCGGCCGCGCGCCCGAGGCGCTGGCCGACCTCGAGCCGCCCGACGCCGTCTTCGTGGGCGGAAGCCAGGGCAGCCTGGAGGAGATCATCGACGCCGCCCTCGCCCGCCTGCGCCCCGGTGGCCGCCTGGTGGTCAACGCCATCACCCTGGAGAACAGCGCCGAGGCCTACCACAGCTTCCGCAAGCACCAGCTGGTGCCCGAGGTGACTTTGCTGCAGGTGTCGCGCGCGCAGGGCATCGGCAAGGCCGAGGCCGCCGCTCCCCGCTACCTGCGCTTCGAGGCGCTGAATCCGATCCAGATCTTCGCCGTCAGCAAGGAGGCGTCCACGTGAGCCAGGGCAAGCTGTTCGGGGTGGGGGTGGGCCCGGGCGCGCCCGACCTGGTCACCTTCCGCGCCCAGCGCGTGCTGCGTGAGAGCCAGGTGCTGGTGCTGCCGCGGGCGAACGACCACGGCCAGTCGATGGCCTGGCGGATCGCAAAGCCGGTCGTCGGCGAGGTGCCCGGGCAGGAGCGGCTGTTCCTCACCTTCCCGATGCGCAAGGACCCGGCCACCCTGCGTCCGGCCTGGGACCGCGCCTTCGCCGCCATCGGCGAGCGCCTGCAGCGCGGGCTGACCGTCGCCTTCGTGACCGAGGGCGACCCCTCCCTGTACAGCAGCTTCATCTACCTGGCGCGCGAGGCCCCGCGCCGGTGGCCGGGCGTGCCGGTGGAGGTGGTGCCCGGGGTCAGCTCGCTGGCGGCGGTGCCGGCCGTGACGGGCGTACCGCTGGCCGACGGGCTGGAACGGATCGCCATCTTGCCGGCGAACTATGGCCTGGCCGACCTGGCCGAGGTGCTGGCCCGGTTCGACACGGTGGTGTTCATGAAGATCGGCGGCGAGATGGCCAATCTGGTGAGCGCGCTGGAGCGGGCCGAGCTGCTCGACCGCGCGGTCTACGTCGTCAAGGCCACCATGCCCGAGCAGCGGGTCGAGACCGACCTGCGGCGGGTCAGCGCCGAGCACGGCGACTGCTTCGCCATGGTGGTGGTGGCGAAGAAGGAGCGCGCCGGCGCGCTGCTGCCGGAGATCGGGTCGTGAGCGCGCGCCGGCCCTTCGCCCTCTACGCGATCACCCGCCACGGCACCGGTATCGCCGCCCGGCTGCAGACCGCCCTGCCGGAGGCCGACCTTTTCGTTTCGGAGAAGCTGGCCGCCCAGGCGCCGTCCAGCGCGCGACCGTTCGCCTTGCCGATGGGGCCGCTGCTGGCCGACACCTTCTTCGCCTACGACTGCCACCTGTTTGTGATCAGCGTGGGCGCGGTGGTGCGCATGGTGGCGCCGCTGCTGCGGAACAAGAAGGTCGATCCGGCGGTGCTGTGCGTGGACGACGCCGCCCGCTTCACCATCTGCGTCCTGTCCGGCCACGTGGGCCGGGGCAACGCCTTCACCGAACGCATCGCCGCGATCCTGGGCAACCAGGCAGTGGTCACCACCGCCTCGGACGTGCTGGGCACCCTGACCGTGGACATCCTGGGGCGCGAGCTGGGCTGGACCCTGGACGATCCCGACCGCAACGTCACCCGCGGCTGCGCCGCCGTGGTCAACGCCGCCCCGGTGCTGTTCGTGCAGGAGACCGGCGAGCCAAACTTCTGGCCCGAGGACCAGCCGCTGCCGCCCAGCGTGCTGTACACGCGCTCGCTGGAGGGGATCGACCCGCGGGCCTACGAGATCCTGCTGGTGGTCAGCGACCGGGACCTGCAGGCCTCCCACCCGCGCCACTTCGCCCAGGCGGTGGTGTATCGCCCCAAGAGCCTGGTGCTGGGCATAGGCTGCGACCGGGGCACCCCGGCCGACCTGATCGAGCGCGGGGTGATGTCCCTGCTGCGCGCCCACGGGCTGTCGCCGGCCTCGGTCAAGGTGGTGGCCAGCGTGGACCGCAAGAGCGACGAGCCCGGCCTGCTGGAGGTGCTCGAGCGCCACCGCTGGCCGCTGCGCTCGTACACCGCCGCCGAGCTGGACCGGGTGCCCGGGATCGAGAACCCCTCGGCGGTGGTCGAGCGGCACGTGGGCACACGCGGGGTGGCCGAGCCCGCCGCCCTGCTGGCCGCGGGCGCGCGCCAGCTGCTGGTGCCCAAGCAGATCTACACCGAGCAGGGCGCCGGGCGATCCATGACCTTCGCGGTCGCGCGCATCCCCTTTCGCCCGCGGAGGGAGCCATGAACGACAACATGTCCGACAACATGTCCGAGACCCCGTCCGGCGCGCCGTCGGGCGTCCTGAGCATCGTCGGCATCGGCCCGGGCGCCGAGGCGCACACCACCCCGGCGGCGCTGACGGCGATCCGCGAGGCCGCGGTGGTGGTGGGCTACACCACGTACATCCGCCTGGTCCGCCCGCTGATCGAGGGCAAGGAGGTGATCAGGACCGGGATGACCGAGGAGATCGGCCGCGCCCGCGCCGCGGTCGAGCGCGCCCGCGCCGGCGCGCGGGTGGCGATCATCTCGTCGGGGGACGCCGGCGTGTACGGCATGGCCGGCCTGGTGTTCCAGGTGCTGCAGGAGCTGGGCTGGCGGCGCGGCGATCCGCCCGAGCTGAGGCTCATCCCCGGCATGACCGCGCTGAACTCGACCGCCTCGCTGGTGGGGGCGCCGCTGGGCCACGACTTCTGCGCCATCTCGCTGTCCGATCTGCTGACCCCCTGGCCGGTCATCGCCCGCCGGATCGAGGCCGCCGCCGCCGCCGACTTCGTCATCGGCCTGTACAACCCGGCCAGCGGCCGCCGCCAGCGGCAGCTGGTCGAGGCCCAGGCCATCATCCGCGGCCACCGCCCCGGCACCACCCCGGTGGGGCTGGTCAAGAGCGCCTACCGCAAGCTGCAGCAGGTGGACCTGACCGACCTCGACCACCTGCTGGAGTTCGAGATCGGGATGTTGACCACCGTGCTGGTCGGGTCCAGCCAGACCTTCGTCTACGAGGGCTACATGATCACCCCGCGCGGCTACGCCAACAAATACACCTGGGACGGCGAGGCGCTCCCCGGCCAGACCCCCGGCCGCAGCCTGGTACCGGCCGCGGAGGAGCCATGATTCGCGTCGGGCGCCTGGCGGGCGCGCTGCTGGCCGAGACCGACGGGCGCTGGTTCCTGGTCGGCAACCTCAAGCGCCCCTGCGACTTCGCCGCCGCCGGCTTCGAGCCGCCGGTCCAGGCCCCCGACGCCCTCGTGCGTCCGTACATCCCGCTGGCTCGCTCGGGCCCGGTGGCGGTGCCGGGTCCCTGGTTGACGATGCCCCTTCACGGCGAGGCCCTGCCGCGCCTGCTGGCCGAGCGCCTGCTGATCGCCCGCACCGGAGCGGTCAGCGATCGCCTGTGGCGGCTGATCCTGAGCGATGACCCCGACCACGAAGCCGACCCCGCCGCGGTGATCGACGCCGGCTGGCTGGCGGCGATGCCGGCGCACGTCTGGCAGATCGTGCGCGACGCCGTCCTGAGGTGCACGTGAAGGTCTACATCATCGGCGCCGGTCCCGGCGATCCGGGCCTGCTCACCTTGCGCGGCGCGGACCTGATCGCCCGCTGCCCGCTGGTGCTGTACACCGGCTCGCTGGTCCCCCGCGAGGTGGTCGCCCGCGCCCGCCCGGACGCGCGCGTGCTGGACACCGCCGGCCTGACCCTCGACGAGATCGTCGCGCTGATGGTGCAGGCTCGCGACGCCGGGGAGGACGTCGCCCGCGTGCATACCGGCGACCCGGCGCTGTTCGGCTCGACCGCCGAGCAGATGCGCCAGCTGCAGGCGCTGGGTATCGAATACGAGATCGTGCCCGGGGTCTCGTCGTTCAGCGCAGCCGCCGCCGCCCTGGGCCGCGAGCTGACCCTGCCCGAGCTGTCGCAGACCGTGATCCTCACGCGCGCCGCCGGCCGCACGCGCATGCCGCCCGGCGAGGAGCTGCAGGAGCTGGCCCGCCACGGCGCCACCCTGGCCCTGTTCCTGAGCATCACCTTGCTGGACGAGGTGACCGCCGCGCTGATCCCCCACTACGGCGCCGACTGCCCGGTGGCGGTGGTCCACAAGGCCAGCTGCCCCGACCAGATCATCGTCAGCGGAACCCTGGCCGACATCCAGGCCCGCGTGAAGGCGGCCCGCATCCGCACCCAGTCGATGATCCTGGTCGGCCGGGTACTCACCGCCACGGACTTTGCCAACTCGCGCCTGTACGATCCATCCTTCAGCCACCGCTACCGCAAGGCGCGGAGGCCGGCGTGAGCGACGCGCGCGGCCTGCTGGTGGTCTACACCGGCCAGGGCAAGGGCAAGACCACCGCCGCCCTGGGCATCGTGTTCCGGGCGCTGGGGCGCGGGCTGCGGGTAGCCGTCGTGCAGTTCATCAAGGGCAAGTGGAAGACCGGCGAGCGCCTGTTCGCCGAGCGCCTGCCCGAGCTGACCTTCCTCGTGATGGGTCGCGGCTTCACCTGGGACAGCGACGATCTGTCGCGCGACCGCGAGGCAGCCCAGCAGGCCTGGCAGCAGGCCGCCGCCCTCATCACCGCCGGCGAGCACGCGGTGGTGGTGCTGGACGAGCTGACCTACGTGCTCAACTACGGCTTCGTGCCGATCGAAGACGTGCTCGCCACCCTGGAGCAGCGCCCTGCCACCGTCCACGTGATCATCACCGGCCGGAACGCGCCGGAGGCTCTGCTGGCCCAAGCCGATCTGGTCACCGACATGCAGAACATCAAACACCCCTTCACCACCGGCCGCCGCGCGCAGCTGGGAATTGATTTTTAGC
>JBKPRZ010000752.1:0-18724 GCA_046734815.1 Myxococcota bacterium | reverse complement strand
CGGTCAGATCCCGGGCGGACCGCTTGACCGAGCCCATGACCGCTGTCAGGTCGGACAGGCGGGACAGCTCCTGGACCGCCGACAGCAACCGTTCGGCGGGGCTGGAACGCGCGACTGTCGTCATCGGCGAACCCTTCTCGGCATCATACAGAGGTTCAGGTTCCTCTTGTACAACAACGGCGGGTACGACAACCGGGGCGGCTGTCTACATTGTCGCCCGCGTCTCAGTCCGCGTCCGCGGGGGCGGGCGCGGCGAACCAGGGCAGGCGGGGTGGAGGGGGGCCGAGGCGGGCGGCGGCGGTCTCGAGCGTCGTGCGGGCGGCGGCCACGGGCAGGGCGGGGTGCAGGGGCCATGGTTGGCCAGCGCGGGCCGCCCAGGCGCTCCAGCTGTCGACCCGGGTCTCGTGCCGGCCCGAGGGCGTGTGCACGCTGTCGGCGAACACCAGCAGGCGCAGCTCCATCTCCTTGGCCACCGTCCGGCTGACGGGCGGGACGGCCGCGCCCGTCGCCTGCGCCTCGTCGAAGCTGGCCAGCCATTGCCGGCCGACCGCGGACAGGCCCTCGGTCTGCCAGGGCTCGCGGGCGGTGGCGACGGTCAGCAGCGCCGGCCACAGCGCGCGGTGGATCAAGGTCACCTTGCCCGCCAGCAGCTTGGCCAGCAGCAGGTCCGCGTGGTGCTCGACCGATTGCAAGATGTCGTAGATGTCGTTCGCGCGCGGATGCGACCACCAGGACCCGCGCGGGAACTGCCCGGTCAACACCTGGATCGCGTTCGGCCGTTTGGGGTCGGACAGGAACAGCAGCCCGCGATCGACCACCGCCTCCACCACCGCGGAGGCGTCCTTCAACGGTGTCGTGCCACTGTCATCAGCCACCGGCGGGTTTTACCAGAAGGCGCGCACTTGTGTGGTCGCCCGCGCCAGCCCCGGAAAAAGCAGGTACATTGGGCGGCCAGGACGGTTTGACACCGAGATGAGCGAGTGGCTGCGTACGATGGGTCTGGAGGTCTGCCTGCGGCTGACCGCGGCGTTGCTGGCCGGTGGGCTGATCGGGCTGGAACGGAGCTACCACGGGCGGCCGGCGGGCTTTCGCACGCACGCGCTGGTCTGCCTGTCGACCAGTCTGCTGATGCTGGTGACGGTGTACGAGGCGCGCTGGTTCCCGGTGCCGGCCCAGGGACGGGTCACCATCGATCCCACCCGCATGGCCCAGGGGATCATGACCGGCATCGGCTTTCTGGGCGCCGGCGGGATCATCAAGCACGGGCTGTCGGTCCGCGGGTTGACCACCGCCGCCTCCATCTGGATCACCGCTGCCCTGGGCATCCTGATCGGCATCGGCTTCTACACGCCCGCGACCATCGCCTGGCTGCTGACCCTGGGGACCCTGTCTGTCTTCCGCTGGATCGAGAACAAGCTCCCTCCCCAGTTCTACGCCCAGCTGGTGGTCCGCTTCGCCCGCGACAGCGCCCTGGCCGAGCCGGAGATGCGCAAGCTGCTCGGCTCGCACGGCTTCACGGTGGCCAATCTGCACTACCAGCTGGAGAACGAGGGCCAGCCGTTCCTGGAATACCAGATGGTGGTCCGCGCCTCCCGGGCCGACAAGGCGCGCCCGCTGACCCAGGCCCTCGCTGCGCTGCCGGTGATCAAGAGCTTCCGCATCTCCCCCACCGGTGACTGACGGCGGTTGAACCGCCCTGCAGCTCCGGCGGTCGATCGCCGTCAGTGGGAAGGCCCAGGGGCTGGCCCCGGGGGAGCCATGACCACGCTGGTCACGGAGATTCGTGACGGCGGGGCAGCTGCCGTGGGCGGTCCGCGGGTGTAGACCTTGCCACGTTCCGGCAGGATCCGGCCCGCCCCTGGCTCCTCCTGGAGTTCCGAGCTCGTGCCAGCCGGGCCGGCCCCCTCGCCGGGCCGGCGGAGCGCCGAGGGCTTGGACGCGCGGAGGTGCCCGGGCATGCGGCCGACCGGTCTCTTTGCGGTGTAGACCTACATCGCAACGGTGCTGACCTAGAGTACCGTCGTGAGGCCGTTTCTCTTGCTGCTGGAGGTTCGATGCGCATCTTCGTCGTGGATGATGAGCCGCTGATCCGCGAAGGATTGCGGCACATGCTGCGCGCCCAGCCGGGCGTCGAGCTCGTCGGCGAGGCCGCCACCGCCCGGGATGCGTTCATCGGGATCGAGCGTTCGCGGCCCGACGTCGTCCTGATGGACCTGGACCTCCCCGGCATGGACGGGGCGACGGCTGCCCGCGACCTGCGCCTGCGCGCGCCCAACGCCCGCGTGCTGGTGCTGACCATCCACGACCGGCTGGGGGATGCCCTGGAAGTCCTGGCCGCCGGCGCCGCGGGGTTCGCGCTCAAGACCGAGCCGCTGACCTCCCTGCTGACCGCCATCACCAAGGTGGCGGCCGGCGGCAGCTACGTGACCCCCTCGCTGGCTCCGATGGTCGAGCGCCGCCGCTCGGGCGCCGCGCTGCCGTCCGCGGCCGACGTGCTCGCCAGCCTGACCGTCCGCGAGCGCGAGGTCTTCAACCTGGTGGTCAACGGTGTCGTCACCAACGACGTCGCGCGCGAGCTGTGCATCTCGCGCAAGACCGTCGACACACATCTGACCCGCATCCACCGCAAGCTCGGCTGCCGACGGGTCGCCGACCTCATCCGCTTCGCCGCGGTTCACGGGCTGCTGCGCAAGCGGGCCCGCACCGGCGATTCCGCCGGGCACGAGCCGGCCCACACCACCCTGGATCCCCTCCTGGATCGGTCTTGGCTTCGCAGCACCACGAGCTGAGCGCCGGCGAGGCCGTCCAGCCCCCCTCGCCCGAGACGATGTGCGCGCTGGTGCAGGCCGAGCTGGCGCTGCCACTGGCCACCGTCCGGCTGGGGCTGGAGGGGTTGCGGGCCAGCCGGATCGAATCGCCGCACACGCAGGCGGCCGGCGAGGCCCTGGCCGACCTCGAGGCGATGCTGCTGGGGGTGGTGTCGCTGGCCTTCGAGCTGACGCCCGCGCTCCCGCAGGAGCGGATCGACCTGGCCGCCGTGATCCGGCAGGCGCTGGCCGCGGCAGCAGAAGGCAGCGAGGAACGGGTGCAGGCTCGGATCGACGGGACGCTGTCCGGCTCTTTCAGCGTCTGGGCCTGCCGGCGCGTCGTTCACGAGCTGACCACCTTCGCGCTCGCGCTGACCGTGGCCCCCATCGCGGTGACGGCGCGGGCCTGTGGGGCGGCGGTCCGTCTGGAAATGCAGGTGCCGGGAGTCCGTCCCAGCTCGCTGCCCGACCAGCCGCTGGCGCGCGATCTGGGCAGCGCGCCCGGACAGTTCCAGCTGTGGCTGGCGGCGCGCCTGATGGAATCGGCCGGCGGTGGGCTGGAGATCGGCCCCGGCGCCGACGGGGGACTTTGCCTGGTCGCCACCTGGCCGGGGTTGCGCGAGGAACAGCGGTGACCGGAACGGGGCCGCCCCTGGCGCCGGCATCGCAGCGCCGGGTCCGGGCGCTGGTCCACCTGCTGCGCACGCCCCTGTCCGCGGCGCTTCTGCACCTGCGGCTGAGCGCCCTGACCGCGCACGCGCCCGGTGCCCTGGCCGAGATCGAGGCGGCCTTGATGGAGCTCGACGGAGCGCTGGCCCGCTTGCTGCCGCTGGCGGCCGGCCTGATTCCCACCTTGGCGCGGACGCCCGGCGATCTGGTCCCCCTCGTCGTCCCCCCCGCGCGCGCGGCGGGGGCCGCTCTGCAGGCGCCGTCCACCTTGATGGGCAGCTGGGACCGCTTCGCGGTGGTCTGCATCGTGCGCAACCTGCTGTCGCTGGCCCCGGGCGGTGGGGTCGCGCTGATCCTGACCCGGGAGGCCCGCGGAGCCACCCTGGCCCTGAGCGGATCCGGCGCCCTTCCCGCCGCGGCCGACCCGCGGCTTTGGCTGATCCGGCGGCTGGCGGAGGCCCACAGCGGGCGCGCGTCTTTCTCGTCCGCGCCCGGACGGGTCAGCGCCCGGCTGTTCCTGGCCGGAAGCGACGACTGGCAGGATTAGCCGATGGTGGCTGCACCCGGCCACGGCCTGGAGCCGAGGTCTCCGCGCACGCGGACGATCGCCACCGCAATATTGGTCGGCGCCGCGTGTTATCTGGGCGCCAGCTTCGGCACTACTCTTCGTTTTCCGCAGATCGGCACCGCGGTCCTGTTCCCGCCCTACGCCATCCTGACCGCCGCTCTGTTGCTGTCGCCGCCGCGGCGCTGGTCGATCTACCTGGTGGCCGCCGGGCTGGCGGACGTGTGGCCGCACTGGCGGGGCGGCGACCCGCTGTCCTTCGTGCTGCTGGCCGAGCTGGCCAACTTCGCCCGGGCGCTGGTGGCGGCGGCCGGTGCGCGCCGGTTTGCCCACGCACCGGAGCGGCTCCATTCGCTCCGGGGCATGGTCGCATTCCTGCTGTTTGCGACGGTGCTGGCTCCGCTGACCGGTGCGTTCCTCTGCGCGGCGGTGGTGGCGATCCACCAGGGCGCCGATCGATACTGGCCGGTCTGGCGCGCCTGGCTGCTGTCCAACACCCTCACCGGCCTGACCCTGCTGCCGATCAGCTTGATCAGCCGGCGGCGGCTTGGCGCGCGGGCAGGCCCGCGCGCCAGCCTGATCGGCTGCCGGCGTCGCGCCGAGGGCACCGTGCTGGCGCTGGCGCTGGTCACGGTGGGAGCGTTCCTGTTGCTGGCGCCGCCCGGCCAGCAAGGCGGGTTCCTGGTGCTGCCCTACGCGCCGCTGCCGTTGCTGCTGTGGGCGGCCGTGCGCTTCGGGCCGCTGGGCACCTGCGCCTCGCTGCTGCTGATCACCGGCCTGGCGATCGGCGGCACCCTGGCCGGCCGGGGGCCGTTCGTGACCGCCTCGCCCGCCGCGGACATGTTGCGCATGCAGCTGTTCCTGTTCGCCACCTCGGTGCCGCTGCTGTTGCTGTCCGCCCTGATCCAGGAGCAGCAGCGCACCGCCCGCGCCCTGCGAGCGAGCCGGCAGCGCTACCGCGCCGTGGTCGAGGATCAGACCGAGCTGATCTGCCGGTTCCGGCCCGACGGGACCCTGACCTTCGTGAACGGCGCCTGCTGCCGCCGGGCGGGCCTCAGCGCCGCGCAGCTGCGGGGCACGCCGTTCTGGTCGCTGCTGCCGGCCGACCGGCGTCCGGTCACGCAGCAGGCGGTGGCGGGCCTGCACGCCGCCTGCCCGCTGACCACCTGGGAGCACGAGCTGGTCTCCGACCAGGGCGAGCGCCGCTGGGAGCAGTGGCGGGTACGCGCGCTGTTCGACCCGCAGGGGCAGCTGGTCCACTGCCAGGCGGTGGGCCGCGACGTCACCGAGCGCAAGCTGGCTGTCGAGGAGCACCACCAGCTGAGGTTGCAGCAGGCCGCCACCGAGGCGCTGCGCGAATCGGACCGGAGGAAAGACGAGTTCCTGGCGACCCTGGGCCACGAGCTGCGCAACCCCCTGGGTGCCATCAGCATGGGGGTCGAGCTGCTGCGCCAGCTGCCGCCCGGCGAGGACCAGACCTGGGCCCGCGAGCTGATCGGCCGCCAGGTCACGCAGCTGACCCGGATGATCGACGACCTGCTGGACCTGTCGCGGATCAGCCAGGGCAAGCTGCAGCTGCACCTGCAGACGGTGGACCTGGGTCAGGTGGTGGCCGCGGTCCTCGACACCTGCCGGCCGGCGATCGCCGCCGGTCAGCTGGGGCTGAGCGTGCGGGTGCCGCCGGCCGCCCTTCCGCTGCGCGGCGACCCGGTGAGGCTCGGGCAGCTCGTTACCAACCTGCTCAACAACGCCGCCAAATACACCCAGCCCGGCGGCCAGATCGATCTGTCGGTGACGGAGGAGCACGGCCAGCTGGTCCTGCGGGTGACGGACACCGGCGCGGGGATCCCGGCCGCCATGCTCACCCGCGTGTTCGAGGCCTTCGCCCAGGTGGACGTCGAGCGCGACGCCGCGCTGGGTGGGCTGGGGCTGGGGCTGAGCCTGGTCAAGCGGCTGGTCGAGCTGCACGGAGGCACAGTGGAGGCGCACAGCGAGGGCCCGGGGCACGGCAGCAGCTTCGTGGTGCGCTTGCCAACCCTGCCGGCAACCGCGTCTGCACCTGCGCCGGTGGATGCCGCCACGCCCGCCGGCCGCCCGTCGCCCGGGGAGGCGCTTCACCGGGTGCTGGTGGTCGACGACGCTGTTGATGCCGCCGACACCCTGGCGATGTTTCTCCGCCTGCAGGGCTGCGAGGTGTCGGTGGCCTACGATGGCGTGGACGGACTGGCCGCGGCGATCCGCACCGCGCCCGAGCTGGTCTTCCTGGACCTGGCGCTGCCCGGGATGGATGGCCTGGAGGTGGCGCGCCGGCTGCGCAGCCAGTTCGACGGCGCCCACATGCGCCTGGTCGCCACCACCGGGTTCGGTCAGCCGGACGACAGGCGCCGCATCCAGGAAGCCGGCTTCGACCAGCACCTCACCAAACCGATCGATGCCGGAGCCCTCCGGTCGGTGCTGGCGTCTTTGTGAGTGAAGCCGGCCTCAGTCTTGGCGGTCGGCCCGCTGTTAAGCTCTTCAGCGAATTGAGAACCACCGAGCACCCTGTTCTGCTGGCGACCTCCAGCGCCTTCGCCGATCTGACCGAGGACGATCAGCTGCTCCAGGCCGCCTTGCTCGCCCGGGGGATCGACGCTCGACCGGCCGTGTGGGACCAGCGGTCGGTCGCGTGGGAGAGCGCCGCTCTGGTCGTCCTGCGATCGGTCTGGGACTACCACCTGCGACTGGCCGAGTTTCTCGCGTGGCTGGGGCAGGTCGAACCACTGGTCACGGTCCTCAATCCGCCCGCCCTGGTCCGCTGGAATGCCCACAAATCGTACCTTCGCGAGCTCGGGCGCGCGGGAATCCCGGTCATCGAGACCGAATGGTTCTCTGGCGGGACCGGGGTGACGCCTCCGCGCGCGGACCCCGACGGCGTTCGCGCGCGCTGCCAGGCCCGCGGCTGGAACGACGTCCTGGTCAAACCGGCCGTGGGCGCTTCCGCGCATGCGACCCGCCGGTTCGTCGATCTCGCCGAGGCAGAACGCTTCACCGCGGAGGTGCGGGTCAGCGGAGACGTGATGGTCCAGCCCTACCTGCCCGAGGTGGCGGCACAGGGCGAGCGATCGTTCGTCTTCGTCGCCGGCGCTCACACGCACACCGTCCAGCGCACGTCGACGCTGGTGACCGGAATCGTCGCCGCCGATCGGGGGACGCCGGTCGCGCCCCGCCGCGAAGAACTGGCGCTTGCCCACACCGTCCTGGCGCGGATCCCGAGCGAACGCCCACCGCTCTATGCCCGGGTGGATCTGGTGGAGACGCGCTCGCGGGGTTGGCTCTTGCTGGAACTGGAGCTGATCGAGCCGACCTTGTTCCTGGCCCACTGTTCGGGGGCGGTCGCGGCCATGGCCGACGCGGTCGCGAACATCATCCTGCCCTCCAGTGACGGTGCACGACCTGGGTGAAGTCAGGATGGGGCCACTTCCTGCCGGAGGGCCGAGACACCATCTTGCGGGCTGAGGAGGCATTCACCTTGCTGGTCAGGACGGGACGGCGCGCAGCGTTCCGGGAAGGGAGCTGATGGCCACGACCGAATCGAAGGGCGCGGTCATTGCGGCGATCGTGGCCAACGCCTGCATCGCCGTGCTCAAGTTCCTCGCCGCCGCCGTGACCGGCAGCTCCGCCATGGTGGCAGAAGCGATCCATTCCCTCGTGGACACCGGCGACGGGGCGCTGATCTGGATCGGCCTGAAGCGCAGCCAGAAGGGACCCGATGCTCAGCACCCGTTCGGGCACGGCAAGGAGCTCTATTTCTGGATCATCGTCGTCGCCGTGATGATCTTCGCGGTGGGCGGCGGGATGTCCGTTTACGAGGGCATCACGCATCTGATGCATCCCGAGCCGATGCGCGATCCCCGATGGAACTACTTCGTGCTGGCAGCTGCCTTCGTGTTCGAGGGCGCCTCCTGGGCCTTCGCCTTCCGCAGCTTTCGCGCCGAACAGAAGGACCGTGGCTTCTGGGAGACGGTGAACACCTCGAAAGATCCCTCCAGCTTCGCCATCCTGTTCGAGGACACGGCCGCGCTGACCGGTCTGGTGGCGGCAGCCGCCGGCGTGCTCCTCAGCCAGTGGCTGAACAGCCCGGTGCCGGATGCCCTGGCCTCGATGGTGGTGGGCGGCATCCTGATGGCGGTCGCCTGGCTGCTGGCCCGCGCGGCCCACCGCCTGATCATCGGCGAGAGCGCCGAACCCGGCCTGGTGGACGCCGTCCGCGCCAGCGCGGAAGCCGACCCCGCCGTCACGAAGGTGCAGCGGGTGATAACCGTCCACTTCGGCCCCGCCTCGGTGCTCGCCAACCTGCAGGTCTCCTTCCGCACCGACATCGCCGCCGAGGAGATCCCGCGCGCCATCGACCGCATCCAGCGCCGCATCTGCGGCACCGTCCGCCGCGTCCGCTACGTCTTCATCGAAGCCGAATCAGTCACCCAACCCACCCCCGCCTGACCAGCACAGCGGTCGTCTACGAGACGTACGCGAAGACGAGCCGATCGGGTCGACCGGACCGACGCGCAGAACTGGGGTGTCTTCACAGCGGCCGCGTTCCTCTCGGCCAGCTCCACGGCACCTCGGGCGTCGTCGACGTGCTTTTCTTGAAGCTTCGAGCAGCTGTCGAGCCTGATCACGAAACACACGCTCAGTGACCTCGCCCTGGGGCTCGGTCGAGGGCGCCGGCACAAATCGCGGCAAACGCCGGATCGCTCGTGCTGAGCCGACGATCAAATTCCTGGCGAGCCTGGAAGCCATCCGGACCTGGCCGCTGGGGCTGAGGGCTGGCAGGGGCGCGGTCCCCTTCTAGGTAACAGACCGTCAGCGTCCACTCCTGGGCGCGCTCTGTGCGGGCGCACCTCCGTGATTTCTTGATGTTTCTGTCGCCGCGCGGCCGTGGCTGGTGCTAAATATTGCGGCCGCTGGCGGCGGGTCTGTCAGCCCAACCGGATCGATGGCGGATCAATGGGGAGGATACGAGCCGAAGAAAAGACCATAAGTACCTGAAATCATTACGGAGAGATGGCCGAGTGGTCGAAGGCGCCTGATTCGAAATCAGGTTTGGGTTTGCGCCCAACGTGGGTTCGACTCCCACTCTCTCCTCAGATCACCGTCGCGGTGGCGAAGGCGGGGTTTCCCCGCCTCAGCCAAAGCGCGGGCAATAGTTGGAGAGATGCCCGAGTGGCCGAAGGGGCACGATTGGAAATCGTGTGTACCGTGAGGTACCGAGGGTTCGAATCCCTCTCTCTCCTCCACCTCGCCTGACGCCGCCGGGTCCGCGCGCGCTCAGCCCAGCTCGTATTCGCCTTCGGGCTCGGGCGCGGTCCGCAGGGCCTCGAGCTCGGCCTGCAGGGCTTCGTGGGTGAGGCCTTCGGTCTTGCGACGCACGTCCAGGTACAGCAGCACCGAGGCCAGCGCCGGGATCGGCAGCAGGGCCAGGGTCAGAAGATCGCCCAGGACGCGTCCCAGGAAGAAGACGCGATCGGGGATCAGCGCGCCGCCGATCAGGTGGGCCAGGAAGTTCAGCACGCCGAACACGATCAGCACCACCGCGACCCGCATCCAGTCCGCTCGCACCAGGCGCACGCTCCGCTTGAGCGCGCCCAGGCCGCCCTGGCCCTCGATCAGGACCACGGCGGGCACGAAGGTGAACAGGAACGACAGCAGCACGCCGGGCAGGATGGCGCAGAAGTACCCGACCGCGCACAGCAGGGCGGCGGGGGCCAGGGCGGACAGCAGCGGGCCCAGCCGCCCCAGCAGCAGGCGCCAGTAGTCGAAGGGGCCGGCGTCGCCGCCCAGGGCGCGATCGGCGACCGCGATGCTCAGCGCGCCCAGGGTCAGCGGGACCACCAGGCCGAACACGATGAACGCGACCACCGCCCAGCCCAGCAGGCCCAGCACGGTGGCCAACAGGCCGCTCAGCGCCGCGGCGGCGGCGGTGCCGTCGGCGATGGTGCCGGTGGCGACCGCGTGCTCGAGGGTGGCGGTCGACGCGCGCATCGGGGCGGTGATCGCGGTCAGCGCGGCGGAGCTGATGAGCGCGCCGGGCAGGAACAGGATCGCGGCGGTCCGCAGGAAGTCGCGGGCGTGGCGGCGGTACAGCTTCAGGGCGTCCTTCAGCAGGTGCACGATGCCCTTGGCGGGCGCGCCGGCGGCGGGGAAGACGGCCGAGGTGGTGGCGGTGCTGGTCGGGTCCGCCGTGACCACCCAGTCGGGCAAGCTCCCGGGGCGGCTGCTCCGCTTCGGATCGGCGCCGGGGACCGGCGTGGCGGCGGCGGGCACCGGGGGCGGGACGTTGTCGACGGTGACGGGCGGGGGCGGCACCTCGGGGACGCGGATGCCGACGCCCGGGGTCATGCGCGACAGCCGCTCGCCCAGCGCGCTGGTGGTGCCGGTGGCGGGCGAGGGGGTCCGCGGCAGCGGTGTGGCGATGCCGCGCGTGATGTTGCCGGGGACCGGCGTCGCGGTGCGGACCGCAGGCGGCGTGTTCACCCGGACCGGCCGGTGGCCCGCGCTGCCGTTGCTGGGCGGCGTGGCGTACATGATCATCGTGGCCTTCGCGCCGGCGGAAGGCCCCATCTGCTTGCCGGTCTTGGGGCAGAACTTCGTGGCCTGCTCGTGCGTCTGGCCGCAATGGGCGCATTTGATCTCAGCCAAACGTCACCTCCCGTTCAGCGAAAGCAACCAGCATAGCAACAATGTCGTCAGACGTAGCGCAGCCATTCTGGATGCGGTTCGCCGGGGCCGCGCACCGCTGCCAGGAAAGCTTGCTGGATCTTCGTCGTCAGGGGGCCGGGTTTGCCGGGGCCGATGGGGCGACCGTCGATCTCGCGCACCGGCGTGACTTCGGTGGCGGTGCCGGTGAGGAACACCTCGCTGGCGGAGTACAGCATGTCGCGCGTGAAGGGCTTTTCCTGCGGTGAAAGCCCCAGGTCGCGCGCCAGGGTCAGCACCGCGTCGCGGGTGATGCCGGCCAGGATGGGCAGGTCGAGCGGGGGCGTCAGCAGCTGGCCCTTCCACACCATGAAGATGTTTTCCGCGCTGCCCTCGGCCACGCGCCCCTCCGCGTCGAGCATGATGGCCTCGTCGAAGCCCAGCCGCTGCGACTCGCGCTTGACCAGCACCGACCCGACGTACTGGCCGATGATCTTCGCCTTGCTCATCATCGAGTTGACCGGCGCGCGCACGAAGGTCGACACCTGGGCCCGGATCCCGCGCTGGGCGGCGTCGGCGCCCAGCACGTCGCTCCAGGGAAAGGCGATGATCGCGGTCTGGATCGGGTTCTCGCGCGCGCCCATGCCCAGCACGCCCGCGCCGGTGAACACCAGCGGGCGGATGTATCCCTCGGCAAGCTGATTGGCCCGCACCGTCTCCAGGCAGGCGGTCTCGAGATCGGCCGGAGAAAACGGGATGGTCATCGAGCAGACCGCCACCGATTCGTACAGCCGCTCGATGTGCTCGCGCAGGCGGAAGATGGCGCTGCGGCCGTCGTGGCGGCGGTAGCAGCGCACGCCTTCGAACGCGCCGATCCCGTAGTGCAAGGTGAAGGCGGTGACGTGCACCTGCGCCTGGGCGAAAGGGATCAGCTTGCCGTCCAGCCAGATCGAGGTCGCCTGGATGGTCGCGGCCGGGCTCATGCCTCGCCTCGCAGGCGGCGCAGCTCGTCCTGCACGTCGGTCAGCGCCGGGTTCAGGCGCAGCGCCATCTCCAGCTCGACGATGGCCTGATCCGGATCGCCGGTCTCGGCCAGGAACCGCCCCAGCGACACGTGCACCCAGGGATCGGACTGCGACAGCACCACCGCCTGGCGCAGCTCGGTCAGCCCGGCCGCCACCGCCCGCGCATCGCCGGGGGCGCTGCGGAACAGGGCCCAGCCGAGAGCGCCGTGGTAGCTCGCCTGATCGGGCGCCAGGGCCAGCGCCTGGCTGAAGGCCTCGACCGCCTCGCGGTAGCGCCGCTGGCGCAGGTACTCGACGCCGGCGTAATACACCTGCTCGGCGGCGGCCGGCGGGCTGTGGTTGGCCAGGGCCGGGCCCGGCGGTGGATCGGCACGCTGACGTTCCACTTTTGCCAAGTATCGCCGCCGGCGCGCGGGCTCGGCCAGCACTTTGTTGGCCTCGCTCAGCCGGTCGAAGATCTTCTGGGCCAATGTGCGGACCTCCTGCGAGCGGCGGCGGAACCGGTCGGGGTGGAAGTCGCGCGCGCGTTCCTCGAAGGCGTCGGTGATCTCGGCGCGGGTGGCGTCGGGACCCACACCCAGCGCGTCGAAGTGGTTCAGCAGCCGCATCCCCTCGAAGATCGCGGCCAGCTCCTCGACGGTCCGGCGCTCGGGGGGGCCCGGATCCGGCTCGCGCTCGACCGGGCGGGGCACCGGCTGGGGCGACCGGCGCGCGCGCGCTGGGCTGGTCTGCACCGGCTGCGGGCTCGAGCGACGCGGCGGCGAGCGGGCGGGCTCGATCATCCCCGCCTCGGCCATCGCCACCAGCAGCAGCCGGGCGTTGCGCTCGCCCACCCGCGGCTGGGCCAGCACCGCCTCCAGCCGGCGGCTGCCATCCAGGCTGTCGATGAACAGCCGTTCGGCCGCGTCACCGGTCATGCTCTGCAGGCGCTGGCGCGGGTCCTGGCTGGGCACCACGTATTGACCGGAAAAGCGGGCCAGCACCGTGTTCTGGCGGGCGTCGTCGTAGTGGCGGCGGATGCCCTCGAGGATGATGGCGGCGGGGCTCTTGTCCAGGGTGACCGGCTGGTCGGGGGCCTCGCGGTCGTCGGAGAAGCGGAAGCTGCCCGAGCGCCAGGCGAAGATCTCGTACAGCTTCGACTCCATCTGACCCAGCAGCGCGCGCTGCAGGTTGTGGGGCGACAGCGCGCCCATCTCCACCAGGATCTCGCCCTGATGGCGTTTTTCCCGACGCATCCGGCGCAGCGATTCCTCCAGCACCTGCGCCTGGATCATCCGGCGGGCCACCAGGATCTGGCCCAGGCACTCGCTCAGCTGGTTCGACCGCACCGACACCGGGTAGCCGTTGCCGAAATAGACGATCTTCTTCGCCTGCTCGCGCGCCAGCAGCAGGGCGCCCGTGCGCTTGTCGGCGTAGATCCTCTGCACCAGGCGGGCGAAGGGCTCGCGCGACAGCGAGCCGCGCATCTCGGCGCTGCTGCTCGACAGCCGGCGCGCCTCCTGCTCGACCTCGCGCCGCTCGCGCCGCTGGGCCGGATCGACCGGCATGCCCACCGGGTAGTTGGGGATCCAGCTGGCGCCGCGGGCGGGGCGGGGGGGCACGGTCTCCAGCAGCCGCGCCAGCAGGGTGTCGAAGTCGACCGGCGTGCTCAGGTACTCGGCGGGGGCGAACCGGCGGCGGACCTCGCTGCGGTGCTTGGCCCCCTGGTGCCGGCTGGCGATGAAGAAGATCGGGGTGCGGGCGGTCTCGGGGTCGCGACGGAGGGAGTCGGCGATGGCGAAGCCGCTGCCATCCGACAGGTGGGTGTCCAGGATGATGGCGTCGGGTGGTCGGATCAACATGCTCCGCTTGGCCCACACGCCCTCCGCCTCCGAGGCCAGGTCGTAGCTCGCCTCGCGCAGCACCTCACCCAGGCGCTGCTGAAGCTCGGGGTCGCTCTCCACCACCAGCAGGTACGGTGTGCCTCCGGGGTAACGGGCCGAGCCGTTGCGGCTGCCGACGCCGTTCGCCGTGGAAGGGGCGGCTGCGCCCCGGTTCGAAGATGCCCCGGCGGACTGCCGGCCTCCTCCCGACGAAGGAGAGCCACCGCCAGTGGATGAACCACGCATGTGCTTCCGATCCTACACGCGGCAAATCCGAAGTGAAAAGCGGTAGTATTGTCGCGCCCGGAGGCTGTCCGACGTGAAAAAGAAGATCCTCAACGGCGCCGCGAGCGCCAACCGCGCCGTGCGTGCGAAACTGCCGAGGTTGCCCGCTGATACGGCGAGCGCGGCAGAGCCCGAACCGCTGGCTTGTATCGTTCTCGCCGCGGGCAAGGGGACCCGGATGAAGTCCAGCCGGGCCAAGGTCCTGCATACCTTGCTGGGTGCTCCGCTGTGCGCCTACCCGATCGATCGCGCGCGCGAGCTGGGCGCCGCGCCGGTGGTGGCGGTGCTGGGCCACCAGCTGGCCGACGTCGAGCGCGCGCTGGTGGCGCGCTACGGGGCGGGCACCATCCCGGTGGTCGAGCAGGCCGATCAGAAGGGAACCGGACACGCGGTCCAGCTGGGGCTGGCGCCGCTGGAGGCGCACAGCGGGCTGGTGCTGATCCTGTACGGCGATGCGCCGCTGCTGCGCCGGGAGACCATCGAGGCGCTGGTGGCCGAGGCCCGCCGCACCCACGGGCTGGCCATCCTGACCGCCCAGCTGCCCGACCCCACCGGTTACGGCCGCATCCTGCGCGACCGGCGCCAGCGGGTGCAGCGGGTGGTGGAGGAGAAGGACTGCAGCCGCAAGGAACGGGCGCTGCGCGAGATCAACGCTGGCTTTTACGCCGCGCCGATCGAGTTTCTGCGCAAGGCCACCGCCTCGCTCAAGAGCAACAACGCCCAGGGCGAATATTACCTCACCGACATCGTCGAGATGGCGGCCCGCACCATCGGGGCTTACGCCGTCGACAGCTCGCCCGAGGAGATCGCCGGCATCAACGACCGGCGGCAGCTGATCGACGCCGAGGAGGTGATGCGCAAGCGGGTGATCGCCCGCTTCGCCGAGCGCGCCACCTTCCGCGATCCCGATTCGGTGGTGGTCGAGCCCTCGGTGGAGATCGGCAGCGACGTCGAGATCGGGCGCAACGTCTCGCTGCGCGGGCGCACCCGCATCGGCGACAACGTCCGCATCGACGACGGCGTGATCTTGACCGACACCGAGGTGGGGGCGGGATCCGAGATCAAGCCGTATTGCGTGGCGGCCGAGTCGGTGATCGGCCCCGACGCCCGCATCGGGCCCTTCGCCCACCTGCGGCCGGGCACCGAGCTGGAAGCGGACGTGCACATCGGCAACTTCGTCGAGACCAAGAAGACCCGGCTGGGCAGCGGCAGCAAGGCCAACCACCTCAGCTACCTCGGCGACGCGGTCATCGGGCAGAAGGTCAACGTCGGCGCGGGCACCATCACCTGCAACTACAACGGTTACGAGAAACGCCAGACCATCATCGAGGACGGGGCCTTCATCGGCTCGGACACGCAGCTGGTGGCGCCGGTGCGGGTGGGGCGGCGGGCGGTGGTGGCGGCCGGGGCCACCATCACCAAGGACGTGCCCGCCGGCGCGCTGGCCATCACCCGCACGGAACAGAAACACGTGGAGGGCTACGCCGACCGGGTGGCCGAACGTTACGCCGCCGGCAAGAAGAACAGCGCCGGCGCCAGCCCGTCCGATTCGAAGGGGTGACCCTTCTGTTGACTGCTGTTTGACAGCGGCGGGATCGACGAGAATGATCCCCCGCTCCAATGTCATAGGGAGGTCTTCATGCCCACGTCCGTGAAGGATTTCTTCGACAAAAAGGTTCCCGAGGTTCTGCGCACGCAGCCGGACAAGGCCAAGGAGGTCGCGGCCATCTACCTGTTCAAGATCTCGGGCGACGACGGGGGCACCTGGACCGCCGACCTGCAGTCGTCGCCGCCCACCTGCGTCCGCGGCGAGGCGGGCACGCCCCAGTGCACCATCGAGGCCAGCGACTCGGACTTCCGCTCGATGATCGACGGCGGCATGGCGGTGGCGATGCAGCTGTTCTTCGGCGGCAAGATCAAGGTCACCGGCGACGCCAACCTGGCGCCGCGGCTGTCCAAGGTCCTGCAGATGGGCGCCGGCAACTAGCCCGGTCAGGGCTTCAGCCGGGCGTCACTGCAGGCGCTTGTTCATGCGCAGCCAGCGCAGACCCGCGGGACTGGGCGACCACCAGATGAACAGGGCGTGCCCGCGCACGAACTCGAGGGGCAAAGTGCCCCAGGTGCGCGAGTCGTTGCTGTTCTCGCGGTTGTCGCCCAGCACGAAGACGTGCCCGTCGGGCACGCGCGTTTCCGGCATGACCGGCAGCGGTCCGGCGCGCCGGTAGATGGTGTACGAGCGCCCCTCCACGGTTTCGCGCCAGCGCTCGACGGTGTGCTCGCCCATCACGCGGTCCTGGCGCTGCTCGACGCCGATGCGCTCGGCGCGCCGCGGCTGGCCGTTGATCAGCAGCTCGCCGTCCTCGACGGTGACGGTCTCGCCGGCCAGCGCCGCCACCCGCATCACGTACTGCTGCTGCGGGTTGGGTGGGTAGTCGAACACCACGATGTCGCCCCGGCGCACCGAGGTCCAGCGCTTGCCCACCAGGATGTGCTCGCCCGGCTCGAGGGTGGGCAACATCGAGGTGGCGGAGGTGTCGAACGATTCCACCAGGAAGGCGCGCGCGGCCCGGGAGGTGGCCTCGGCGAAGCCGAAGGTGGCCACGCCAGCCACCACCACCCAGACCCAGTTGGGGCGATAGGTCCCGCGCTTGGACAGCCGGGCCACGTCGTAAAGCGCGAACAGCGCGTGGATGAGGCCCACGGCGATGGCCCCGTACATCAGCGAGGGCACCAGCAGCAGCGCCGCCACCCCGCACAGCACCAGGTAGCCGGTCTCGGCGCCCACGAAGGCCAGGGCCCGGCGCCATCTGCTCACCGCGACGTACCCGGCCACCGGCGTCAGCACCAGCGAGATCAGGACCGCGCTCCAGCGGATGCGGCGCCGGCGGTTGATCTCGCTGCCATCGGCGAACATGCGTCGATGACCCTGCCGCATCGAGCGCGGCGATGTCAATCACCTGGCTGGCTGGCTGGCTGGGGCGCTGGCCTGGGCTACGCTTGGATTCACCCTATGATCCCGTCCGCCCCGCGCCCGTCGGTGGTCGTCTTCGACCTCGGCGGGGTGCTGATCGACTGGAACCCGCGTCACCTGTTCCGCAAGATCTTCGTCGACGATCCCGAGAAGATGGAGTGGTTCCTCGATACGGTGTGCACGCCGGGGTGGCACGAACAGGTGGACGCCGGCGCCTGGCCCGACGAGATCGTTCCCGCGCTGCAGAGCCGCTTTCCCGAATGGTCCACCGAGATCGCCGCCTTCCACGATCGCTTCGAGGAGATGTTCGCCGACCCGCATGCGGAGATGGTGGCGGTGGTCGAGCGCCTCCATGCGGGGGGGACGCCGCTTTACGGCCTGACCAACTGGGGCGCGGACACCTTCCCCTGGGCGCGGCGGCAATACCCGTTCCTCGCCCGCTTTCGCGACATCGTGGTCTCGGGCGACGAGAAGGTGATCAAGCCCGACCCGCGCATCTTCCAGATCCTGTTCCGGCGCGGCGGATTCGACCCGCGGGCGGCGGCGTTCGTGGACGACAACGCCGCCAACATCCAGGCGGCGCGCGCGCTGGGGATGGCCGGCATCCAGCACCGCGACGCCGCCTCGACCGCGGCGCAGCTGCGGGCGTTGGGCTTTCCGCTCTGACCGCTCCATACTTGGCGCATGTCGGTGCGCACCGGATCGGCGGACCTGCCGCTGCACGGCGGCCGGGTGCCCGCCTGGCTGTCGGCGCGGATGGCCCGGCTGGGCCGGCTGATGGTGCAGGCGCTGGTGCACGAATACGGGCGCCCCGAGCTGCTGCGCCGGCTGGCCAACCCGTTCTGGTTCCAGTCGCTCGGCTGCGTGATGGGGATGGACTGGCACTCGTCGGGCATCACCACCAGCGTGCTGGGCGCGCTGAAACGGGGGCTGGCGCCGCTGGCCGGCGAGCTGGGCATCCACGTCTGCGGCGGCCGCGGCCGGCACTCGCGCGCCACCCCGGCCGAGCTGCTGGCGGTCGGCGAACGCACCGGCCTGCCCGGTGAACAGCTGGCCCGCACCAGCCGGCTGGTGGCCAAGGTGGACAGCGCGGCCGTGCAGGACGGCTTCGATCTGTATCTGCACGGGTTCATCGTCACCGACGATGGCGCCTGGACGGTGGTGCAGCAGGGGATGAACCCCGCCCGCCGGCAGGCGCGGCGCTACCACTGGCTGTGGGAGCGCGCCGGTTCGTGCGTCGACCAGCCTCACGCCGCCATCGAGGGCCAGCCGGGAGGGCCGATCGTCAACCTGACCGATCACCGGGCGGCGGAGGCGCGCGCGGCCGACGTGGCGCTGGCCACCGGCGCGCCCGAGCTGGTGACCGGGACCTTGATCGACCTGCCGCGCCTGCAGATGCCCGCCCATCACGACGTGCGGGCCGACAACCTCGACCTGCGCCGCCTGTCGGGCGCCCTGCGGGTGGCGGCCGAGCGCGGCCCGCGCGATTTCCCGGAGCTGCTGCTGACGCCGGGGATCGGCGCGCGCACGCTGTTCGCGCTGTCGCTGGTGGCCGAGGTGCTGCACGGGGCCCCCAGCCGGTTCGAAGATCCGGCGCGCTTCTCGCTGGCCCACGGGGGCAAGGACGGCCATCCCTTCCCGGTGCCCCTGCGCGTGTACGACCAGACCCTGCGCGTGCTCAAGGACGCGGTGGAGGCGGCCAGCCTGGGCAACGACGAGCGCCTGTCGGCGCTGCGCCGCCTGGACGAGCAGTGCCGCCTGGCCGAGGCCGCCGGCGAGGGCCGCCCGCTGCCGTCGCTGCCGGCGCTGCTGGCCGACGAGCACGCCGCCAGCCCCGCGCTGGGGGGCCGCACGGTCCTCCCACC
>JBKPRZ010000751.1:0-8997 GCA_046734815.1 Myxococcota bacterium | reverse complement strand
GATCGCCGACTTCGAGAACGGGCAGCTGACCAACCTGGTGGTCGGCGACCGCGGCGGCACCGGCTGGCGGGTGATCTCGGTTGTCGATGGGACCAGCGGCGTCGTGGCCTCGGTGCCGATCCCCGAGCTGTGCGGCAGCCGGCGCGCCATGCGTTTTTCCGGCACCAGCAACGGCCTGCGCTCGCCGATCGTGCGGGCGCTGCTGATCGACGACGCCGGCGGGCCAGCCTTCTTCGATGCCAGCGCCTTCCGGGGCCTGCGCGTCTGGCTGCGCTCGACCCCGCCGGGACGGGTGCGCATCAAGATCTCCGACCAGAACACCGCCAGCGCCGGCGGCATCTGCGTGGCCTGCAACAACCACTTCCTCGCGGAGGTGCAGGTCGACGACCAGCTGCGGCCCTATTTGATCCCGTTCGCCAGCCTGGCCCAGACCGCCCCCGAGGAGCGCCAGGATCGCGTCGCGGTCGAGGCGCTGTTCGCGATCGAGATCGGCGCCCCCATCGTGGTCAGCGCCTTCGAGCTGGTGATCGACGACCTCAGCTTCGTGCGCTAGCCGGGCGCGAGCCTGCCAGCGAACCCGGCTATCTTCTGTTCACCCTGCCGGGCGGCCGAGGCGCCACAGGATCTCGGTATGTCCGCGGGTCACCAGGTCGGGCAGCAGGCCCACCCGGGCAAAGCCGAACGCGCGGTAGAAGCGGGCGGCCGCGCGGTTGGCCCGATCCGAGGAGGTGTACAGCCAGCGCGACTGCCGGAAGACGCGGTCGGCGGTTTGTTGCACCAGCGCCCGCCCGATGCCCCGCCCCGCCTGCGCCGGCGGCACGGCCAGCAGCGAGATGAACGATCCCAGCAGCACCTGCGGCTGGCAGACCACGATGCCCACCACCCGCGCCGGACGTCCGTCCAGCGCCACCCAGACCTGGCCGGCGGCGGCCTGGCGGCCCAGCCAGTCCGCCAGGCGCTCGGCCCGGTAGCCCAGGGCACGCCAGGGGTCCATCGATGCGATCCAGGTAGCCTGGCGGGCCGCCTCCGGCCGGCGGGCCTTGCGGATGCGCAGCGCGGTCACCCGATCATCTTGCGCCCACTTCCGACAGCGCGGTGGTGGGAACTTTCTTCCGGTAGCGCTGGGGATGGGCGTTCACGATGACCGCGTCGGGCAAGCGCAAGAGGTCGGTCACCTTGACGAAGCTCAGCCCGCGCTCGCGCAGGCGGGCGATGATCAGCGGCAGCGCCTTCTTGGTCCCGGGTCCGTTGCCGTTGATGTGGAAGATGACGATCGAGCCCGGCTGGACCGCGGCGGTGACCGCGTCGACCATGCGCGAGACGCCGATGTGGCCGTGGGCGTCCCCCGAGACCACGTCCCACAGCACGATGGGCTGCCCGCCGGTCTTCAGGTTCAGCCAGGCCGGCCAGTCGCCGTAGGGCGGGCGGAAGCCGATCGACTCCCGGTCCAGCGAGGCGATGATGCGGTCGGTGCGATCGATGTCGGCGCGGGCCTGCTCCCGGGTCAGCAGCGAGAACTGGGCGTGGTCGTAAGAATGGTTGCCGAACTCGATCAGCGGGTTGGCGGCCAGCTCCAGCGCCTCGTCGCGGTGGGTCTCCACCCACTTGCCCGAGACGAACACCGTGGCCGGGATCCGCTCGTTCTGCAGGATGTCGAACACCTCCCGGTCGAAGCCGCGCGGACCCTTGGGGCTGGGGCAGGCGTCGAAGGTCAGCGCCACCACCTTCTCGTGGGTGCTGACCGACGACACCGCCGCCGCCAGGATCTCCTCGTCGCCGGACGCAGCGCGGGCCGGTCGCGAAACCTGCAGCACGAGGCACAGCAGACCCAGCGGTAGCCGCCGCATCCTGGGTAGGAGAATCGGCGGACGGGGCGCCGGCGTTTATGTCGGAGCGATACGCACCCTCAGCGGCGCGCGGCGATCTCCTGCTCCAGCAGCGCCAGGTTGCGGTCCAGGCCGGGCAGATCGGGCTGCAGGCGCTGGGCGGCCCGGTAGGCCGTGCGCGCCTCCTCCAGCCGCCCGAGCAGGTGCTGAACCAAACCGACGCTGGCATGGGCCTCGGCGAATGCCGGGAAGTCGGCCGCTGCTCGCCGGTACTTGGCCAGCGCCTCGTCGGGGCGGCCCTGCTCGCGCAGCTGGTTGGCCAGGTTGAACCGCAACACCGCCGCCACCTCGATGGGCGTCAGCGGGCGCAGGTAAGCCTGGCCGCCGGCGGGCACCGCGTATTTGCCGCGGTACCAGCTGTCCGGCATCTCCTCGCCCTGGCGCAGCAGCTCGACGTTGCGCAGGTGATCACCCTGCCCCACGCGCACGAAGAAGTGTCCCGGCACCAGCACGCCGTGGGCGGGCACGCCCAGGCGCTCGGCCAGCGCCAGGTACAGGGTGCCCAGTCCCACGCAGGTGCCGCGCCGGCCGTGCAGCACCGCCGGCAGCAACATGAAGCGCGCCTCCTGCTTGTCGATCTCCCGCACGAACCCGCCGGTCGCGAACACCGCCCGCACCAGCGCCTCGGCCGGCGGCTGACCGTGCTTCACGTCGGCGGCTGCCACCGTCGCCAGCCGGGCGACCTCGGCGCGGGTGAAGGCGTCGTCCGCCGCCGCCAGCGCACCCGATTCGTGAGCCACCTCCAGCAGCGCCTGCAGGGTCGGGCCGGCGGGCGTCTCCCGGCGGCAGGCCAGCAGCAGCAGAGCGGCGGCGGCGACCCGCATCAGCGCGCGGCGGCCGCGGGAGCGGCCAGCGGTTCCCAGTCTTCCCAGTAGTTGTAGAGATCGCGGGCGGTCATCATCCAGATCACCAGGCGCTTGTTCTTGAGGTCCTCGGCTCCCCGGCGCATCAGCTTGTGGCGCACGTTGGGCCCGCCGCCGTAGCTCATCACCAGATCCACCGGGTAGCCCAGCTCGCGCGCCAGGTGAGCCGAGACGCCGGCGTGCTGGCAGTCGGTCAGCTGGTAGACGCCGGTGAAGCTGTCCCCCAGCAGCACGACCGGGCTGCCGGCGTCGTCCTCGTAGGGCGTGCCGTCCGGGTTGATCACCTGCTTGCCCACCAGCGCCTCGGGCTGGTAGCGCTTCTTCTCCGACTCGCGCAGCCGGGACTGCAGGTCGCCGTGGCGGCTGAAGGCCGACTCCTTGGTGGTGTAGCTGCGCTTGTGGGCGGCGACCTCCTTGTACCAGGGATAACGGCGCACGCGGGCGGCCACCTGGGCGGCGGCCAGCTCCAGCCCCTCGCTGGTCCAGTGCGTGTCCTGGCGCTGGAAGATCGACGGCTGCTGTCCCTTCCGCCGCGCCAGGAAGGCGGGCCACAGGTCCACCACCTCCACCCCCGCCTTGCTCAGCGACTGCAGCAGCTTGCGCGAGAAGGGGTTCACCACCTTGCCGGCCAGGGACGCGCCGGCGGCGTCGAGCTTGTCCGGGTACACCTCCACCTTGGTGGGCACCGGCACGAACAGGAAGTCCACCCCCTGCTTGGCCAGGAACTGCTTCCACTCGACGATCACCGGCAGCGGGTTCTTGCGCGCGGGCTGCTTCTCGAGGTCGCCGCCCACCGCGTAGTCCAGCGCGTTCCGGTAGAACAGATACCCGTCCAGCCCCGGCAGCCCCTTGATCGCCGCCGGCGCCGAGCGCAGGTGCTTGCGCACGGCGGTCTGGAACGGCAGCACCTGCTTGCGCCAGGCCTCCCACGAGCCGCCGCCCACCTGCGCGAGCTCCTTGTCGACCGCCGCGCCCACCGGCCCCGGCTCGGGCGTGACGGCGCCGGCCGGCAGCTTCAGCGCCGGCAGCGAGCTGCCCGCGGCGGCGGTCTTCGGGCCGACGCCCTTGACCAGGAAGATGTTGTAGACCGCCTTGCCCTCGGGCTTGCCGCGCATGACCACCGTCGGCGCGTCCACCGCGAAGCCGCCCAGCGTCCCGCGCACCTCCGCCTCGGTCTGGTCGTCGGGCCAGCGCGCCCCCACGCCCGCCAGGTCGGTGTTGTACGAGGGGTACCAGTACGAGGCCAGCTTGTGCGCCCAGGCGTGCACCTCCGGCGCGCTGAGGGTCTTGCCGGTGTATTCGTCTGCGATCAGCGCCGCCGCCCGCGCGTCCAGCAGGTCGGCGCGCGCGCGCCCGTACACCTCCGGCACGCCGTCGCCGTCCTCGTCGGGCAGCCCCGAGAATCCCTTCCACCAGGGCGCGAACTCGACCTTGACCCACAGCTGCGGCGGCTGCCCGCCCCCGGCCTGGTGCAGATACACCTCGCTGGCCTGCTGCCGCGGCAGGGGTGGGCCGGCGCCCAGGCCCCAGCTCTCCTCGCGCACCGCCGAGCCGATCTCCTCCAGCCCGCCCGCCAGCTTGGCGTCCTTCTCCGACATCCACTGGGCCAGCGGGGCCAGCGCCAGCGGGTGGGCGCGCTCGGCGTCGGTCAGCGGCGTCTGCCCGATCGATCCGGTCACGGTGCCCGGCTCGAGCACCCCGCGGAACAGCTGGTTCGGGTCCACCCGCGGCCTGCCGGCGCCGGCCTCGCCCTCGGGCGGGGGCTCGGCGATCAGGAAGTTCGCGTGGTAGGCGGCGAAGTCCAGGTTGGCGCGGGTGGGGCGATCGATCTCGCGTACCAGCACCTGCGCGTCGGTGCGCCGGTAGCCCGGGTTCTTGGTGCGCACCTCCGCGTGCGCCGCCGGCACCGTCTGGGCCGGCGCGCTCCACGGCGAGCGGGTGCCGCCCGAGGCGCAGCCGAGCACGAACAGCGCGCAGACCAGGGATCGCAAACGTTCAACCATAGTGACCTCGTCGGTAGCGCCAGAGGACGCGCAGGACCCGCAGACCGTAGGGGATCGGTCGCAGGTGCGAGACCTCGTCGCCGTAGTGGGTGGGGATGGGGGCCTCGCCGACGCGCAGGCCGGCGGCGCGGGCCGAGGCGATGACCTCGAGATCGAAATCGAAGCTGTCCGACAGCCGGGAAAACGGCACCTGCGCCAGCACCCGCGGTCCGTAGATCAGGTAGCCGCTGTGGTAGTCGGTCAGGCGCAGGCCCAGGGTCAGGTTCTCCAGCACGTTCAGCCCGGCGTTGGCCAGGTACTTGTACACCGGCATGCCGCCCGCCAGCGCGGTGCCGGGGGCGATGCGCGAGCCCTGCAGCAGGTCCAGGCCGCGGGCCTGCAGCTCGGCCACCAGCCGGCCCAGCACCTCGGGGCTGTATTGCCCGTCGGCGTGCACGCAGGCCACCACCGACGCTTCGGCGGCCGCCGCCAACCCGTCCTTCATCGCCGCCCCGTAGCCGCCGTTGCGGGCGCGGCGGATCACGGTGATGCGCGCCTCGGTCGCCGCCAGACCGGCGGCCACCGTCGCGGTGTCGTCGGTGCTGCCGTCGTCGACGATCAGGATGCGGGTCAGATCCCGGGGCGCCGCCCGGGAGAGCCGCTGGACGACCCTGGGCAGGTGGCGGGCGGCGTTATAGGCCGGGATGACCGCCGCCAGGCTCACCCGCGCACCGGTCGGCGCAAACCGGCCGATTCCTCGGCGATGGCCGGGCCGTAGCGGGCCAGGTAGTCGGCGACGATCGGCGGCAACATGTCGACCAGGGACGTGCCGGGGTTCCAGTCGAGCAGGCGCTGGGCCTTGCCGATGTCGGGGATGCGCTCGTCGCAATCGTCGTAGCCCGGGCCGTACAGCTCCTCGGCGCCGACCGACCGCATGCGCACCGGCGGCCCCGGCACCTGCAGCCGGTAGGCGGCGGCCAGTTGCTCGGCCAGGGTGGCGATGGTGACGTCGTTGGCGGGGTTGCCCAGGTTGAACACCTGCCCGCGGCAGGCGGCCGGACGCTCCACGATCCGCACCACCGCCTCGACGAACTCGTCGATCGACACGAACGACCGCCGCCGCTGGCCGCCGTCGACCAGGCACAGCTCCTCCTCGCGCAGCAGCGCGGCCATGAAGTTGGCCAGCACCCGGGGGATGCCCTCGCCGTCGATGTCGGGAACGAAGTCCATGCGCGGCCCGATCACGTTGAACGGCCGCACGATTGTGAAGGGCAATCCGTGGTGGCGGCCGTGGGCGTAGATCACCCGCTCGAGCAGCTGCTTGGCGCAGGCATACGTCCAGCGCTCGCGGTGCAGGGGGCCCAGCCAGAGGGCCGACTCCTCCTCCTCCATCCGGTCCATCGGGCGCCCCTGCCCGTCCAGCGCCGCCCGGCCGTACACCTCGCAGGTGGAAAAATGGACCAGCCAGCGCCGCCGCTCGGTGCACAGGCGCACCAGCGGCACCAGATCGGTGTAGCTGGCGTCGATCACCTCCAGCGGGCGGGTGTTGTACAGCGACGGGTTGCACAGGGCGGTCAGCGAGACCACCAGGTCGCAGCGGTCGACCAGTTGCTCCAGCAGCCCCGGCTGATCGATGGAGGCCTCGATCCGGTGCACGCGCCCGTCGATGCTCGGCAGCTGGATGGCCAGCTTGGCGAACGAGACGTCCACCGCCCAGACCTCGACCGACCCGCGGGCCAGCAGCGCCGGCACCAGGTGCGAGCCGATGAACCCGCCCGCCCCCAGCACGGCGATGCGCGCGGGCGGGGGCCCGCGGTGGCCGGCGTCGGGGTGGATGCGCAGCGGGTTCATCGTCGCCCGCCGGTCAGTGGGCCGCCGCTCCCGCGGAGGCCGAGGCGCCGCTGCCCGGGATGTAGATGTCGGGCCAGCGATCGTTGCCGGAGTGGAAGGTCAGCCGCGCCGCCGTGTCGGGCGGGCTGCCCACCTTCCACAGGTAGATCTCGTAGTCGGCGATGTCGTGATCGTGGCCGCGCTGGGTGGCGGCCCAGACCAGGAAGTTGCCGTCCGCCGACAGCTCGGGGAAATATTCGTGCGAGCGCCGCCCGGGCAGGTCGATGAAGGTCTTGTTGTCGTCGGGGATGTCGGCCGCCAGCTTGCCTTCCTTGGCCTCCACCCGGAACACCCGGCTGCCGCCGTTTCCGGTGGGATGCACCCAGTAGACCGAGTGGCCGTCGGGCGTCCAGTTGATCTGGCAGCCGTCGCCGGTGCGGGTCCAGCGCTTGTTCTCCACGTCCCAGATGCCGGTCTCGCGCTTGGACCCGCGCAGAGTGATGGCGATGTATTTGCCGTCGTGGGACATCTCGGGCTGCTGCAGCAGCGCCCCCTCCAGCTCGGGCACCGTCGCGCTGTCCACCAGCAAGGTCTCCTGCACCGAGGACAGCTTGCGCCGGTAGATGCGGGTGGCGCGCACGAACAGGATCTCGTCGCTGCTGTACCAGGTGCCCCAGCTGGCGTTCTCGACGATCTTCTGCTGGTTGCCACCCTCGGCCGGCATCAGGTAGAGGTCCCACTTGCCCTCGGCGTTGGCGTCGCGCTCGCTGACCCAGCCCTTGCGGCTGCGCACGAACATGATGCGGCGGCCGTCGGGCGAATAGCGCGGGAACCAGTCCACCGCCTCGCCGGAGGTCAGCTGCTTCAGGTTGGACCCGTCGGTGTCCATGGCGAACAGGTCATGGTTGCCCAGCCGCGAGCTGGACCAGACGATCCGCCCCTTCACCTGGGCGCCGATGGCCTTCATCTTGGCGGCGTCCTCGTCGGTGATCTTCTGCTCGCCGCCGGTGGGGGCGGCGCCACCGACCGCCGCACAGGCGGCCAGCCCGGCCGCCAGGGCCAGGACACCGATGTTCGCCAACGTTGTCGACGTGGTCATGTTGGGCCGAACGAGCTTTCCGGATATCGACTTCATGAAACGAGCTCCTGCCGCCCGGGGCGGCTCGCGGGGGTTTCGGCGGGGCGGGGAAAGCAGCGTGAAAGGCCTTCCCGCACACCGATGGGAACATAGCCCAGATCGCGGGTGGCCTCATCCGGCGGCAGATCCGCGTCGTTGACCAGGCCGGCGATGGCCTGCAGGGACAGCGGCGGATCCTTCATGAAAAGGCCCATGCCGCGCGCCACCAGCTGGCACAGGCCGACGGGCAGATGCAGGAACGGTCGGCGCTGGCCGCGCCGCGCGAGCATCAGCTCGGCCAGCTCGCGGATGGTCACCGACTCTGCGCCGCTGAAGTTGTAGGTCTTGCCGTGGCTGCGCGGGTTGCCGGCGATGCGGGCCAGGCCCTGCACGATGTCCTCGGCCCACACCGGGCGCTTGCGCGCGCGGCCGTCGCCGACGAACGGCACCACCGGAAAGCGCTCGAGGTAGCGCCAGAAGAGCATGAACTCCTGCCCGCCGCGCTCGTCGTAGACCAGGGTCGGCCGCACGATGGTGTGGCGCAGCCGCGGCTCGGCCTTCAGCAGCGCCTCGCCGGCCAGCTTCGACTGGGCGTAGCGGGTCAGCCGCGGGTAGGTCACCGAAGCGGAGGACACGTAGACGAAGTGCTCGACGCCCGCGCGCACGGCCTCGGCGATCAGCGACGCCGTCCCGCCGCGGTTGATCCGGTCGAAGGCGGTCGGGTCGGGCGACAGGATGACGGCCGCCAGGTGCATCACGGTCGTCACGCCATCGAGGACGCCCCGGAGCGTCGCGGGCTGCTCCAGGTCGCCCTCGCGGATGTCGCAGGCAAGACCGTCGAGGCGCGCGCGGAACGGGTCGCCTGGCTGCACCAGAGCGCGCACCGCGTGGCCGGCGCTCACCAGCGCACGCACGAGCCGGGAGCCGAGGACACCAGCGGCGCCCGACACGAAGACGACGCTTGCCACGAGAACCGGCCACGCTAGCAAAAGCGATCCCCCCCAGCAACCCACGCCGGGGCACGCAGACGTTCTCGCGGACCCCGGCAAGCTGCGGCGCAGGGGCGTCCCCGACGGAAAACCGCGCGCGGCTGCCTTTCCTGCAGCCCGCTGCGCGTTAGGGGCTACACACTTTTTTCAATACGTTTGTCGACGAGCGGAGAACACCTATATAGGTTAGGGACATCGCACCAGGCCCCGGCTGCGAGTCGTACCACCATGCGCTGGCGCCTATTTGTCTGCGGTTCTTCCGTCGTCCTCCTGATCGCGCTCGTCGTCGATCGCAGCTGGAACGCGCATCGCGCGCGCGCCCGCCTCGAC
>JBKPRZ010000750.1:0-3907 GCA_046734815.1 Myxococcota bacterium | reverse complement strand
CTGCCCATGACGCTCGTCGAGTGCATCAGCCGGGCCAAGGGACTGGCGGCGTCGCCGCGGTGGCTCGATCCTTGCTACCCTGACATCGGGCCCCGCGGCCCTCGATGAGCACGCCCACCGCCCGGCCCCGCCCCGAGGACTTCCTCGAGCTCGTCCAGAAGAGCAAGCGAGGGCGCCTGAAGCTGTACATCGGGTTCGCCGCCGGGGTGGGCAAGACCTACCGCATGCTGGAGGAGGCGCACGCGCTGAAGACGCGGGGGGTGGACGTGGTGATCGGCTTCGTCGAGCCGCACGGGCGCAAGGAGACGGAGGAACTGGTGACGGGGCTGGAGGTGGTGCCGCGGCGGCGGCTCGAGTACCGGCAGGTGGCGATCGAGGAGATGAGCCTCAACAACATCCTTCAGCGCAACCCTGCCGTGGCGCTGGTGGACGAGCTGGCCCACACCAACGTCCCCGGCAGCCGCAACAAGAAGCGCTACCAGGACGTGCTGGAGCTGCTGGCCGCCGGGATCAACGTCATCGGCGCCTGCAACGTGCAGCACCTCGAGAGCCTGAACGACGTGGTCGAGCGGGCCACCGGGGTGGCGGTGCGCGAGACCATCCCCGACAGCTTCGTCCAGCACGCCGACCAGGTGGTCAACCTGGACCTGGCGGTCGAGGACCTGCAGGAGCGGCTGCGGGCGGGCAAGATCTACGCGCCCGACAGGATCGACTGGGCGCGCGAGCACTTCTTCACCGACACCAACCTGGCCCACCTGCGCGAGCTGGCCCTGCGCGAGGTGGCCGAGAGCGTCGAGCGCGCCAGCGTGTACCGGGCCGCTGCGCCCGAGAAGACCGGAGAGGGGATCCGCAACCGGGTGATGGTCTGCCTGTCCTCCTCGTCGCCGCGGGCCACCGCCCTGCTGCGCAAGGGGTCGCGGCTGGCGGGGCGGCTGGCCACCGACTGGTTCGTGGTGTTCGTCGAGACGCCGGAGGAGCGGCCCGACAAGATCGATTCCGCAGCCCAGCGGCACCTGCTGACCAACAGCGAGAAGGCGCGCGAGCTGGGGGCCGAGCTGGTGCGGTTGCACCACCGCGACCCGGTGGAGGCGATCCTGGATTTCGCCCACTCGCACAGCGTGGGGCACATCGTGGTGGGGCGCTCGCAGCAGCCGTTCTGGCGGCAGGCCTTCGGGCGCAGCATCCCTTTGCGGCTGGCCAAGCAGGCGGCCGGGTTCGACCTGCACATCGTTTCGCTGGAAGAGGAGGCGGGGCCCTGAATCTCAAGAGCAAGCTGGTGCTGGCGCAGCTGCCGCTGGCGCTGGCCCTGGGCGCGATGGGGGTGCTGTCGGGCGTGCTGAGCGCGCGGCTGGGTGAGGCGGCCGCCCGCATCCTGGCCGACAACCACCGCAGCATCCTGGCCGCCCAGCGGATGCGCCGGTCGATCGAGCGCATGGACCGGCTGTCGCTGGCGGCGCTGGCCAGCCGCGCGCCGGCGCCGCCGCCGGGGACCGCTGCCGAGAGCCGGGACTTCGAGCAGGCGCTGCGCTCGCAGGAGGCGAACATCACCGAGCCGGGCGAGAAGGAGGCGAACCAGCGCCTGCGCGCCGGCTGGAACCGGTACCGGTCGGCGCTGGACCGCTACCCCGAGCTGCGCGACAGCGGTGATCCGGTGGCCGCCTACCTGGGGCAGCTGGCGCCGTTCGGCCAGGAGGTCGAGGCCAGCGCCGAGGAGATCATGACCATCAACCTGGACGCGATGGTCCGCAAGAGCGAGCGCACCCAGCGCCGGGCCGAGCAGTTCCAGGCGCTGGCGCTGGCGGCGGTGCTGCTGGCTGCGCTGCTGGGCCTGGTGGCCTCCATCGGGCTGACCACCCGCACGTTGCGGCCGGTGGGGATCGTGGGCGCGGCGGTCCGGCGCTTCGGGCAGGGCGACGTCAAGGCGCGGGCGCGGGTGATGGGCCAGGACGAGATCGCCCAGCTGGCGGCCGAATTCAACACCATGGCCGACCGGCTGGAGCGCTACCGGCAGAGCTCGCTGGGCGAGCTGCTGCAGGCGCAGCAGGCGGCCCAGGCGGCGATCGATGGGCTGCCGGATCCGGTGGTGCTGCTGGACACCGCCGGCAAGTTGCTGGGGGTGAACACCGCCGCCGGGGTGGTGCTGGGCATCGACGCCGAGCGGAGCACGGGTGACCCGCTGGGCGTGGTGGACCCGGGCATCCGCGCGGTGCTGGACCGCTTCCGCGCCCACGTGGTGGGCGGCAAGGGCGCCTACGTGCCGCGCGGGTACGAGGAGGCCGTCCGCCTGGCCCAGCCCGAGGGCGAACGCATCTTCCTGCCGCGCGCGACGCCCATCTACGGCGAGGCGGGCGAGGTGACCGGCGTGGCGGTGGTGTACCAGGACATCACCCGGCTGTTCCGCTTCGACGAGCTGAAGAACAACCTGGTGGCCACCGTCGCGCACGAGTTCCGCACCCCGCTCACGTCGTTGCGCATGGCCATCCACCTGTGCCTGGAGGAGGCGGTGGGCCCGCTGACCGAGAAGCAGGCCGACATGTTGCACGCCGCCCGCGAGGACTGCAGCCGGCTGCAGGACATCGTCGACGACCTGCTGAACCTGTCGCGCATCGAATCGGGCCGCATCGATCTGCACAAGCGCCGGCTGACCGCCCAGACCCTGATCGACCAGGCCATCGACGTGCACAAGCTGGCGGCCGAGGACCACCACGTCACGGTGCGGGCGCAGGTGTTGCCCGGCTGCCCCGAGACCTTCGCCGATCCCGACCGGCTGGCCCTGGTGTTCACCAACCTGATCAGCAACGCCATCCGCTACTCGCCCGAGGGGGCCGAGATCCTGGTGAGCGCCCGCCCCGAGGCCGCTGACCGCGCTGCCGATGGCTCCGGCTGGATCCGCTTCGCGGTCGAGGACCAGGGCCCCGGCATCGATCCGGCCCACCAGGCCGGCCTGTTCGAGAAGTTCTTCCGCGTGCCCGGCAGCCCCGAGGGCGGCTCGGGCCTGGGCCTGTTCATCGCCCGCGGCATCGTGCAGGCGCACGGCGGCCGGATCGGCGTCGACAGCGAGCCCGGCAAGGGCACCACCTTCTGGTTCACCGTCCCGGCCGCCCCCGACCGCGCTCCGGCGGCCTAGTGGTGGTCGATGATGACCGGGCGGTGCCGGTGATGAAGATCTGACAGCCGGGCGGCGCAGCGGAGGGGATCGCTGGCTGCGTCGGGGGCGGGAGCGGGGATTGCAACGGGCAGGCGGGCACGGAGGTGGGCATGAAACGCTGGACGTTTGCTGGGGTGTTTGCCGCGATGGTGTCGACGGGGGCCGGCTGCGGCAAGGACAAGGCGGTGCCGATCGACGAGTTCGGGGGCGAGGCGGCGGCGGTGGTGTGCGACAAGGTGTACGAGTGCTGCCAGGCGATGGAGCTGGTCGAGCACATGGACTACGGCGGTGGGCGCGAGGCCTGCGGAACCAAGAGCCGCAAGTCGATGGGGTTCTGGGCGGGCGTGATCGCGCAGGAGAGCGACCGCGGGCGCCTGGCCTACGATCCCGACCTCGCCCGGCAGTGTCTGGAGGGCTTCGCGGCGACCAGCTGTGATGCTCACAAGCGCAACGTCAAGCCAGCGGGCTGCGACCGGTTCATCACGCCGAAGACGCCGCCCGGGGGGGCCTGTCACGCCAGCGAGACGTGCGTGGGGGGCAGCTGCGTCGGGGCCACCGCCACGGCGGACGGCACCTGCCGCGCGTTCGTGGACGAGGGGCAGTCGTGCAAGACCGATCCGTGCGGCCCGGGTCTGTATTGCGACCCCGGCAGCGGAAGCTGTCAGCGCACGCTCGCCGACGGGCAGCGCTGTAACCTGCACGCCGAGTGTCAGTCGGCCGGATGCAACGGACGCAATCCCGATGCGGGAACGCCGGGGA